>NZ_JBICBL010000001.1:716035-1231582 GCF_043089925.1 Streptomyces sp. NPDC013457
TGCCGGGGCGGGGTCTTGTTCGGCTGCCCCCCCCCACCCCCGCCCGCGGCGCGGGGGGGGGGCGGCGCGCCCGCCGGCGCCCGCCGGGCCCGGGGGGGGGGCCGGCCCCCGGGGGCACCGCAGCCCGCCCTTCCGCCGTGTCCTGCCCCGGCCGGGTGTGTCTCAGTCCACGCCCCGGGGCGTGGGTTCCGGCGGCGAGACGCGTCGGCGGCGGGCGTAGAGGCGGCCGACGGGTTCGGTGCTCAGGCCGTGCAGGACGACGCTGACCATGACGGTGATCACCATCACGCGGGAGATGAAGTCACCGCCGCCGACGGCGGGCAGTTCCAGCGTGGCGAGGAGCCCGAAGACCACCGTGGTCACACCCCGGGGCCCCATCCAGCCCAGGAAGAGCCGGTCGGTCAGGGACACGTCCGTACCGATCAGCACGAGCAGCACGGGCACGACACGGATCAGGGTGACGGCGAGGAGTCCGTAGAGGATGACGGAGAGGTGGAAGCCGTCCCAGAACTCGTCGTTGACCATCTGTCCGAAGAGGAACCACAGGGCGAGCGTCAGCAGGGTGACCAGGTCGTCGGTCATCTCCACGGCGTCCTCGGGCAGCTGCCGCAGCGAGGGGGCGAGGCAGACACCGGCGACGAAGGAGGCGACGAAGCCGTTGCCGCCCAGCGCGGCGGACAGGGTGTACGCGGCGATCGGCACGCTCAGCACCGCGAGCCTCGTCGCGGCGGGCTGGGTCCAGCCCCGGGCCCAGGACCCGCGCAGCAGCCGGCCGGCCGCATAGCCGACGAGTGATCCGGCTCCGACGGCCCAGGCCGCCGCCGCGACCGCGTCGAGGACGGCCTCGGCATAGTCGTCGCTCGCCGTGTGGGACTCGACGGCGGCGGCGACGCAGAGCAGGAACACCGGCGAGACGATTCCGTCGTTCAGACCGCCCTCGACGTTGAGCACGTCCCGCAGACGCGCCGGGATGCGCTTGTCCCGGAGCACGGCGGCGGTGGGCGCGAGATCGAGCGGGACGACGACGGTCGCCAGCACCGCGAGCACCCACCCGGGCTGCTGGGGGAAGAAGGCGAGCGCGGTCAGGAACGCGGCGGCCAGGGTGAGCGGCAGCCCGCCGCCGAGGAGTCGGACGACGACGCTCCGCTCCCGGCGGATGACCCCCTTGGGCACCTCGGTCGCGTCGACGAAGAGCAGGAGCGCGAGGACGACCTCCACGGCGTGCTCGAAGCCGGCCAGGTCGCCGAGGTCGAAGACGAGCGGCGGGTCGGAGCCGCTGGTGAGGGCGATGCCCGCGACCATCATGGCGATCGGCGCGGTGATGCTCCATCGCGCGAGCCGGTGCGACAGGACGCACCAGGTGAAGAGAATGCCCGCGATGACGGTGACGGCAAGCAAGAGCATCCGCGCTTTCGAAGGGGCCTCGGACAGACGCAGCGTACGGCCGATGCCCCCGCCGTTCGGCGGGAGCACGCCGAAGGCGGCGCGCCCCACCCCCGAGCGGCCCTCTGACGCACCGGGGCCGCTCGGGAAGAGGGTCAGATGACGCCCTGCGCCGCCATCGCCCGGGCGACCTTCAGGAACCCCGCCACGTTGGCGCCGAGCACGTAGTCCTCCGCGTCGCCGCCGTACGCCTCGGCGGTGGCCCGGCACTCCGCGTGGACGCCGCGCATGACCGTGGCGAGGCGGGCCTCGGTCTCCTCGAAGGACCAGCTGTCGCGGGCCGCGTTCTGCTGCATCTCCAGGGCGGAGGTGGCCACGCCGCCCGCGTTGGCGGCCTTCCCCGGGCCGAAGAGGACCCCCGCCTCCCGGAACACCTTCACCGCGTCCGGAGTACAGGGCATGTTCGCGCCCTCGGCGACCGCGATGACTCCGTGCTTGACCAGCGCGACGGCGTCGTCGCGGCCCAGCTCGTTCTGCGTCGCGCACGGCAGGGCGATCTCGCACGGCACGTCGTACACCGTGCCGCGGGCCGAGAAGCGGGCGGTCGGCTTCGCCTCCGCGTAGGCGGAGATCCGGGCCCTGCGTACCTCCTTGACGTCCTTGAGCAGCTCCAGGTCGATGCCGTCCTCGTCGACGAGGTATCCGGAGGAGTCGCTGCAGGCCACCACCCGGCCGCCCAGGGCGTGCACCTTCTCGGCGGCGTACAGGGCCACGTTCCCCGAACCGGAGACCACCACCCGGCGCCCGTCGAAGCCGTCGCCGCGCGTGGTGAGCATCTCCTCGGCGAAGTAGACCGCGCCGTAGCCCGTCGCCTCGGTGCGGACGTGCGAGCCGCCCCAGCCGACCGGCTTTCCGGTGAGGACGCCTGACTCGTACCGGTTGGTGATCCGCTTGTACTGGCCGAACAGATAGCCGATCTCCCGTGCCCCGACGCCGATGTCGCCCGCCGGTACGTCGGTGTGCTCGCCCAGGTGCCGGTACAGCTCGGTCATGAAGGACTGACAGAAGCGCATGACTTCCGCGTCCGAGCGGCCCTTGGGGTCGAAGTCGGAGCCGCCCTTGCCGCCGCCGATGGCCATCCCGGTCAGCGCGTTCTTGAAGATCTGCTCGAAGCCGAGGAACTTGACGATGCCGAGGTTGACGCTCGGGTGGAACCGCAAGCCTCCCTTGTACGGCCCGAGGGCGCTGTTGAACTCCACGCGGAAGCCCCGGTTCACCCTTACGGTGCCCTGGTCGTCGACCCACGGGACCCGGAAGAGCAGCTGCCGCTCGGGCTCGCAGAGCCGCTCCAGGATTCCGCTGTCCGCGTACTCCGGGTGCCGGTCGAGCGCGGGTGCCAGGGAGTCGAGCACTTCGGCCGCCGCCTGGTGGAACTCCGCCTCCCCCGGGTTGCGTCGGCAGATCTCGGTGTAGACGGCCTCGATGTGCGCGCTGACGTGCATGCCTCGTGTCTCGCCTTCTGCTCGCCGAAAGTTCCGTCGCCCGCGGGGCGTTGCCCGTGTCGGGCTGCCCGCGGGGCGACGTACGCAATTGTCGCCGGACGCGTCCGCCCGTGGGGCCGTCGGGGCGATCCCGGCACCGGCGACCCTGCCACCCCCGCGGACGGGGCACAGGCGTCAGTCGACCGTGACCTGGCGCAGGCGCCTCGCCGCCGCGTCGAGCGAGCGGGGGCGCGGGGCGGGGGTCCAGGGGTTCCTCCGGAGGAGCCGGTCCGCGTCGGCGAGGGTCCAGCTCCGGGCGTCAAGGCCCGGGTCGTCCAGGTCGGCCCAGGCGAGCGGCGCGGCGACGGGTGCGCCGGGCCGGGCGCGTACCGCGTAGGGCGCGACGGCCGTCTGGCCGTACGCGTTGCGCTGGATGTCGAGGTAGAGCCGCTCTCCGCGCGCCTTCTTACGGGCCTCGGTGGTGAGCCGGTCGGGGTGGCGGGCGGTGAGGACGCGGGCGACGCCGGAGGCGAATCCGCGTACCTCGTCGAAGCCGGCGCCGCGGTCCAGCGCGACACTGACGTGCAGGCCGCGTGAGCCCGTGGTCATCAGCTGCGAGGGGAGCCGCAGCTCGTCCAGGAGGTCGTGGAGCCACCACGCCGCCTCGCGGACCCGCGCGAAGTCGTCGCCGGACGGGTCGAGGTCGAAGACGAGCCGGTCGGGCCGGTCCGGCAGGTCGGCCCGGGAGAGCCATCGGTGCGGGGTGACACAGCCCTGGCCTGCGAGCAGGACCAGGGTGGCCGTGTCCTCGCACAGGACGTACGTGACCGTGCCGCCCTCCTTGGGGAGCTCGGCGCGGTGGACCCAGTCCGGGAAGTGGTCCGGGATGTCCTTCTGCATGAACCCCCGGTCGCCGATGCCGTCCGGGTGGCGCTCCAGCATCAGCGGCCGGCCGCGCAGCTGCGGAAGCATCCGGCGGGCGACGGTGCGGTAGTACGCGGCGAGGTCGGCCTTGGTGATGCCGTCGTCGGGGAAGAGCACCTTCTCCGGTCGCCCGACCTCCACCGTGCGCCGCCCCGCCCGGATCCTCCGAGGCTCGCTCGTACTGTACCGGGGCGCCATGTGGTCTCCGTCCGTGAGGGCCGCCGCGCCGCCGAGGTCAGTCCTTCCAGGCCTCACGCACCTCGTCGCGGTGTGCGGCGAGCCAGGTGGCGAAGTCCTGCAGCGCGGGGTTGAGGTCGCGGGCGGCGGTGAGGTCGCGGGCCCTGGTGTACGGCTCTTCGCAGTCGGCGAAGAACTGGAACATGTTTCCCGCCTCGTCCGCGCCGGGATGCCCCTGGGCCCGGTACGCGTCCGGCGTCAGCGGCCGGTACAGCACCGGTTCGCCCCGCGCCTCCCCGAGAGCGGCGGCGATGTCGGCGACCTTGAGGTGTTCCCCGGCGATGCTGACCGTGGCGGCGATGAGATCCGTACCCCGCTTGAGGATGGCCAGGGCGGTCCTGCCGATGTCGGCGGCGGCCATGCCCGAGAGCCGGTGGTCGCCCATCGGGAAGTTCAGCCGGAGGCTTCCGTCCTCGCCGCGCGACGGGGGGAAGAAGTCGAAGAAGTTCTCCCAGTAGAAGGTGGTGCGCAGGAAGGTGGTCGGTACGCCCTCCTCGGTGAAGTACCGGTCGGCCTCCGCCTTGGCGTCGAAGTGCGGCACCTTGTAGTGCTCCTGGAGCGTGGGCATCCGGTCGTCGTCGAGCGGGATGCACGCGCGCGTGTCCTCCAGCGTGGACCAGACGGCGTGCTGCACGCCCGCGTGCGAGGCCGCCCGGGCGAGCGCCAGGGCCTGGTCCTTCTCCCGGGCTGCGGACATGTGCTCCCAGAACGGGGTGACCAGGAAGGCTCCGTAAGCGTGCTCGAAGGCCGGGGCGAGGCTGGGCGGATCGTCCATGTCGGCCTGGACGATGTCGGTGACACCGAGGCGCTCCAGCTCCCGCGCCGCGTCCGATTCGAGGTGGCGGGTGACGGCACGTACCGCGAACTCCTCGTCCGGGTCGCTCAGGACGGCGCGGACGAGCCCGCCGCCCTGGCTGCCGGTCGCCCCGAACACCGTGATGATCTTCTTCTCGGTCATGACTCGATTCGCCTCGCACCTGCCGCGCGCGTCCACGTCCTCTCAGCGCGTGCCCGGGACGGGTGCCGGTATGCCTGCCGGTGTGTGTCGTGGGGCGCGTGCAGAGTGTGGTCCGCCGAGGTCACTCGGATGATCCGGACAGTCCGGAGACTCGCCTACTCGGCGATCTCCGTGCGCTCCCACCACTCGTACACCCGCAGGGTGCCCGCGGCGGTGTCCTCGCGGCGTGGGGTCTCCCTGAAGTGTTCGTATCCGCCGAGATGCGGGAGCTTCACGTCCTCGCCGGGGGTCTCGACCTGCACGATCCGCTCGGGGAGGTCGTCCGGCCCGCCCTCCAGAAACACCTTGTGCGCCATGGCACCAGTCTCACCACCCCGGCCGCCCGCCGCACGCGGGAGGCGTCTGTCGGGGGAACCCGCCGAGGGCCGGGCCCCCGGAAGGGCCGACAGGCGGGGCGGCGCGCGGGGGTCGGCGCGCGGGCCGGCCGCACGCAGGGCCTCCCTCGTGCGGCCGGCGGTCGTGGCGGTGTCGTCAGGCGGACGTCATGGGCGGATGGACGTCATGGACGAATCACCAGGACGTTGCCCAGCGAGCGCTGACCCGTCGCGTCGGAGGGCCGGTTGACGATGCCCGACCGGGCGGTGGCGAGGACGCTGGAGCCGCCGCCGTCGAGGTTCATCGCCTCGCGCGCCCCGAGCTGCCTCATCAGCTGAGCGGCCTGTGCGACGCCGAGCCCCTCGCTGTAGCCGGCCTGCCGGCCGTCGACGACCACCAGCATCAGCCTGCCCAGCTCGTCCACGCCGACCATCGAGCGCGGGTTGGCGCGCAGGGTCCAGTTGTACGTGAAGGTCTGGTCGGCGCCGTCCCTGATGATGCCGTCCGCCTGGGCGTTGACCGACACCTTCCCCTGACGTACCAGGGTCGGACCGACCTGGAGGATCGTGGTGTCCGAGGTGAGCGGCACCTGGCGCCCCCTGCCGTCCTCGACCCGCTCGGTGAACGTCAGCGTCCGGCCGACCACGGCGTGCGCGAGGAGCCACTGCGCGCTCGCTCCGGTCGCCTGGAGGGTGGATCCGCCGTCCGGCACGCTCGCGCCGCGCGAGGTGTTCACCGCGGTCACGCGGCCTGCGGCGTCGAGCACGGCCTCCGCGCCCGTACCGGTCGGCGGCTCGCCCCACTCGGGGGTGAAGCGCACCAGTTCGCTGTCGTCGGTGCACCTGAGATCGTGCTGCGGCTTCTGCGTCGGCAGGTCGCCGCCGACGCCACCGCAGTTCCAGACGTCGCCTGGCACCCGGTTCACCCCGTCGACCTCGACGGTCTCCGTCCCGGCCTTGAGCGTCACATGCGCGGTGTACGTGTCCACGGCGAAGGAGCGGCCGGCGTCGGTCACCTTGAGGCCGGCCCGGCCCTGGGTCGCGGTGCCGAGCAGCCTGCCGTTCTTCACGTACATGCCGCCCGGTGCCTCGTTGTAGAACCACTGGCCGTTGATGCCCGCGAGCGCGCCGGTGGAGGCGATGAGGTCGGTCAGCTTCTCCGTACCGTGGAGCTCGGGGCCGAAGTCCGTGTCCACGCTGCCCTTGAACGTACGGAAGTCCACGCGCAGCATGTGCACCTTCTGCGGCGCCTTCTGGTCGGTGCCGTCCTGTGCGGTGTACCGCGTACCGCCCGCGAATCCGGCGGACTTGACCAGGTTCAGCTGCGCCGTCGCCTCGGCCTCGCTCGCGTGGAGGCCGACGCGGACGGTCCAGCCGAGGGTTCCGGGGCGACGGTCGGCGAACGCCGGGGCCACGACCTCCTCGACGCGGGGCTCGAACCCCTTCTCGCGCAGCGCGGTGGCCACCCGGTCGGCGGTGGCCCGGGGGCCGAGGGCCGTACCCGCGGAGGCGAGCGGGCCGTCGGGGGTAGCCGGGAGATAGACGTGGACGGTCCATCGGTCGTCGGCGTCCTGCTTGCCGTACGTGGTGGTGGTCAGGGTCACGCCGGGCGCCACGGTGGTGCGCGCCGAAGGAGCGCTGGGGATGAAGGGATGTGCGACGACGGCGGCCGATGCACTGGCGGCCGCGGAGCCCTGCGGCGGGGCCGCCTCCGCAACGGGCACTGCCGAAGCCGTACCCAGAACCGTCGCAGCCGCCGCCAGGAGGGAGAGGGACTTGCGCTGCATGAGCGTCCTTCCGTCGTAGGAACGTAAGGCAAGGCAAAGCGCAGTCAGTTGCCGGGAGATGACTCGTAGTGCAACAGACGAGGCCACTCGATGGAAGGCTCCGCTCCAGGTGGGCCGGGGCGTGGCAACACGGCGCGTGAGCCCCACGGCGCACACACCGTCATGACGAGTGCGCCCCCGAAAGGTTTCGGGGGCGGGAAGGTCCGGTGCCGCACGGGGCATCGGGGCGAGGCCGTCGACGGCCCGTAGTCGGCGCGGAGTTCGGAGGGCGCGCGTGGCCGGCCACGAACAGGCGAAAGGGGCGGCGCCCCGCCGGTGGGGCGGAACGCCGCGTTTTCACAGGCGATAGGGAGTGACGCGCCCGTTTCCACCGATTCACGTGGATCGCGACTCCGGGCGCACAGAAGCGCGGCGGCTCCCCGGTCTACCGGGGAGCCGCCGCGTCAAGAAGGGTCTCGCTCAGTCGTCGCCGTCCCCGCCGTCCGCCCCGTCCTCGCCGTGCGCGGCCTCGCTCCGGGCCTGGGCGCGGCGGCCCACGACGGCGGCGGCCGCCAGGGCGCTGCCGAGGAAAGCGGTGGCGACGACCCAGGGACGGTCCACGACGTGGCCGGTGGCGTGGTCGAGGGAGTAGCGGCCGGCGCCCGCGACGCCGATGGCGGCAGCCGTGAAGCCGAGGAACGCCGGGTACTCGAAGCCGCCGCTCTGGGCGAAGAATCCGGCCGGGGCGTGGACGGAGACCGCTCCCGCCATGGCTCCGGCAGCGGCGGCGCCGGCCGCGGGGGTGGCCAGGCCGAGGGCCAGCAGCACCCCGCCGCCCGTCTCGCCGAGTCCCGCGGCGATCGCGCTCTCGCGCGGTGGATGGAAGCCCATCGCCTCCATCGCCTTCGAGGTTCCCTCCACTCCGCCTCCCCCGAACCAGCCGAGCAGCTTCTGCGTGCCGTGCGCGACGAGGACGGCGCCGGTGCCGAGCCGGAGGGCGAGGAGCCCGAGGTCGCGTCGGTTGAGGGTGGTCATCTGTGGTCTCCCTGGGCAGAGCCGAAGCCGTACGTCTTCCACTCTCGCCTCTGCGGAGGCCGAGGCCGATGCGTTGTTGCTCCATACAGGGGCCGCGGCGAGGTGGGCGCCCACCCGGAGGCGGCCCACGGCGCATGCGCTACATTTTGCCGGTCCTTGACCGCGATCATTCATGATCCATCCCCTCGGAGCCGGCAACACATGAGCGACATCGTCAACGGCCTCGGCCGGGCCACCGCCTACGGCGCCCTCGGCGTGGTGCTGCTGATCCTCGGCATCGTCCTCGTGGACCTGCTCACGCCGGGGAAGCTCGGCCGCCAGATCTGGGAGGAGCGCAACCGCAACGCCGCGACGCTCCTGAGCTCCGCACTCCTCGGAATCGGGGGGATCGTCTTCACCTCCATATGGACGACGTACGACGACTTCGGCAAGGGGCTCGCCTCGACGGCCGCCTTCGGACTCCTCGGCCTGGTGATGATGGCCGTGGCGTTCCTGGTCGTGGACCTGGTGACGCCGGGCAAGCTCGGAGCCACCCTCGTGGACCCGCAGCCCCACCCGGCCGTCTGGGTCACGGCCTCGTGCAACATCGCGGTCTCGGCGATCGTCTCCGCCTCCATCGCCTGACCGGGCCCGAATCGCCCGCGCCGGACCGCCCGAAGCCGGGCCGCCAGGGGCTCCTTCAGTGCCCCATCGGCTCGACTTCGAGGAACCTTCTGCGCCGCGGGCCCCGGTAGAGCAGCGCCTCCCAGCCGAGCCGCGCCAGGACGGGGACGCACGCACCCAGGGCGGACTCCTCTTCCTGGGCCGCTCCCCCGCCGGGCGGCCCCACCCACTCCACGACCGCGGTGGCGGGCCGCTCCCCGGCCGTGACCCGGTAGCCGGTCGCCGTCCGGGCTCCGGAGGCGTCGACCGCCGAGGGCGCGATGCCGGCCGCCTCCAGCGCGAGTGCCACCGCCCGGACGGGCTGCCTCCGCTCCCACTCGGCCGGGTGCGGCCGTGGATCGCCGCCTCCTCCGCCGCCGGTCAGCCGCCGTATCTGGAGCAGCCCTTCGACCGCGGCCCGTACCTCGCGGGATCTCTGTTCCCTGTCTCCCTCCGGCAGCGGCGGGTCGTCGCCCGTCGCCGCTCCGAAGGTCCCCCGGTTCGTCGTCATGCCCCCACGCTAGGGCCCGCCTCCGACAGCCGCGCTCAGCGCTGGCTGCGGCCGCTCGTCACGGCGTAGTACTGCAGGTCCTGTCTGGCGACCGGCCGCCGGACCGGGTAGCGGGTCGTGACCTTCGTCGTGGTCGTCCCGGCCCGTACGACGGTCGCAGCGCTGTGGCCCGTACGGAGCGCGAAGAGTTGCGCGTGCACACCGGCCGGAGCCCGGTAGACGCGCTCGGCGTCCCCGGTCCTCGCGCGGACGTCCGCGGGGGCCGTGAGGAAGGAGAGGACCTCCACGGTGTCGCGGGGGTTCGCAGTGCCCTCGCGGGGTCGTATCACCTGTGACTGGCGGGCGGCCGGAGGGAGGTCGTCGGCGAACTGGACGCGTGAGGTCAGATAGAGGGTGTCGCGCAGGATCCGCGGCCAGGCACCCGTCTTGAACCGCGTCAGGTAGTAGGAGGCGAGGTCCAGATAGGCGTAGCCGTTGTGCAGGGAGGGTGCGACGTGGGTGCCTTCGGAGTAGTCGTTCCACGTGGTGAGCTGGACCCAGTCGGCATCGGACTCGATGGCCGCCGCCCAGCTCGCGCGGAGGGTCTCGGTGTTGCCTGCCTCGTCGTAGACGCCCTGGTTGGGGCGGGCGTCCTGGACGGACACAGGCTGCATCCAGATCTTCCCGAGACGGTGGGCCCGTTCGGCGTCGGCGACCGCCCCCGCCTGGCGGGCGGCGCTGCGGGCGCCCCACTCGGAGAACCCGTGGCTGATCGCCGCGTACGCGTCCCGCCCCTGTGTGAAGTCGAGGAAGAGCGGGACGAGGGCGGTCCGGATGCCGTGCCGGGTCTCCAGTTCGGCCATCATGCGCCGCCACCAGTCGGGGTCCTTCTCCTCGGCCTTGAACGGGGAGACGACGAGCCGGCCGTCGGGGAGCCGGTGGGCCGAGGGGCTCAGGGCCAGTTGCGCGAGTGAATCGGCGAGGCCGGCGGGGGTGGTCGACGTCAGGGAGGTCATGTCCGGCATGAGCTGGATCCGGAAGCCCGGGTCCTCCTCGTGGGCGGCGCGGAGCAGCAGTTCGGCGCGGTCCCGGTTGCGTCCGGTCTCGGAGAGCAGATCGAGGGTGAAGCCGTCGAGTCCGGCGTCGCGGGCGGTGCGGACCTCCTGGCGCAGATGGGCCAGTTCCCAGTCCCCGGTCTCGGGCGCGGCCGGGAGCGGACGGTCGCGCAGCAGCCCTCCGTACGCCTGGTGTCGGCCCTTCTCGCCGTCCGGGGTCAGGTAGTTGCGCGCGTAGTAGTCGCGGTCGGCCGGCTCGTTGTCCAGGGAGAGCGGGTACGGGGTGAAGTAGTGGGCGAAGACCAGCTTGTCCGAGCGGCGGAGCTCGGCGGTCGCCGGCAGGTCGAAGGGGAGGGCGGTGCTGTACGCCTTGGGCGATGCGCCGGCCGTCTCGGCGGGGGCGTTCGCGCGGAGCGAGTTCGCCGCGCCGATGCCGGCGAGGGTCCCGGCGAGGAGTACGCCCAGGGCGACGGCCGGGGCGAGGCGACGTCTCCCCGGCGCCCGGTGGGTCCGGGCCGCGGACTTGTCCGCCATGGGCGTCCTTAGGGTCGGTCGCGGCTTTCGCGGGGCCGCGGGCTGGCTGTAGTACAGCCGATGGCGGACGGCGGAACAACCACCGTCGGGCCGGTGGCGCGCCGGTCGCCCGGCGCTATCGCGTACCGCTTCCGAGGCGGTCGGTGCGATGACTTGCCACGTAGTCCGCCAGGGTGTCGTTCCGCATCGCCGCCCACAACGCCTCGGATTTCGCCCGGTCGAGGAGGACGACGGACTGGCCCTTGACGGTGTCGGTGCGGGCGACGGGCGCGTTCATGAAGACCATGTCGCCGGGTCTCACCGACCGGTTGTCCCAGAGCAGTTCGCGCAGGTCGGCGTCGCTGAGCCGGTCGTCGACGCTGACGCTCGCGGTGAGGGTGTCGAGCAGTTCCGCGGCCCGGACGGGGTTGGTGAGGTTGCGCGTGGTCATCGTCCTGGTGAGGACGGCGCGCAGGAAGTTCTGCTGGCGGTGGGTGCGGTCGAAGTCGCCGCGGGGAAGGTT
This sequence comes from Streptomyces sp. NPDC013457, assembly GCF_043089925.1. Classification (NCBI taxonomy): domain Bacteria; kingdom Bacillati; phylum Actinomycetota; class Actinomycetes; order Kitasatosporales; family Streptomycetaceae; genus Streptomyces; species Streptomyces sp. NPDC013457. Next base: position 727,417 of record NZ_JBICBL010000001.1, read on the forward strand.
CTTGCGCTCGCGGACGTAGACGAGCGCCTCGGTGCCGTTCATGTGGCGGACCGTGCCGTCCACGCGGAGGTCGACCCCGCCGACCGCGTCGGTGAGTTCCTTGAACCCCTCCCAGTCGATGATCGCGAGGTGGTCGACTCGGACGTCGGTGAGACGCTGGACGGTGTCGATGAGCAGCGGCGGACCACCCCAGGAGAAGGCGGCGTTGAGCTTGGCCGTGCCGTGTCCGGGGATGTCGACCCACGAGTCGCGGGGCAGCGAGACGACGTAGGCGTTGGAGTGGTCGGCGGGGAGGTGGACCAGCATCATCGTGTCGCTGCGCTGGGCTCCGTACCGCCAGGACGGCGCCTTGGCGTCACGTCCGGTGGTCGGCAGGTCGGAGCGGCTGTCGACACCGACGAGGAGGAAGGTCTGTCCGCCCTTGGAGGGTGCGGGCTGCTGGGCCGGCGGGACGTGGGTCGGGAACGCACCCGCGATGCGGTCGACCTTGCCGGTGTAGTGATCGACAGCCCACCAGCCAGCGCCGCCGACCATCAGAACCCCGATGCCGAGCAGAGCCAGCGCCGCCAACAGGACGCGCTTCGGGCTCACTCGGCGCTTCCGGGGCGTGACGGAGGGTGTGCTTTCCGCCACAGTACCGGCTCTCTCCCCCACCGCGATCTCGTCTCCCTCCGACACGTTCCCACCCCTTCTCTCCACGTCCCACGTGCGTCAACTCCCTTTGAACAGACGTATCATGCGCGCGGCCGTGTCCACACCGGCACCCATGTCACGAGATGAATACGCCATCACCCTCTGAGGTCGTTCGCGTGAACTGCAGCGGACGTGCGCGTGTATGTCGTACTGTTCCGGCGTTGCGACGCTTGTTCGTCGATCAGGGGGTCGACTAACAAGGTGGCGAACGTCGACACGTGCCTGGGGGGTACATGTGGCATGCGCGCACATCTGAGACCAACTCCGCCGGAACCGCGACCGGTTCGAGCATTACGACGACGCGTCCTCGCGCCAAGGCGCGCTGGTATTCCGTCGCCGCGCTGACCGTCGACGTGCTCGGCGTGGGACTGCCGGTCGCGCTGACCCTTCACGTCGAGCGCCAGCCGTACGCCCATGCCAGCGCCCTCGTGGCCGCCCTCGCGTGGGCAGCGGTGCGGTCGCTGCGCCGGCGGTACGCGCGGCGCGAACTCGGTGAGTCACGGGGCAGCCTGCCCGTCCTGCACGACTGGCTGATCCTGCTCGGGGTCCTCGCCGTGCTGCGGGCCGCCGCCGATCTGCACCACCCGGCACTGCTCTGTCTCCTCGTGCTGCTCCCGGCGCCCGTACTCACCCTGGTCTGCTCGAAGCTGACGTGGCATCACCTGGTGGCCGCGCGCCGGGAGGCGCAGGTGGTGACCCGTGTGCTGGTCCTCGGCGAGCCCACCGCCGCCGGTGACGTCGCCGAGCATCTCGCCGGGCGGACCGAGCACCCGTACGTGGTGGTCGGCGTCGTCGCCATCGGCGAGGGTGACGTCCCTACCGGTGCGCCCGTCGCGGCGCGGCTCGGCGTCACGGTGCCGGAGGCCGCGGACGGCGACACCCGGCAGGTGCTCGCCGCCGCCCGCGAGCTGGAGGCCGATGTCGTCCTGGTCGCGGCCGGCCCCCTGATGGCGGGCGAGCGGCTGCGCAGGCTCTCCTGGGGACTGCACGACGCCGGGACCGAACTCGCCCTGGCCCCAGGCCTGGTGGAGTGCGCGGTCAAGCGGCTCGAGACCACGTCGGCCGCAGGTCTGACGCTGCTCCGGGTCGCTCCGCCGCTGCGCAGCGGGGTGCAGCCGGTCCTGAAGTCCGTGATGGACCGGGCCGGCGCCGGGCTCGGTCTGCTCCTGCTGTCGCCGGTGTTCCTGGCGATAGGCGCCGCGGTCCGGCTCGGCTCGGCCGGACCGGTCTTCTACCGGCAGGTGCGGATAGGCCAGGGCCGGGCGCCGTTCGTGATGTGGAAGTTCCGCACGATGTTCCTGGACGCCGACGCCCGCAGGGCGGAGCTGGAGCGCTCCAACGAGCACGACGGGCTGATGTTCAAGATGCGCCGCGATCCGCGCGTGACCCGCGTGGGCCGGCTGCTTCGCCGCACCTCGCTCGACGAACTGCCGCAGCTGATCAACGTGTTGCTCGGTTCGATGTCCCTCGTCGGTCCGCGCCCTCCGCTGCCGGAGGAGGTCGCGCGGTACGGGGACGTGGAGCTGCGCCGCCTCACGGTGCGGCCGGGGATGACGGGGCTGTGGCAGATCAGCGGCCGCTCGGACCTGTCGTGGGACGAGACGGTCGAGCTCGATCTGCACTACGTCGACAACTGGTCGTTCACGAGTGACGTGGATGTCATGGCCCGTACGTTCCGCGCCGTCGTCGACGGTCGCGGAGCGTACTGACGGGCCGGCCGCCGCATGAGATCAGTGCTGTTCCCGCCACCAGGCGTAGGTGGCGGCGATCCCGTCCGGCAGGGCGACGGCGGGCTTCCAGCCGAGTCCGGTCAGCCGGGACACGTCGAGGAGCTTGCGCGGGGTGCCGTCGGGCCTGCTCGTGTCCCACGCGATCCGGCCCCGGTAGCCCGTCGCCCCGGCGACGGTCTCGGCCAGTTCCCGGATCGTGAGGTCTTCGCCGCAGCCGATGTTGACCGGCTCGTCGCCGTCGTAGCCGCGGAGCAGGACGGCGCAGGCGGCGGCGAGGTCGTCGACGTGCAGGAACTCACGGCGAGGGGTGCCGGAGCCCCAGAGCGTGATCTCCTCCCGCCCCTCCTCGCGGGCCTCGTGGAAGCGGCGGATCAGCGCGGGCAGGACGTGCGAGGTCTCCAGGTCGAAGTTGTCGCCGGGGCCGTAGAGGTTCGTCGGCATCGCCGAGATGTACTGCGCGCCGTACTGCTTCCGGTACGCCTGGATCTGCACGATTCCGGCGATCTTGGCCAGCGCGTAGGCCTCGTTGGTGGGTTCGAGCGGGCCGGTCAGGAGCGCGTCCTCGCTGATGGGCTGGGGCGCGAGCCGGGGATAGATGCAGGACGAGCCGAGGAAGAGCAGGCGCCGGACCCCGGCGGCGTGGGCACCGGCGACGACGGCCAGCTGGATCTGGAGGTTCTCCTCCAGGAACTGCACCGGATACGTGCTGTTCGCCATGATCCCGCCGACCTTGGCTGCGGCGAGCACCACGGCGTCGGGCCGGGTCTCGGCGAGGAAGGCGGCGGTCCCCGCCGCGTCCCTCAGGTCGAGCTCGGCACGGGTCCGGGTGATCACCTCGTGTCCGTCGGCCGTGAGCCGGCGGGTGATCGCGGAGCCGACGAGGCCGCGGTGTCCCGCGACGAATATCCGGGCTCGCTCGGGCAGGTACGACGTCGATGCGCTCGGGGAGACGCTCGTCGGTTCAGTCATGGCCCGGATCATGCCAGGCCGAGCGGGACCGCAGTACACCAGATCCGGATTTTCTGCCTGGATCAGACCATATCCGCAAGATACGGACCGGCTGGGGGCCGGCCCGTCAAGGAGGGGCACGACGCATGAGCAAGACCGCACTGATCAGCGGCGTCACCGGGCAGGACGGCTCCTACCTGGCCGAACTGCTGCTGTCCAAGGGCTACACCGTGCACGGCCTCGTCCGCCGCTCGTCCAGCTTCAACACCGAGCGGATCGACCACATCTACCAGGATCCGCAGCAGGCGAACCGTTCCTTCGTGCTGCATCACGCGGACCTCTCGGACGGTGTCTCCCTGGTGAACCTGCTCCGCGACATACGCCCCGACGAGGTCTACAACCTCGGTGCCCAGTCCCATGTGCGGGTCTCCTTCGACGCCCCGCTGTACACCGGTGACGTCACCGGGCTCGGCGCTCTGCGGCTTCTGGAGGCGATCCGGGCCAGCGGCGTCGACACCCGGATCTACCAGGCGTCCTCCTCCGAGATGTTCGGCGCCACTCCGCCGCCCCAGAACGAGCAGACCCCGTTCCACCCGCGCAGCCCGTACGGCGCGGCCAAGGTCTTCGCCTACTGGACGACGGTCAACTACCGCGAGGCGTACGGCATGTTCGCCGTGAACGGCGTTCTGTTCAACCACGAGTCGCCGCGCCGGGGCGAGACCTTCGTGACACGCAAGGTGACCCGGGCCGTCGCCAGGATCAAGGCCGGACTCCAGGACCGGCTCTACCTCGGGAACCTCGACGCCGTACGCGACTGGGGGTACGCCCCCGAGTACGTCGACGCGATGTGGCGGATGCTCCAGCAGGACGAGCCGACCGACTACGTCGTGGCGACCGGAGTCGCCGCGACCGTACGGCAGTTCGTGGAGACGGCCTTCACCCACGTGGGGCTCGACTGGGCCGAGCACGTCCGCTACGACCCCAAGTACGAGCGTCCCAGCGAGGTGGACGCGCTGATCGGCGACGCGAGCAAGGCCCGGGACCTCCTTGGCTGGAAGCCCTCCGTACAGGTGGACGAGTTGGCGCGGATCATGGTCGACGCCGATGTCCGTCTCGTCGAGGACCAGTTGGCCGGCGTGACGGTACGCATCGACCGCTGAGCTGCGGCTTCCGGTCCTGCCGGGTGCCCGAGGGGCGGCTGCGCCCCGGGGTTCCGCAGGGCCGGAAGCTACGGAATTGGTCAAGTTGGCTTGACCGACTGCCACTTCGTCATACAGTTCGCATTCATCAGATGGCAGTTGCACCACTTCACGCCACATTGACTGGGCTATGACGCCTGGGGGGAACATGCGTAGATCCTGGGGGCTTACCGCTGCCCTCGTCCTGACCGTCGCGGCCGGAGCCGGAGGCTCTCTGGCCCCGACGGCCGCGGCACTGACGCCGCCGGTGGCCTTCACCGCGGACGATCTGCCGACCTGGCAGACCAACGGTGTCGTCTGGGCGCTCGCCGAGGCCAACGACACCGTCTTCGTCGGCGGCACCTTCTCCGAGGTGCGTCCGCCCGACGGCGGCACCGGCACTCCGAGGAGCGCCGTCAACTTCGCCGCGATGGACGCGGCCACGGGCGCGCCCACGGGCTGCGCCCTCTCCTTCACCGTCGGCAGCGGCACCGCGACCGTGCGGACCCTGGTGGTCTCGCCGGACAAGAAGACGCTGTACGCGGGTGGATACTTCGGCGCCGTCAACGGCACCCCGGTCTCCAGCCTCGCCGCGATCGACATCGCCACCTGCACACCGAGGGCGTCCTTCACCCCGAGCTTCCCCGCCACCGTGCGGGCGCTCGCCGTCACCGACACCACGATCTACGCGGCCGGCGACTTCGGGACCGTCGAGGGGCAGACGCGCGAGCGGTTCGCCGCGATCACCACCACCGGCGCGCTGCTGCCGTTCACGGCGAACGCCGACGAACCGGGCCGCGCCATCGAGGTCACCCCGGACGGACAGAGCGTCCTTCTCGGCGGCGACTTCTTCAGCGTCAACGGCGCCAACTCGCACGCGCTGGCCGTGGTGAACGCCACGAGCGGCGCCGTCACCAAGGCGTACCCCAACGGCTGGATCCCGCAGAACTCCGTCGTCAAGGACATCGAGACGGACGCCACGGGCTTCTACACCGGCAACGAGGGCACCGGCGGCGGTGTCTTCGACGGCCGGATCGCCCTGAACCTCTCGAACTTCGAGCAGCGCTGGCGTGACACCTGCCTGGGCGCCACCCAGGCCGTCCGCTCCTACGAGGGCGTGCTCTACAGCGCCTCGCACGCGCACGACTGCTCCAGCGTCGGCGAGTTCCCGGACGGGCGGCGCTACCACCTGCTCGCCCAGCCGACCACGTCGACCGGCAAGCTCGGCTGGTTCCCCGACACCAACGACGGCATCGGCGAGGGCATCGGTCCGCGCGCCTTCGCCATCTCGGGCACCGGCTCCACCAAGTACATGTGGGTGGGCGGCGAGTTCACCACCACCAACGGCGCACCGGCGCAGGGTCTGACCCGCTTCGCGTCCGGACCCGACACCGGAGCGCCGACCGTCCCGGTCGCCAGCGCCGCCGCCGTCGGACCGAACGCCGTCCAGATCCGCTGGCGCTCCAGCCTCGACCTGGACGACTCGAAGCTGACGTACAAGGTCTACCGCAACGGAGCCGCGACGCCGATCGCGACCGTGCAGGGCGACTCGCTGCACTGGTCCCGCCCCCAGGTCTCCTTCAAGGACACCGGCGTGACCCCGGGCCAGACCTACAGCTACCGGGTGACCGCGGGTGACGCGGACGGCAACACCAGCGCCCTCTCCGCCACCTCGACGGTGACCGTGCCGACCTCGCCGGAGCCCTACGCCTCCAAGGTGATCGCCGACGGCGCCGGACTGTACTGGCGCTTCGACGAGTCGACCACGCCGTACGCGGCCGACTCCTCCGACGGCGGCGACAACAGCGGTCTGTACGTCAACGCTCCCGCGCTGCGCCAGACTCCGGGGGCCGTCTCCGGCGCGTCCACGGCGGTCGCGCTTAACGGCACGGACGAGCAGATCCACAGCGACCGGCGGCAGAGCGCCACCGGCGCCTTCACCGTCGAGACGTGGTTCAAGACCACCACGAACCGCGGCGGCAAGCTGATCGGCTTCGGCAACAACACGACGCGGAACAGCGGCAGTTATGACAAGCACCTGTACATGACGAACTTCGGCAACGTGGTGTTCGGCGTGTACACCGGGTCCACCCGGACGCTCACCTCCCTCGGCTCGTACAACAACGGCCAGTGGCACCACGCCGTGGGCACCCAGGGCCCCGAGGGCATGAGGCTGTACATCGACGGACAGCTGGTCGGCTCCAACAACGTCACCACCAACCAGCAGTACGACGGCTACTGGCACGTCGGCGCGGACAACCTGTCCGGCTGGCCGCTGCGGCCGACGAGCACCTTCTTCGCCGGCCAGATCGACGAGGTCGCCGTCTACCCGTCGGCGCTCACCGGGTCGCAGGTCTCCCAGCACTACAACCTGGCGAAGGCCCCGGCCGACACGGTCACCACCGTCACGGCGTCCGAGGACACCTACGCCAACGCGGGAGCGCCGAGCACCAACTACGGCACGTCCAGCTCGCTGGCGGTCCGCGGCACCTCGCCGTACGCGTCCTACTTCCGGTTCGCGCTGCCGGCCGCTCCGGCCGGCACGGTCCTTAAGAGCGCCCGGCTCGCGGTGAAGACGACCACGATGACCGGCGCGGGCTCGGCCGACTCCCAGTCGGTCGTGCCGATCACGGGCTCGTGGGCCGAGGACACGCTGACGTACAACAACCGCCCGACGCTCGACGCGAACCCGATCGGGACGCTCAGCGGCGCGGTGGACGGCTCGGCGGTCTACTCGGCGCCGCTGGACACCACGGCGGTCGCGACGGCTCTCGGCGGCTCGTACGGGCTGGCGCTGACCAGCACCGGTACGGACCCGCTGTGGCTCTGGTCGTCCGAGGCGGCGGCCGCGGAGGGCACTCCGCAGCTGGTGCTGACCTTCGGCGCTCCGTAACGGGTCGTCGTACCTCCATCAAGGATGCGGGGCCCGGCACCGGGCCCCGCATCCGACGTACCACGGGAGTTCCCTCATGCCTCGTCCTCTTCACCGGCGCCCGGCAGCGGCGGCGGCCGCGCTCGCCGCCGCGCTGCTGGCCCTGTCCGCCTGTTCCTCGCAGGACGGGGGCGCGGGCGCGGCACCGAGGGCCGCGGGGCCCTCGCGCTCGGCGGCCGTGCCCGACCGACAGGCGGAGGCGGCTGAGCCGGCCGCTCCCACCGCGTCCGCGACCAAGGGCCCGGTCGTGCCGGACTCCGCGCTCAAGCCGGTCACCGGTTCGTTCACGGAGAAGGAGAAGAAGTATCTGAGCGGGCGGGTGCCGGTGAACACGGACCCGGCCGCCGTCCTCCAGACGGGGCAGGAGTCCTGCCAGCGCCTGGAGCGCACCGCCAAGCGGGACAAGGACGCGGCCGTCGGCGCGATCGTCGCCGGGGACATCCCGGACGCCGAGGCCGTCGTGGAGCATCTCTGTCCGGCGCAGAAGCCGCTGGTGGCGACCGCGGGGACCGGCTTCCCCGACGGCACGCTCACGCGTCCGAAGGCGGGCACGTACCGCGCCCTGACCACCGACCCCGCCTGCACCTGGCGCGCGGTCGGCGCGGACGGGAAGGTCCTCGCGTCGGGTCCCTCGACCGGCTCCGACGGGCCCGTACGGGCGAAGATCCCCTCGGGGACGCGGGAGTTCACCTCCAGCGCCTGCTACGCCTGGCTGCCCGCCTAGGGAGTGTGCGAGGAGAGCCCGGTGCGGTCGTCACGACCGCACCGGGCTCTTCCGTGCGCGGACGGGGTCAGGCCCCGCCGGTCGCCCTCCCGTAGACCCCGAGCAGGGTGTCGAGGACCGCGTCCATCGAGAACGCCTCCGCCGCGAGCTTCCGGGCCGCCGCCGAGGCGGCGCCGTTCGTGCCGGGGTCCAGCAGCGCGCACACGGCCGGGGCCAGGCCGGCGGCGTCCGCGACCACCCGTCCGGCGCCGGCCTCCTCGACGTCCCGCGCGAGGCCGTTGGAGGTGGTGACGACGGCGGGGGTGCCGACCGACAGCGATTCCAGCACGGACATCGGGAACGGCTCGTCGACCGACGGCAGGACGTACACATGCGCCCGGCGCAGTTCGTCGAGCATCTGTCCGGACGTCAGGGGCCCCGGACGGCTCACCCGGTCGCCGACCCCCAGCTCGGCGACGAGGGCGTCCACGGCGGCCCGTTCCCCCTCGTCCGGCCCGGCGAGGACGAACGACGCCTCCGGGTGGTGGCGCAGGATCTCGGGGACGGCCGCGACGAAGTCCGTGGGCCGTTTACGGGACTGCAGCCGCGCCGCGAAGAGGATGCGGGGCGGCCCGGCGGGCACCGGGCGCGGCTCCTGGGCCGGTACGCCGTTGACCAGGCGTACGGCCCCGGTGAGCGGGCCTCCGACGACCGCGTCGAGGTCCCGGCGCTCGCGGTCCGTCAGGTACAGCACGGCGGAGGCCCGGCGCAGCACACGGCGGACGGCGACGGCGTCGAGGAGCTTGGCCAGCGGCTTGTCGCTGGGATCGACCATCCCGTGCGTCTGGAGCACCAGCGGGCGGCCGGCCCGGAGCGCGGCGAGCGCCACGGGCAGGGTGACCAGATCGCGGGCGAGGTGCACATGGACCACGTCGGCGTCCCTGACGAGCGCGTGGGCCCCGGCGAGCAGCGCGGGCGAGGTGATCCCGCTGAAGCCCAGCGGGAGGATCGAACGGGCCTGGTAGAGCCGGGCCGGCACACCCTCCACGTCGGTGGGGAGGCTGCCGGGGAAGCCGTCGCCGAGTGCGGTCAGTCGCGCCTGGTGGCCGCGTGCGGCAAGCCCGCGGCAGAGGTTCACGGCGACCCGCACCGGTCCGCCGAAGGCGTGGGTGGGGCTGTGCAGGGTGACCGCGTGGAGGATCCTGAGGCCGCTCACGCGGGCACCGGAACCGGTCGGCGGCCTTCGGCCGTGTGCAGCGTCAGCTCGGGCAGGTCCTTGTGGAGCGTCGTACCGGCGGCGACGACCGCGTGCCGGCCGACCGTGACCCCGGCGAGGACGGTGGCGCGGGCCGCGACCCAGGCGCCGTCCTCCACGGTGACGGGGGCGTTGCGGTAGCGGAAGTCCGCGGCGCGGTGGTCGTGGCTGCCGGTGCAGAGCAACGCCTCCTGGGAGACGCAGACATGGGCGCCCAGCGTGATGGGCTCCAGGTTGAGCAGCCAGGCGCCCTCGCCGATCCAGGTGTGGTCGCCGACGGTCAGCTTCCACGGCCACAGGATCCGTACCCGGTGCCGTATGAGTACGCCGTCGCCTATGGTCGCGCCGAAGGCCCGGAGCAGCGCGACCCGCAGCCGGGCCGGGCAGAACCAGGCCATGAAGACCGTGTTCATCACCGCGAACCAGAGGGCCTGCACGGCCTTGCCGCGGCCCTTGTCGTAGCCGGCCAGTGTGAAGGCCGGGAGATTCCGCATGAGTTCACCCCCATGGGTGCCTCCCCAGGCACCCGGCGTTCAGACTAACGGTTGACGCGAGGTGACAGGGGGGCGTCGGTAGACTGCCGCGAAGTGATGTTCCGGGGTGGGGACTTCGACGCCCGCGGGGCCGTGGCTCCGGGGAGTCCAGGGGGCGGAATGACGACCGATGTACGCGGTGCGAGAGCCCAGGCGCGTCCGGAGCCGGCGGCTCCCCCGCCGCTGCTGCTCGCCCCGGCCGTGTCGCCGCGCACGCTGCTCTCCCGGGCCCTGTCGATCCCGCTCGTGCTCGGCTTCACGGTCTTCCTGCCGCTGCTGGTGGCGATCCAGCCCGGCGCGGGCGTGCACGACGCCGCCTACTTCCTCCAGATCGCGCTGACCATGTACGCCGGGGCCCGGCTGTCGGCGATGATCCTCACGAGCCGGCGCAAGCTGCTCCAGGGCTCGTTCTGGCTCTTCGTCTACATGGCGATGGGAGTGGCACCGCTCGCCCAGGCCGTCCTGGGCCGGGTGCCGACGCCGGTGGTGGGTCCGCGCTCCGATCTGACGACGGCGGTCGCCCTGGTCCTGGTCGGCTGCGCCGCGTTCGACCTGGGGTCGCTCCTGGCGAGGGGCCGCGCGGGTGCGTCGCGGAAGGCGGAGGACCGCCCGGCGCTGGTGCACCGGCGACGGCTGTACCTCCTCGTGCTGCTGGCCTTCCTGTGCAGCGGTCTGTTCGTGGTCAAGCTGGGCGGTCCGGCGGTCTTCTTCTCCAGCCGCCAGGAGATCATCGCGGGGATCGAGGAGGCGGGCGTCTCGCAGGCCGACTCGCAGGCCGGGCAGGCGTTCCTGCGCGGCTTCGGCACGGTCCCGGCGCTCTTCGCGCTGCTCGTCTACAGCCGTTGGCTGGTCACCTCGCGGCGGGCGAGGCGCCGCCCCATGGTGCTCGCCGTCTTCGCCGCCCTGGTGGTGCTCAACTGCGTGGTGAACAACCCGATCTCGAACCCGCGCTACTGGTTCCTGACGGTGATGTTCTCGCTGCTGTTCACCGTCTTCCCGGTGAGCGCCGCGATGTACCGGTCGGCGCTCAGCCTGGGCGTGGTCATGGCGCTGATCGTCTTCCCGTTCTCCGACCGCTTCCGGTACGACGAGAAGAACTACCGTCCCGTCGAGACGACCTCGGTCCTGGAGCCGCTGGCGCTGAAGGACTACGACCAGGTCGGCATGTTCGCCAACACCATCACGCTCGTGAACTCGGGCAGCCGGCACCGGTACGGACGTCAGCTGGCCGGGTCCGTGCTCTTCGCCGTGCCGCGTTCGGTCTGGGCGGGCAAGCCCCGTGACACGGGGGTGATGGTCGGCCAGTGGATGGGGACGGTGAACACCAATCTGTCCTCCCCCGTCTGGGCCGAGCTGTGGATCGACTTCGGCGCCGTGGGCATGGCCGCCGGGCTGACGGGGCTCGGCTACGCGGCCGCCCGGGTGGACGGACGGTTCGCCCGCCGCGGCACGCGCAGGGCGCCACCCGGCAGTCTGATCTCCCTGGTGGTGCCGCTGGTGGCGGGCTACTCCTTCATCCTGCTGCGGGGCCCGCTGCTCCAGGCCTCGGGGCGGGTGGCGATCGCGCTGATCTGTGTCGCCCTGGTGATGACCTGGCGTCAGGACAAGGGCGCCGCGCTGCGCTGACCCTCCTGGCGCGGCGCGGCGGGCTCGGGGCGCGTGCGCGCCACCCGGGTCCACGCGGCGACGGCCTTCAGGGCGGAGCCGGCCGCGAGGCCCCAGGCCGCGCCCGCGGCGCCGCCGAGGCCGTATCCGGCGAGCATCAGGGCGACGGAGAGCAGCGAGAAGACCACCTGCACGGAGAGCGTGGCGCGCGGGCTGAGGACGCGGAGGGTGACCAGGGCACAGGTGCCCGCCGCCATCACGGCGTACTGGCTCCCGGTCGCGGGCAGCAGGGCGGCGGTGGACTGCCACGTGGCGCCGAGGAGTCGACGGCCGACGTGATCGGGCAGCGCGTACAGCACGGCGGCCCAGCCGAGCGCGACGAGCGCGAGGACGGCGGCGAGACCGGCGGCGGCCCGTACGGTCGCACGGCGGCCGCCCGCCCTGCCGAGGAGCGGCGGGCCGAAGGCGTTGACGGAGGTGAACAGCGTGTTGAGCGGTCCGAAGAGGGTGGTCGCGCCGCGCAGCGCGCCGACGACGAGGGGGCTCGCGAGGAGTCCGAGGCCGAGGACGGCGAGCTGGCTGGAGGCGCTGCCGACGGCGAACTCGACGGCGAAGCGCCGGCCGAGGTGGTCCCCCCGCAGGTGCCGGCGGAGGGACCAGGGCCGGTTCCGGACGTACGGGTGGAGCAGGGCCAGGCCGAGAAGCGCGGCGGGCATCGCCGAGAGGCCCCAGACGAGGACGAGCCGGGCGGGTGAGCCGCCGTGCGGCTGGAGCAGCAGGGCCGGTACGGCGCAGGCGAGCCGGAGCAGGTCGGCGGCGAGGGCCCGGTGGGGCTGCCGCAGGGCGGAGAAGCCGTAGCGCAGGCCGTCCTGGACGAGGACGACCGGGAGGACCGCGCCGAGGGCGAGGACGGCGAGTCCGGTTCCGCCTCCGATGACGGCGCCGGTCGCGAGGAGCAGGACCCCGGCCGCGGTGGAGGCGGCGGCGGTGAAGACGACGGCGGAGCGGACCGCCGCGCCGACCTCGTGCTCCTCGCCCTTCTCCAGGACGACGCTCTGCCCGACGAAGGCGGCCCCCAGGCCGAGGAGCACGGTGAAGACGATGTACACCATGGAGAAGGCGGCGAAGCCGTCGGCGCTGGAGGCGCGCGCCGCGATCACCAGGACGGCGATGTTGGTGAGACTGGCCGCCGCCTGGTCGAGCACCGAGGCGGCGACGGCGGCGGCACGTCTCAACGGTCGCCCGCGTGGATGTCGCCGGTCCGCACGTCCTGTGCGCGCAGGGCGCGCAGGGCGACGGTGTCGGAGCCGTCGCCGACGAGGATCTGCTCGGGTTCGGCGGCGAACTCCTCGGTCCCGGCGGGGGCGGATGCCTGAGCGGCCCGGCCGCTTCGGCCGGCGCCCGCCCCCCGGCGGGCGGCCTGCTGCTTGGCGGCCCGGCGCCGGCGGCGGCCCGGTGTGTACACGACGGCGCCGAGGACCGTACCCCCCGCGCCTCCTATCAGTTCGCGGATCCGCTGGAGGTCCGTACGGTGGACGGCACGCGGGTCGCAGACGATGAGGACGCCGTCGACGCGGTCGACGAGCGCGAGCGCGTCCGCGTAGTTGAGGACGGGCGGGGCGAGCACGACGACGGTGGAGTTGGGCGAGTCGGCCTCGGCGATCAGCCGGGAGACCCGGGGGCCGGTCAGGGCGCGCGCCACGTTCCGTACCCGCTCGCCCGGCACCAGGCCGAAGGAGCCTGACTCTCCCGCGTCGACGGCGAGCTGGCGCCTGCGGGGCCAGTCGCTCTCCTCGCCCTCCGGCGGGTTGCTCCAGCGCGGCGCGGCGGCCGCGTGGGCGCGCAGCCGCCCGGCGAGGGTGGGGGTGCGCAGGTCGGCCTCGATGAGGAGGACGTCCTTGCCGGTCTCGGCGAAGGAGGCCGCGAGATGGGAGGCGACGGCGACGGCCGCCTCGTTGGAGCCGCGCGGGGCGACGACGAGGAGGCGCCGCCGGTCGGCGAACCGCTGGTCGTAGGCGAGCCGGAAGGCGACGGAGCGGTACTCCTCGGCGACGCGGGCGTCGGTGTGGTCCTCGGCGAGGAGGACGTCGGTGGCGCCTCGGGGCAGGGTGCCGAGGACGGGGGCGCGTACGGCGCGGGCGACGTCGCCGGGCGAGCGGGGCGCGGGGTCGAAGACGAGGCGGACCCAGGCGGCGAGCAGGCCGAGCGCCACGCCGACGAGCGCGCCGAGGCCGAGGCTCATGGGCAGGCCGGGGCCGTCGGAGTAGCCGGGGGCGGTGGCGACGCGGATGACGGTGCCCGGTGACATGTCGAGCGACTTGAGCTGGGAGATCCGGCCGTCGAGTTCGTTGATGCGGTTGAGCAGGTTGGTCTTGACGCCGTACTCGGCGTCCCGGGCCGCCCCGTCGGGCATCCGGTCGAGTTCCTTGATCTTCTGGTCGTGCTTCTTGGCCACCTCGTCGAGCTGCTTCTGCTGTCCGTCGAGCATGGTGGCCCGCAGGTCGGTCCACTGCTTCTTGCGCAGTTCGAGGTAGGCCTGGGTGACCGCGTTGGCCCGGTCGGCGGCGGCCTGGGGTGTGTCGGCCGTGTAGGTGAACTGGAGCACCTGGCTCTGCGGCGGGTTGGTGACCTGCAGGTCCTTCTGCAGTTTGCCGATGGTGCCGGTCCAGCCGAGCTTCTTCGCGGCCTGCCCGGCGACGCTGCTGCTGAGCGCGGTCTGCCGCTCGGACCCCATGTTGAGGGTCTTCTCCTGCGAAATGCTGGGGTTGAACGGGTCGTTGACGGGGGCCCGGAGCACGACCTGGCTGGTGGCCACGTAGGTGTCCGCGTTGGACATCCCGAACCAGACGCCGCCGAGCAGACCGATCCCGATGCCGGCGGCGATGATCGAGCGGTAGCGCAGGAGCTGGCGGAACTGGTCGCGGAGCAGCTCCGGTTCGTCGTCCTCCACCGCGGTGACGTGCGATTGTGTCACGTGCTCGGACCCCCCAGTGCCTCTTCGATCAGTGCGTCGATCCGGGCGAGCCCGGCCGCCCTCGTCAGATGGGCCTCGACATGGCGGGGTCCCTGGGCGCCGAGCGCTTCGGCGGCCGCCGGATCGTCGCCGATTCTACGGATCTCGGCGAGCAGTGCGTCGGGATCTTCCGGAGGTACGAGGACGCCGGCGCCGGAGCGCAGCACCTCCTGGGCGGTGCCGCCCACGGCGGCCACGGAGGCGACGACGGGGCGTCCGGCGGCGAAGTACGAGGTCAGCTTGGACGGCACGCTCATGTCGAGGACCGAGGCGCGCTGGGTGACGGCGAGGACGTCGGCCGCGGCGAGGGTGTCGGGGAACGCGTCGTCGTCGACGGGTTCCATGAACTCCAGGTTGGGGACTCCGGCGCCCAACTCCGCCAGATGAGAACGCTGGTTGCCGTCGCCCAGGAGCACGATCCTGACCTTCGGGTCGCGCCGGGCCGCTTCGACGAGCACCTCGAGGCCCTGCTTGAGGCCCATGTTGCCGGAGTGCAGGACGACGGTCTCGCCCTCTCCCCAGCCGAGCCGGTGCCGGGTCTCGGCGCGGGGCGCCGAAGGGCCGCTCACATGGGACCAGTTGGGGACGAGCCGGATGCGGCCGCGGTCGACGCCCATGGCGGCCACCTTGTCGACGAACGTCTCGTGGATGACGCCCACGAGGGCGGCGCGGCGGACGGCGTACCTCTCGGCCCGGGCGGCGAGCGCGGCGGCCCGGTCTCCGCCGGCGATGCCGCTCTGCGCGGCCGCGGCACCCATCAGGTCCTGCACGACGGGAACGTACGGGACGCGCCAACGGGCCGCGAGCCGCGCGCCGATGATGCCGCCGGCGAGGCTGGGCATCTGGGCAAGGACGGCATGGGGCCGGGCCATCGCGGGCGGTGCGACGAGCCCGTGGGCGAGCACGCTGGCTTCGAACGCGGCCCGCTTCAGGGCGGTCTGGCGCGGGGGGACGGTGTGGCGGCGGCGGTGGACGACGACTCCGGCGCGCTCCTCCGTACGGCGCCATGCCTTGGCATAGGCCGGGTCGAGGGACCAGGAGGGGTAGTGCGGCATTCCGGCGAGGACATGGGTCTCGTGGCCGCTCGCCGCCCAGTGTTCGGCGATCTGTGTCGCGTACGGACCTATTCCGGCATGCTCGGGTGCGTAGTTGGTGGACACCATCAGCAGGCGCCTGCGCCCCCGTGGTGTTCCCGAGTCGCTGTTCCCCGCCGTACGATCCCCCACGCGACCGCCCCTCTCCCCCTGACGCGAACCGGTCATCACCCTAGTCGTTCACCCACTCTCAACGGAATGTGCACGCTATCGTCGAAACTCCTTTCGCGCTGGGGAGCGCGAACGCACCTGGGGGGTTTGGTACATGACCGCAGGAAGGCCGTACCGCGTCGGCTACGCGCCGGGGGCCTACGACCTCTTTCACATCGGGCACCTCAACATCCTCCGACACGCGCGCAGCCAGTGCGACTACCTGGTGGCGGGGGTGGTCTCGGACGAGATGGCCGAGCTGGCCAAGGGCCGGCGGCCGGTGATTCCGCTGGTCGAACGGCTGGAGATCGTACGGAACGTGAAGTACGTCGACGCGGCCTTCGTGGAGACGGTGCCGGACAAGCTGGAGACCTGGAAGCAGGTCCGGTTCGACGTGCTGTTCAAGGGCGACGACTGGCGCGGCACGCCCAAGGGGGAGCGGCTGGAGCGGGACTTCGCGGGGGTGGGGGTGGAGATCGTCTACTTCCCGTACACGATGCACACCTCCAGCACCCAGCTCCGGCGCGCGCTCGACATCCTGACGCAGGAGGCCGAGCCGGGCACCACCGGGGCCGCCGGTCTCGGCACCAATGCGGGCGGGATCGGCGGGGTCAGCGAGGGGCTGGGCTGAGTTCGCGGAACCACTTGGCGAGGAAGGCGAGGAGGAACACCGCGCTCGCGGCGCCGAGCGCGGTGTAGCCCCACCGGAAGAGGGATCCGCCGCCGAGGAGCAGGAAGACCAGGCAGAAGACGCCGTGGTCGACGGGGAGCAGGGCCACCGCGCGCAGGGTGGAGGGCTGCGGGGAGGGGGTGCCCGGCGCCGGGCGCGGCTTGAGCTTCTCGGTCAGCAGTCCACCGAAGAAGGTGACCACGGCGGCGAGTTGGAACCCGAGCGGGACCAGGAGCCAGCCGTCGGCGTCCGTGCCGAAGTGCTCGGGGTGACGGTAGAAGGCGATCAGCACCGCGGTGTGCAGCGCGGTGATCTTCGCGCAGTCGACGACGTGGTCGAGCCACTCCCCCGCCGGGCTGCCACCACCCCGCAGCCGCGCGAGCTGCCCGTCGGCGGAGTCGAAGGCGAAACCGACCGCGAGCCCCAGCCAGACCAGCAGACCGAGCGCCCAGGACGGACCGCCGAGGGCCACTCCGGCGACGGCCGCGAAGCTGAACAGGGCGCTGACCAAAGTGACTTGATTAGGGGTCAGTCCGACCCGGTGCGAACCGGCCGCGAGGAGGCGCCCCACCGGGCGGTTGACGAACCGCGAGTAGAGCGAGACCCCCTTCGCCGACTTCTGGGCGGACTTCAGCTCGGCCAGCGCGGTCCCGAACGTTCCCACGAACTCCCCCGGGTCTGTGTGCGAGTTTCGTACTTTCGTACGTGATGGCGCACATCATCGCATCACCGGGGGGTTCGCGGTGGCCGGTCCGGCATGATCCAGACGCCCTACGCCTCCACCGCCTCCGCCTGGCGGTTCTCCTTGATCGTGATCCGGCCCTTGCGGATCGTCGCGAGGCGCGGGGCCCGCCGGGCGATCGCACTGTCGTGGGTGACCATCACGAACGTCAGCCCGTGCTCCTTCCAGAGCCCTTCGAGCAGCTCCACGATCTCGTCACGCATCGACTCGTCGAGGTTGCCGGTCGGCTCGTCGGCGAGAAGGACCTTGGGCCGCTTGACCAGGGCCCGGGCGATCGCGACGCGCTGCTGCTGTCCGCCCGAGAGCTCGGACGGCAGGTGCGACCGGCGCTCGCCGAGACCGACGGCCTCCAGCGCCTCCGCCGCCATGGCCCGCCGCTCACCGGCCCTGATGCCCATCGGGACGAGTGCGGTCTCCACGTTCTCCTGGGCGGTGAGCGTGGGGATGAGGTTGAAGAACTGGAAGACGAAGCCGATGTTCTGACTCCGTACCGCCGTCAGCCGGCTCTCCGGAAGTCCGGCCAGATCGACGCCGTCGAGCATGACGCTGCCCGCCGTGGGCCGGTCGAGACCGCCCAGCATCTGCAGCAGCGTGGACTTGCCGCCGCCGGTGGGACCCTGGATGACCAGCCGGTCGCCCTCCCTGATGGTGAGGTCGATCCCGGCGAGGGCGTCGACTCTCTCCTGGCCCCTGCGGTACTGCTTGGTGACGCCTGTGAGTTCGTACATGGTGCAACTCCTGCGATACGGGAAGGGGTTCGGGGCTACCGGCTACTCGACGCGGCGCAGCGCGTCCGCCGGGCGCAGGCGCGAGGCGCGCCAGGCGCCGAAGCCGCCCGCGACCAGACCGCCGCCGAGGGCGAGGAGGACGGCGAGGCCGACGGTGGTGAGGCTCACGGGCGCCGTGAGGGCGATGTCGAGCGTGTTGCCGCCGCCCCCCGCGTCGCGGACCGCGGCCATGCCGGGGCCGCCGAGCATCCGGCCGCCGCCGGGGCCGCCGCCCGACAGCGCGCCGCCGCCGAGCTCGGCCGTGAGGGTGGGGCTGACGGCGGTGACGAGGTAGGCGCCGGCGAGGCCCACGGCGATGCCGAGCGCGCCTCCGATGAGGCCGTTCACCAGCGCCTCGCCCATCACCTGCCGGGTGACCCGGCCGCTCTTCCAGCCGAGCGCCTTGAGGGTGCCGAACTCGCGCACCCGGCGGCTGACGGCCGAGGAGGTGAGCAGCCCCGCGACGAGGACGGCGGCGACGAGAACGGCGTACGAGAGCCATTTGCCCACGTTGGCCGCCAGGTCGGCCGCGGTGTCGAGGGAGCCGGAGACGGTCTCGGCGAGGTCGGCGGAGGTCGTGACCGTGGTGCCGGTGACGTTCTTCTGGATGGCGGCCTTGACGGCTTCGATCTTCGTCGAGTCGGTCGCCTTCACATAGACGGTGGTGATCTTGTCCTTGGAGTCGGAGAGCGTCTGCGCCTTCGTGAGCGGCAGGTAGACCTGGGCGGCGGCCTGGCCGCTGTCGGCGGTGGCGATGCCGACGACCTCGAACTTCACGCCCTTGACCGTGAGCGTCTCGCCGACGTCGAGGCCCTCCTGCTTGGCGTACGCGCTGTCGATCACGACGACGGCGGCATCGGTCTCGGTGGCCTTGAACGTACGGCCCTTGGTGAGGCTGGAGGTGGTGAGGGGGCCGAGGCCGGGGGCGGTGACGTCGGTGCCGTAGAGGGTGAAGGAGTTGACGTCGAAGGCGGCGCCACCGCCTTCGACACGGCCTCCGCCGCCGTTGCCGCCGCCCGGGCTGCCGGGCTGGGCGGGCTCGGCCTGCTTGAACTCGCCGCGCTTGAACTCGCCGTCGATCTTGAGGTTGACGAGGCTCAGCCCGCCGACGGCCTGGGCGACACCCGCCTGCTTCGCGACCGTGGCGGAGGTGGAGGCGGGCAGGGTCTGGAACCCCTGGACCATCAGCCGGTCGCTGCTCTGCTCCTCGCCCTCCTCGCCGGCGTCGAACTCGAACCGCGGCCGCTGCACCTGCCCACCGCCCTGGGGCTCTTCACGGGCCTTGGTGACGGTCAGATCGGTGCCGAGCCCGTAGAGGGACTCCAGGACCTGGGTCTGGGCCTGCTTCATGCCGGAGGCCACGGAGTTGACGACGATGAC
This sequence comes from Streptomyces sp. NPDC013457, assembly GCF_043089925.1. Taxonomy (NCBI): domain Bacteria; kingdom Bacillati; phylum Actinomycetota; class Actinomycetes; order Kitasatosporales; family Streptomycetaceae; genus Streptomyces; species Streptomyces sp. NPDC013457. Next base: position 746,810 of record NZ_JBICBL010000001.1, read on the forward strand.
CAACGCGATCCCGAGCGCGAGCCCGGAGGCGACGACGAGCGCCGCCTTTCTGCGACGGCGCAGTTCGCGCCGGAGGTAGGTGAAGAACATGGGCGCGAAGCTAGGTGCGTGCGGTGATGGCTGGATAAGGCCCGCGTGAGAGTGGGATGAGAGTCGGGGGCTCGGCTCAGGGGACGTACGCGAGGGGGTCCGCCAGGACGTGGCGGATGACGAACGCGGCCGCGCCGCGTGACGCGGGGCTCGCGGCGGAGGCGGCGCGCAGGCGGCCCCGGCCCACCGGGCTCGCGGCCGACGCGGCGCGAAGGCGGCCCACCGGGCTGACGGCGGACGCGGCGCGCAAGCGGCCCGCCTTCGGCGTCCAGAGGCCGGAGACGACCCGGCGGGCGAGTTCGGCGTCGACGGCCGGTCCCAGACGGGGCATCAGACGCGGGTAGATCCCGCCGAGGACGACGGCCTCGGGGTCGAGCAGGTTCACCGCGCCGGCGAGCGCAAGACCGAGCATCCGCCCCGCCTCCTCGACGGCGGCCACCGCTCGCGGCTCGCCCGCGTCGGCGCGGCGCGCCAGCTCCTCCACATCGGCCGCGCCCGCCGACCGCAGCAGGGCCGTCTGTCCCGCGTACTGCTCGAGGCAGCCGCGCGAGCCGCAGCGGCACAGGCGGCCGTCCGCGTCCACGGGCAGATGGCCGATCTCGCCCGCGAAGCCGTGCGCGCCGCGCAGCAGTTCGCCGTCCACGACGATCGCCCCGCCCACGCCGATCTCACCGGTGAGGTACAGGAAGCTCCGTACGTCGCCCAGGGCGCCGAACCACAGCTCGGCCAGCGCCGCCGCGTTCGCCTCGTTGTCCGAGGCGACCGGCAGCTCCGGCCCGGAGCGGTGCTTCGCGAGCAGCGCGGCGCCGAACAGCCGGTCGGCCGCCACACGGTTCCAGCCGAGGTTGGGCGCCTGGCGGACGGTGCCTGACGAGACCAGGCCCGGCAGGGCGAGCCGGACCCCGACCGGTCTCAGCTCCAGGTCCGCCGCGCTCCGCAGGGCGCCCGCCGCGATCCCGGCGGCGCGCGCGAGGACGTCGTCCGGGTCGGCGGCGCGGTTGTCGACGGGTTCGGTGACGCGGACCCGGTCGGCTCCCGCGAGGTCGACGACGCAGACGGACACGTAGTCGACGTTGATCTCGACCCCGAGCCCGGCCGGACCTGTGCCGGCCGCCTTCAGGACCGTCCCCGGCCGTCCGGCCTGTCCGCTGAACGTCTTGCCCGACTCGACCAGGAAGCCCTGTTCCAGGAGCTGTTCGACGAGGGAGGAGACAGCCGCACGGGTGAGTCCCACCCGCGCGGCGACGGCCGCGCGGGTCGTCTCGCCGGCCTCGTGGACGGTCCGCAGGACGAGGCTGAGGTTGTGCCGCCGCACGCTCGCCTTGTCGGCCTTGGGCTCCCGGGGCCCCGCTTCCACCCGCGCCCGCCCCTCACCGCTCGCATTCCGCGCAGGCGTACCGGCCGCCGTCGTGCTCTCGGCAGCCCCGCCTCCGGCCTCGCCGCCTTCGGCCGCCGGTTTCCGTCGCTTCGGGCGGGCGTCCCCGGTCCGCGGAGTCTTCGTCATCGTGGCGACGAGCCTAATCCCCCGCCTCGCCGTTGCCTCCCAGGCCGTGGCGGTCAGGGCCGAGCGCGACCATGACCGCCGCGCGGACGGCGAGGCCCGGTCCGCCGCGCGGTAGGTTTCCGGCGGGGCGACGGGGGAGCCCGGCGCTCGTGCGAGTCGGCCGCCCATCTGCGCCTCCCCCCGCGCCGTCCTCGCCGGCCGGCTCGCCGCACTCACCGCGTACCGTCCGTCCCACAACGCTCCCCGAGAGGTCCGCACTCATGAAGATCCTGGTCGTCGGCGCCGGAGCCACCGGAGGCTACTTCGGGGGGCTGCTCGCCCGTTCCGGACAGGACGTCACCTTCCTGGTCAGGCCGCGCCGCGCCGCCGTGCTGCGCGAACGCGGCCTGCGCATCACCGGCCGGGGCGAGGCGTGGTCCCTGGAGCCCCGTCTCGTCACGGCCGACGCGCTGACCACTCCGTACGACCTCGTCCTTCTCTCCGTGAAGTCCACAGCCCTCGAGCAGGCGATGGAGGACATCGCCCCGGCCGTCGGCCCGGACACGGCGATCGTGCCGCTGCTCAACGGTCTCGCCCACATCGACGCCCTGAACGCCCGGTTCGGTGCCGCGCCGGTCCTCGGCGGCGTCGCCAAGGTGGTCACCACGCTCGACGAGGAGGGGGACATCGTCCGGCTCGCGCCGCTCGCCCATCTGACCGTCGGAGAGCAGAACGGGTCCCCGTCACCCAGGGTGGAGAAGCTCCGCTCCGCCCTCGCGGAGGCCGGCATCGACGTCCTGGTCCCGGAGGACGTGATGGCCTCCATGTGGCACAAGTGGGTCTTCATCACCACCTTCGGCGCGGTGACGAGCCTGATGCGCGGCACGGTCGGCGAGATCAACGCCGTCCCGGGCGGTGCGGACCTGGGCCCGGCGGTCCTCGACGAGGCCGCGGCCGTCTCGGCGGCGGCGGGCCATCCCGTACCGGAGCCGGAGCGCGCCGCGACCCTGGGCATCGTCACGGCGACGGGGTCCCCGATGGTGCCCTCGCTCTACCGTGACCTGATCGCCGGACGCCCGACGGAGGTCGAGCACCTCTTCGGCGACCTGGTGACCCGGGCCCGCGCCTTCTCGGTGCCCACCCCGCTCCTCGACCTGGCGACCCTCCACCTCCGCGTCCACCAGGCACGCGTCTCGGCCGTGCGCTCCTAAAACGCCCCGCGTCCGCAGGCCGGCACCTCCCGATTCCGGTCTGTCACTCACCGAACCCGCTGTCAGAGGCGCCCGTTGCTGTGCGGGAAAATGATCGACCAGAAAACAGGGAGGGCCCGTGCGGTTCGGCGTTCCGGGCCGCAGGGCAGACGCGTGTGCAAGGACCTGTCGCGGGTCGGGCTCACCACGTCCGCGTCCCGGGTACGGGCCGTCCCGGTGGCCCTCCGCGAGGAGGGGCACTCGGCGGCCGTGCACGCCTGGGTGGAGGCCCGGCTCCAGCTCCTGACCGCCGTCGAACTCCGCTCGCGGGCCGGGTAGGCGGCCTGGGGCCTGCCTTTCGCATCAGGCTCTAGCGGCCGAGCCATCCGCGCAGCAGCCTGCTCACGGCCGGCATCGCCACGTACGTCATGAGGACGTTGAAGACGGCGGCGACGACCGCGCTGCTGAGCAGGAGAGGCAGGGTGGTCAGACGGGGCACGAGGAAGAGGCTGCCCAGCAGAGAGATCGGGTAGATCGCGAGCGTCGCGCTGATCGCCATCTTCCACCGGGGCGGCGCGGGCCGTGTCGAGCCCGGCTCGGCGAACCAGGTCTCCATTCCGGTCAGTTGACGCCGGGCGATCTCGGTGTGGTGGTGGCCCTCGCAGTCGGCGAACCAGGCCGCCCGCTCCGGCGACTCCTGCCAGGCCCGGCAGGCCGCCGCGTCACGGAAGCGGTGGACGAGGAACCAGGGGGCGTCGCCGCCCGAGGAGCGGAAGAGTCCGTACCCGAGGTGGCCGGGGAAGGCGGCCGCGCTGTCCAGGATGCCTCTCGCCCAGCGCTCGAAGGCGAGCTCGTAGCCGGGTTCCACCCGGCGGGCTATCAGCAGGGTCACCTCGCCGGTGTCGGCGGGGACGGTGGCGTGTTCGAGACTCACCGCGGTCACACATACTCCTCGTGATCACACCGCGCCCGCCCCCACTCTACGGGGGGGCGGACCGAGGGCCGGGCGGGCACCCCGTGTGCCGTCGGTATGATCACCACACCCGGATGTAGCGCAGAGGCAGTCGCACCGACTTCTCAGGTCGGGTCACGTCGGTTCGAATCCGATCGTCCGGGCGCTTCCGGTCCTGTAGCGCAGAGGCAGTCGCGCCCTCCTGCCCGGAGGGAACACGCCGGTTCGAATCCGGCCGGGACCACGACGACGGACGACGGCAGGGCGGAACGGACATGGGGCGGGTCGGCGAGGAGATCAGCGACGAGGAGCTCGCCGCCTTCGACCGTACGGTGGGCAGGCTCCGCGCCCTGCCCGTCGACGATCCGGTCCGTCTGCGCGCCGAGCAGGTCGCCGCGGCCTTCGCCCGTGACGGCCGCACCCGGCGCCGCAAGGCCCGCAGGGGGGCGCTCGGCGAGGCCGACGCCTCGGTCGTGGCCGCCACGGCGACCGGCGCCGTCACCCGCCGCGAGGACGCCCCGCTGGGCAGCGAACACGCGGGCGGGGGCGGGGTCTTCCACCGGCCGCGGCGCTGCTACGTCTGCAAGGAGCACTACCGGGAGGTCGACGCGTTCTACCACGCGCTCTGCCCTGGGTGCGCCGCCGACAACACCGCCCGCCGCGCTCTGTCGACCGATCTCAGCGGGCGGCGCGCCCTCCTCACCGGCGGCCGGGTCAAGATCGGCTTCCAGCTGGCGCTGATGATGCTCCGGGACGGCGTCGAACTCCTCGTGACGTCGCGCTTCCCGCACGACACGCTCCGCCGGTTCGAGGCCGCGCCGGGCAGCGCGGCGTGGCTCGACCGGCTGACGGTCGTCGCCGTCGACCTGCGCGACCCGCGCCAGGTCCTCGGGCTCTGCGAACGGCTCCGCGCGGACGGCGAAACGCTCGACATCCTGGTCAACAACGCCGCCCAGACAGTCCGTCGCCCGCCCGAGTCGTACGCGCTGCTCGCCGCGGGCGAGAGGGCGGCGCTCCCCCGTGCCGCCTGGGCCGCACCGGGCTACGCCCCGCTACGGGCCCTGGAGGCGCCTTCCGCCGGGGGCGCGCTGGCGCTGGTACTCGCCGAGGCGGACGAGGCGGGCCTGCTGCCCGACCATGCCCCTGTGAACTCCTGGTCGGCACGGATCGGCGCGCTGGACCCGGCGGAGCTCCTGGAGACCCAGCTCGTCAACGCGCTGGCGCCCGCGCTGCTCGTGGACCGGCTGCTGCCGCTGCTGCTCGCCTCGCCCCGGCCGAACCGGTACGTGATCAACGTGACCGCCGTGGAGGGCCGTTTCGCCGCACGGCGCAAGACCGCCGGGCATCCCCACACCAACATGGCCAAGGCCGCGCTCAACATGCTCACGCGCACGAGCGGGCCCGAACTCGCCTCCCAGGGTGTCCACATGTGCAGCGTCGACACCGGCTGGATCACCGACGAGAACCCCCTGCCGAAGAGGAACCGGCTCGCCGCCGAGGGGTTCCGTACGCCGCTGGACATCGTGGACGGGGCGGCGCGGGTGTACGACCCGATCGTCCGCGGCGAGGCCGGCGCGCCGGTGTCCGGCGTCTTCCTCAAGGACTACCGGGAGGCGGAGTGGTGAGCGGGCGGGAGAACGCGGCAGGCGGCTCCCGGGGAGGCGGGGACACGTTCGCGGGTGTGCCGTCCGTCCTGCCCCGTTCGATCGCCGACCTCGGTCCGCTGATCGCCTGGCTGCGCGGCGGTGGGGCGGCCGAACGGAGACTCGACTTCCCGGCGGGTACGGCGATGCCCGACGGGCGGCTCGACCTGTGCAAGCAGGCCCTGGGCCCGGAGGGCGCCGCGCTGATCGCCGAAGCCCTCGGCGAGACTGCCGGACCGGCGGGTGTCCGCCATCTGCTCCTGGGCACGGACGGGCTCGGTGACGACGGCGCGGCGGATGTCGCGGAGAAGACCGTGGGCGCGGGCGTCGAGACCCTCTATCTGGGCTGCAACGGCATCACCGCGGGCGGTGCGTGCCGGATCGCCGACAGTCTGCGGGCCTCCGAGCACGTCGTCAGCGGGGTGTGGCTCAAGCGCAACCCGCTGGGCACGGAGGGCGGCAGGGCGGCTGCCGACCTCGTGGCCGCCGCGTCCGGGCTGCGCACCCTCGACCTCGTGCAGACCGGGCTCGACCCCGCGGGCCTCGCCGTTCTCGCCGAGGCGCTGCTCGCGGCGGCCGTCTCCGGCCGCCGGATCGAACGGCTCTTCGTCGGCGGGAATCCGCTGGGCCGCGCCGGGGCCGTACCGCTCGCCGCGCTGCTGTCCGCCGGGGCGGTCGCAGAACTGTACGTCTCGGCGGCGCGGCTGGGCGACGAGGGGGCGCTGCTCCTCGCCGACGCCCTGGAGCGCGCGCCGTACGGCCGTACGGCCCGGCTCTCCGTCGCCAGCAACGGAATCGGGCCCGGGGCCGCCGCCCGGCTCGTCGCCGCGGCGGCGGGCGCGGGCGTCGAGTTGCTGGACCTCGGCCGGGTCCGGGCCGCCGGGACGCTCGGCGCGACGGACAACCACGTCGACCTGGCCGCCGCGACCGCGATCGGCGAGACGCTCGCGGCGTGCGAACACCGTCTGACCCATCTCGTCCTCGCCCACACCGGCCTGCGCAGCCGCGAGGCGCACCGGCTCCTCGACGCCGCGCCGCGGGCGGTCACGGCGACACGCTTCGTGCTCGGCAAGGGCATCGCGACCAGCGTCCGGCGGCGGCTCGACGCGTTCAGCGCACACCTGCCGAGGCCGACGGTGTCCGCGGACGTCGACGCCGTCCGCAGCGTCCACCGCACGGCCGCACCGGCCCCACCGGCAGCGACGGACCCCCCGGACCCGGCCACCGGCGACTGACAGCCGGGGGGCGGACGGCGGCCGACGGCGGTCACCCGCCGGGCCCCTGCGCGTCCCGGGCGGCGCGGGCCAGGAGTCCGGAGAGTTCGACGCGGGAGCGGACGCCGAGCCGGGCGAACACGTTCCGCAGATGGTGGTCGATCGTGCGGGGGCTCAGCGACAGCCGGTCGGCGATCTCGCGGTTGGTCGCCCCCGCCGCCACCAGGCCGGCGATGCGCTGCTGCTGAGGGGTCAGCCCGCCGACGGCGTCCGGCGGCGCGAGGGCCGTCCCGCCCACGGCGCCGCCGGTCGCGCGCAGTTCCGCCCTCGCCTGGTCGGCCCAGACACCGGCCGCCGCACGCTCGAAGGTGACGAGCGCGTCGCTGAGGGGCCCTCTGGCCTCCACCGGACGCCTCCGTCTGCGCAGCCACTTGCCGTAGGCCAGCAGCGTCCGCGCCCGCTCGAAGTCGTTGCCCGTCTCCTCGTGGTGCCGTACCGCCTCCCCGTACCAGTGCGCGGAGTCCTCCGCACCGGCAAGGAGCGCACGGCAGCGGGCCAGTTGCGCGGGCGCCTGGGGATCGATCCCCAGGCCGGCCCAGACGGCGAAATCCTCGGCCGCGCCCCGGGCGTCCGCCGCCCGGCCCGCCGCGCAGGCCGCCTCGACGAAGCAGGGAACGACCAGCATCCGGAGGGCGAAGTGGCCGCTGCGGGGCCCCCGGCCGACGAGCGGGGCGAGGCGCGCCGCGGCCTGTGCGGCGAGTCCGTCGGCCAGTTCGGCCCGGGCCAGTGACCACTCGGCGAGCGTGATCGCCTGGACGAGTCCGTGCGGCCGTGCGGTCCGGAGCGCCCGTCCGGCGTGTTCCGTCACGGCGCTCCGGTCGCCCGAGACCGAGGCCGCCAGGGCGAGTACGGCGAGCTGGTGGGCCGCCGCGTTGCGCTGGCCCGTGCGTTCGGCCGTGCGCAGCCCCTCCCGGGCGTGGGCGGCGGCGCGTTCGTGGCGGCCGGCCCTCAGCTCGGCGTACGCCAGGTGTTCGAGGACCCTCGGGAGCAGCGCGGTACGGCCCTCGGCCCGTACCTTCGCCAGCACGCGGGCGTGGACGCGTACGGCGGTGGTCATGTCCCCGAGCACGAGGGCTGCGGCCCCGGCGCGCAGCAGCCGGCGCGGCTCGTCGGCCGCTCCGTCGCGGGCCACGACGCGGGTCAGTGGCGCGCGTGCCTCGTGCAGCCGGACGGCCAGCGCGGCACACATCCCGTCGCGGAAGTCCCGTTCGGCCGCGTCGGCGCACCCGTCCGTTCCGGGGCGCTGTGCGCTGTCGCCGCCGAGCGCGGTCGCGCACGCTTCCGGGTCGCCGGCCGCCCAGGCCGCCTCCATGGCGAGGAACCGCGCGTCGGCCGCCTCCTCCGGCGCGCCCTCGCGCAGCAGCGAGGCGGCGAGGAGCAGCACCTGGTGGGCGTCGCCGGCCGGACCGTCGGCCAGCGCGGCCAGACCGCGCTCCAGCTCGGCCCGCCCCCGCACCACGTCGACGGACGCACGGGCGAAGACCGGTGCCTCGCCGCCCGCCGGGGCCGGTGAGGCCGGTGGAGCCGGTAAGGCCTGCGGAGCCGACGAGGCCGGTGGAGCCGGTGGAGCCGGTGAGGCCGGTGGAGCCGGTAAGGCCTGCGGAGCCGACAGGGCCGGTGAGACCGATGGAGCCGGTGCAGCCGGTGCAGCCGGTAAAACCTGCGGGGCCGACAGGGCCGGTGAACCCGGTGAGGCCGGTGAGACCGATGGAGCGAGGAGGGCGCGCAGGTCCCGGCGTCGCGACGGCGGGACGGTGCCGAGGACGGCGCGCCGCAGAAGGGGCTCCACGAAGCGGAGCGCCTCGCGGGTCCCCCGGAGCAGGCCGTACGCGACCAGCCGGTCGAGCGCTTCGGGCGACGCCCGCACGGCGCGTGCCGCCGCGAGGACGGCGTCGGCGCCGACCGGACGTACGGAGCCCGGCCCGGACACTGCCGGGTCCGGCTCGCCCGCGATCGCCACCAGCGTGAGCACCCGGACGCATTCGGCGGGCAGGGACTCCAGCAGTCCCCGGAACACCTCGGACAGCACCGCGTCGTCCGCCCCTCTCACCGCCTCGACGCCACCTGCGGCATACGGCGGGGCAGCAGCGGGACCGGCGGTGGAGAGGTGTGCGGCCATCGCCGTCAGGACGCCCGGGTGCCCGGCGGCCTCGTCGAGCAGCCGAGCGCGTACGGAAGGCGGGAGCGGCGTCCGGCACACGTCGTCGAGCAGGGCGTCGGCACCCTGTCGGCCCAGCCGCCCCAGACGCAGCAGTCGGGCACCGGGCACATCGGGCGGCCGGTGGTGCTCCGCGAACGAGACGACCCACGCCCAGGGGACCGGCCCCGCGCGCCACACCGCGTCCAGCGCGGTGCGCGAGTGCGCGTCCCAGAGATGGTGGTCGTCCACGCAGAGCAGCAGGGGTTCCCCGGGGCGCAGGACGGCCAGCGCACCGGCGACGCCCTCCGGTCCGCGCGCCACCCGCACCGCGCGGCGCGCGGCCGAGGGCGTCGGGGCGAGTGCGGACACCAGCGCCCGCACTCCGCTCCAGGGCACCCGGTTGCCGTGCGGCGCGCCCACCCGGTGCGCCCGGATCGCGCAGTCCCGGACGGCCCGGTCGAGCAGCGCCGTACGGCCCGTCCCGGGGCCCGCCGTGACCAGCAGGACGCCGCCGGAACCCTCGGCGGCGCGCGCCGACAACGCCGCCACGGCGGCGAGTTCGGACGTACGGTCGTACAGCCGCGGAGCAGCGGCGGCCCTCGTCGCTCCACTCACGCCGCAACGGTACTGGCGGGTAAGGACCGAGGAAAGAGTTATGTGTTGGGCCCGGGCCCACACCTGGGGGAGGCCCACTGTGCCCGGGGACAAGTGTCGCCCCACCTCGCGCTCGCGCCCGTCCCCGCCCCGGCCACGGTCCGCACCGCCCCCGGCCCGCGCACGGGCGCGCGGCGGGGACGGGCGGGCCGGCTGTCAGGAACCGAGCGGGCAGGTGCCGCGGTATTCCTCGATGGTCAGGCTCGGCCGTGGCAGCGGGCAGAGGAACTGGTCGTAGCGGGTGTCGTCGTCGATGAACCGCTTGAGCCAGGAGATGCTGTACTTCGCGATCGTCGTGTTCGAGCTGTTCGGGGTGAAGTGGGTCGCGCCGTTGAGTTCCAGGTACGCCTTGTCGAGGGACGCAGGCAGGCTCTCGTAGAACGGCTCCGAGTGGGTGGCGACCGGGGCGACGGTGTCACCGTCGGCGCCCACGACCAGGGTCGGCGTACTGATCTCGGGCCACGACTTGTCCGTGTTCCATCCGGTGAGCGGGATGGCGGCCTTCAGGGAGGGCCGGCTCTTGGCCGCCTCCAGGGTGCCGCCGCCGCCCATCGAGTGGCCCATGACGCCCAGGCGCGAGGCGTCGACGCGGGAGCGGACCGAGCTGCGCTGGGTCAGGTGGTCCAGGGCGGCGAGCAGTTGGCGGCCCCGGCTGTCCGGCTGGTCGAGCGTGGTGAGGGTGTCGATGGTGAAGACGACGAAGCCCTGCGAGGCCAGCCGCGGTCCCAGCCAGGCGATGGAGGACTCGTACGCGGTGAAGCCCGGCGAGATCACGACGGCGCCGAACGTGCCGTCGCTCGTCGTCGTCGGGTAGTAGATGGTGCCGCCGCCGAACCCGGTGGCGGACAGGGAGGAGACGCTGGTCTGGGAGACCGCGTAGGAGCCGCGCGCCGCCTCGATGGAGGCCACGGTCGGTGCCGGTCCGCGCTGGTAGGGGTTGTCCGCGGCGTCGGCGGCGGGGGCGGCCAGGAAGGCCAGGGATGACAGGGCTGCGGCGGCGGCGAGGTGTCGTTTCACGACGGAGTCGTCCTCTCGTGTCGTGTTGCGTCATGTCGTGGGGCGTTCGGCGTCGGCCCGGGGATCGGCCGGCGCACCGGTATCGACCGGCTCGGCCACTGTCGGGGCGGCGGCGGACGAAGGCATCGGCGAAACGACCGGTCACCCGGCGGCGGCCCCTGCGCAGAGTCGGACGTGATACGGCGGAACGCCGCGTCGCCGTCGCCGTCCGGCGACGGCGACGGAGCGACACGGCTTCGACGCGACCTCAGACCCGGCTCCGCCGACGGCCTCAGACCGTGAGCGTCACCGCGGCATCGCCGCGAACACCTCGATCCAGAAGCGCTGATTCTCCTCCGAGGCGCCGACCAGATAGGTCGACCGCAGCTTCGGAGGCAGCAGCGCGACCAGCCGGGTCACGGCCTTGCGGTGCTTCTTCAGCTGCGACAGCTCGGCGTTGGCGATGACCTGGTGCACCACGTCGCTGTCGTCCCCGCCCTCCGAGGACTCGTCCGCCGCGCCCCGCAGGCGCGTCTCCCACACCTCCAGGTGGCGGGCCATCTCCCGCAGCCCCGTCACCGGCCGGTTGTCCAGGCGCACGACGAGACTGCTCAGCGACACCGGGGCGTACTCGCCGTCCCCGAGGTAGACGGTGCCCATCTCCAGGGGCAGCCCGCGCTGATGGAGCTTGATGAGCCGCTCGATGGTCCGCTTGGTGATCCAGGCGCGGCCGTCGTCGTCGATGTCGTGCTTCCACCATTCGAGCACCGTCTCGGCGACCGGGCCGTACGTGTCGATCAGCCACTCGTTGGCCGGGATGTCTCCCGGCTGCACGATCAGCGAGGCCGTGAACCGCGTCGCCTGGGCGATGTTGTTCCGCGCCACCAGGAGCTTGCGGCCCAGGTGGTACGGCGGGTTCTGCACCGCGACCTGCGCCCGCAGCCCCTCGATCCGCACGCCGGCCAGGGACCACTCCTGCGTGATCTCCATCAGCTTGGCGAAGGCGGCCTTGTCCTTGGGCCGGTTGTACTCGTCCCAGACGATCGCCTTCGGCTCCGTGCCGGTGAACGCGGCGGCCAGCAGATTGTCCAGCGAGCCGTCGGAGGTGGGGATCGGCGCGCAGAGGTCCTCGACGTTCGTGACGGGCAGCGAGAAGTACAGCGGCTCCCGCCCGCCCAGGCCCTCCCGGACCGTCTGCCGTACGAGTTCGGTCTTGCCGCAGCCGGGCGGGCCCTGGAGCAGGACCGTCCACCGGTTGCGCAGGGCCGCCCGCACCACGCTGCGTACCGGGTCGGCGATCCGCGCCGGGTTCGGCACGCCGAGCGCCTGGGCGATCCGGTCGAGGATCTCCTGGGTCCGGTTGGGGCCCGGGCTGCCGTCGGGGCGCGGTTCGGCGAGCCTCAGCCGCTCGCCGTTGACGAGGGGCAGCCCCCAGCTCAGCGGAAAGCCCTCCTGGGCGTTGGCGAGGATGTGGTCCACGGTGCGCGGCGAGAGCAGCTCGCGCAGAGCGGGGCTCAGCGACGCCCACACGCCGAACACCCCGCGGAGGTCCCGACCGCGGTACTTCGCCGCCAGCTTCATCCGCCAGGCCGTGTCGTTGGCGGTGATCCGGATGGTGACCATCCGGTCCAGGATGGCCAGATCGCTGCGGCGGGCGGCGGTCTCGGCGAGCGACTCGTTGTCGGTGAGGAAGACGCCGATGCAGCCGAGGGCCCGGAGGTCGTAGCCTCCGAGCGTCCAGTTGCAGGCGATCTGCATGAGCTGCGACTGGATCGACTCCCCCGCCTGCAGCGAGTCGTCGATGAGCAGGACGAACGGCTTTCCCGGCTTCAACTGGCTCATCACCAGCTGCCGCAGCACCAGCCGCCCGGTCTCCTCGTCCCGTACGGGAGCGTTGGCGAGGAGGTCGTCGGGGGTGAGGTTGGCGGCCGGGACGAAGACCAGCTCGGCGTCCGGGTATGCCTCGGCGATGTGCGAGAAGAACGTCGCCGTCTTGCCGATGCCGTGCTCGCCGAAGACCTGGCCGGTCTGTCCCATGTCGATCATCGCGTCGATGAAGGCCTCGAGGCGCGCGACGCCCGTCCAGCCCTCGGGCGGCTGCGGGTAGGTGGCGTTGGGCCGCCATGGGACGGTACGGAGCGCGGTCATGTCGTTCCTGTCGTGACGCGATGGCAGGCCATCGCGGTTGTGTGGGAGTCGGGCCAGTCGTCGCCGCCCTCGGTGATGAGCCAGATCCACTTGTCGGGTTCGGCCGGGGTGATCGGGGGCGCGTATCCGTCGGTGAGCATCACCACGGCGTCCGGGTTCTCCTCGAAGGGCCGGCCGTCGACGAGCGTGCGCCCCTCCACGTAGTCCGCGACGGCCTGGAAGCTCGTGCCCCCTCCTCCGTACACCCTCTCGCCGGGGCGGAACGGCATCACCACCGCGTCGAAGGAGAGCCAGTGCGCCTCCACCCCGTCGATTCCGCCGACGAGTTCGGTCAGCCAGCCGACGACGTGGTCCGGCATCGACCCCGAGGTGTCGTACGCGATGACCAGAACCTTGTCCCGCACAGGCCCGCGCCGCGACAGCATCGGGTCGAGGCCGAGCGCGGCGAGCAGCGCGCCCCGCTTCTTCGGGTACACCAGCCGCTCGCCGTCGCGCAGCTTCGACGCGACCACGTCCACCAGCCAGCGCTGCCACCAGTCCACCCGCGCCGTGCGGGGCGTCTGCCCGCGCAGCAGCCCCGCGCCGAGCCGGCCCCACATCCGGGTCACCCGGTCCGAGGCCCCGTCCGTACGGTCCAGCAGCTCGCCGATCTCCGCCTCGGCCACCGTGTGGCCCCGGCGTGCCGCGAGCAGGGAGTTGAGCAGCACCGAGGAGGCGATCGTGTCGACGGTCTCCTGGTCGGCGGGTATCTCATCGTGGGAGAGCCGGGGGCAGAGCGCCGGAGCCGGTACGGGCGGGTGCGCCATCCGTTTCAGCTCGCCGTACACCGACATGTCCGTGGCGATGAACTCCCGGTACTCCACGGGCTCCAGGCCGTGGGCGCGCAGGTCCTCGCGATAGGCGGTGTGGATCTCCCACGGGTCCACGCCCACCGGTCTGCCGTCACGCGAGGGCAGCTCGCGCACGCCGAGACGCACCATCGCCACGTGGTTGATGGAGACCTCTGCGGCCAGGGTGAAGACGGGATCGCTCCGCAGCTCCGGTTCGACGAACAGATGGCGGTGGATGAGGTGCCGTGCCTCGTGGAAGAGGACGAACCTCACCCCTTCGAGCCCGAGGGAGACGAAGAACCCGGGGTTGTAGACGAGCAGGCAGGTGCCGTCACCGCTCGCCACCACAGCGGCCGTGTCCACCGCCGTGGTCGGTATCTGGTGGCGGCACTTGGCGTACAGCCAGGAGGCCACCGCCGAGCCGGAGAGCCCGAAGTCCAGCAGCGCGGCCTCCTTCAGCCGCCGCGCCTCCGCGATCACCGTCTCGTCGGCGGGCCGCCACCGCTCCAGTGCGCGCCGGTCCGTCAGATCGACCACATGGCGTGGCCGTCCTCCGCGCTCCCCGTACACCATGTCTCCCCCGTCACTCCCCCGGTGCTGACCCATTGCTATCAGGTGGCACCGACAACGGGCGAAGGCGTTTCGGCTCGGCCCGTGCTCTAGGATCGGCGGCAAGGCGGGGCCGTAGCGCAGAGGCAGACGCACCGGTCTCCAGAACCGGGACACGCTGGTTCGACTCCAGCCGCCCCGCCCCTTCCGCGACGCGGCGCTTCCCGCACCGCGCCTCCGCCGCGGCGCCTCCCGCGCGCCGGCTCAGGCGATCGCGCCCGCCGTCACGATCAGCTCCGGAACGGTCCCCGTGAAGGTGGGCAGCAGCTGCGCCAGTACGGCCCACGCCTCGACGTTCGCCCCCAACGAACCGCGCACCAGGGGGCGCAGCACGTCCTCGGCCTCGCGCACCCGGGTGGGGAAGGCCCATCGGCCGGTGTCCAGAGTGGCGAGGACCGTGCCGGCGGAGCGCCACTCCCTGACATAGGCGGCCGGGCTCTCGACGATCCCGGCCGTCCGCATCCGGTGGGCGTAGCTCGGGTGGTCGGAGAACCGCTCCCGCAGGGCCGCGGGGCAGTCGGGCCGCAGTGCGAGCGCCCACCGCGCGTACCCGGGCAAGGGGTCCGCGGTGTCCGCCTCGACGACCCGCGACCAGTCCCTGCGGGCCACCGCGTTCGCGGTCCGCCGGCCCTGGCGCATGGTCGTCACCGCGCGGAGGGCGGGGACCAGTTCGTCGGAGGGAAGCCGCTTCACCGCCTCCGGTCGGGGCCGGTCGGCCACCGCGTCCGTCACGGGCACCCGGCGGTGCTCGTCGGGGCCGAAGGGCTCTCCGTCGAGCACGGCCAGCTCCAGCGCGCCGTTCAGGCCGCCGTCGAGGAGGACCACGATCTCGTTGGTCTCGGGGTCGTCCTCCTCCAGCATCCACAGCCAGGTGGAGGCGCGTGGCTCGGTGGAGGCGATCTGCCTCGTGGTGAGCCAGCGCTGCCTGTCCCGCGTGGCCGGCCGCTCCGACGTCCCGATCCGCTCCCGTATCCGCCCCGCGTCGTCAGGGTCGGCCAGGGAGACGAGCACGTCCAGCGCGCCGTCCGTGTCGCGGTGGTGATGCATGGCCTCCGCCCCTCTCGTGTCGCTCGGGCCGCGTCCGTCCCGATCTTGCCAAGATCGGCACAGAGTACGGGAATCACGGACGCGGCCCGGTCTCGGTGCGACCGTGTCAGCGCAGTTCGGCCTGGGCGGGGGTGTCGTCGAGGAAGCCGCCCGACTGGTGCCGCCAGAGCTTCGCGTAGGCGCCGCCGAACGTGAGCAGCTCCTGGTGCGTGCCCTGTTCGACGATCCGGCCGCGGTCGAGGACCACGAGCCGGTCCATGCCGGCGACCGTGCTGAGCCGGTGCGCCACCACGAGCGCCGTGCGTCCCGCCATGAGCTTCCACAGCGCGTCCTGGACCAGGATCTCGCTCTCGGAGTCCAGGGCGCTGGTGGCCTCGTCGAGCAGCAGGATCGGCGCGTCGCGCAGGATCGCCCGGGCGAGGGCGACCCGCTGGCGCTGCCCGCCCGACAGCTTCACGCCGCGCTCGCCCACCATGGTGTCGAAGCCTTCGGGCAGCGCGTCCGCGAACTCCGTGACGTGCGCCGCCTCCGCGGCGCGGCGGATCTCGGCGTCCGTGGCGCCCGGCCGGGCGAAGGCGATGTTCTCCCGCAGCGTGCGGTGGAACATGGCCGGGTCCTGCGGTACGTACGCGATCTGGCTGCGCAGCTCGGCCTGGCGCAGCCGGCTGATGTCCTGTCCTCCGATCATGATCCGGCCGCCGTCGATGTCCGACATCCGCAGCAACAGCCGGGTGAGCGTGGTCTTGCCCCCGCCGGACCGCCCGACGAAGCCGATCTTCGCCCCGCCGGGCACGGCCAGGTCGAGGTCCTCGAAGAGCGGCTCGGCCCCCGCGTGGGCGAAGGTCACCTTCTCGAAGCTCACGTCGGCGCCGCGCGGCCTGAGGGGCTCCGGGCAGGCGGGATCGCGTACGGTCGGCGACCGGAGGAGCAGTTCGGTGAACTGCGCGGCCTCCGTCATGGAGCTCTCCAGCCTGCGGTAGATCTGGTTGAACTCGAACATGATCCGCGTCGCGTTCGCGTAGTACGTGAAGGCGACGATGACGGCCTCCACGCCGTGCTGTCCCGCGCCGAGTCCGAGCGCGAGCAGCAGCCCCAGCACGTTGGTGAGCACGGACATCGGCGCGACGAGTGTGTCGATGCGCAGATTGCCGTAGTCCCACGAGCGCAGCGTCAGCCGTCGCGACTCGGCGACGCGGGAGCGGTGCTCGGCCGCCTCGCGCTCCTCGGCGGCGAAGGACCGGACCGTGTCCATGTTCATCAGGCTGTCGGCGACATGGCCGGAGACGCGGGCGATCGCCTGTTCGCGCCGGGCGACCAGCGCCTGCCGCCGTCGGATGAGCGGGGTCACGCAGACCGCCGTGACCGTGATCAGCGTGAGGAGGCCGACCACGAGCAGCGGGTCGTACTGCCAGAGCACGACGGACGCGAACACCAGGGGCACGAAGCTGCCCATG
Organism: Streptomyces sp. NPDC013457; assembly: GCF_043089925.1. Taxonomy (NCBI): domain Bacteria; kingdom Bacillati; phylum Actinomycetota; class Actinomycetes; order Kitasatosporales; family Streptomycetaceae; genus Streptomyces; species Streptomyces sp. NPDC013457. The sequence continues at coordinate 763,320 of NZ_JBICBL010000001.1, forward strand.
ACGGAGAACGTCAGCGTGTCGACGAACTCCTCGAAGCGGGAGGCGAAGCTGAGGACGCGCTTGGTCAGCGATCCGGCGAAGTTGTCGTGGAAGAACGCGGCGTCCTTGGCGTACAGCTCGTCCATGCCGATCACGTACAGGTTCTCGATGCCGCGGGCGTCGAGGCGGTTCAGACAGTGCAGGCCGATGCGCCACAGGGTCTCCGCGAGCAGCAGGACCCCGGCGAAGCCGAGGACGTACGGCAGCATCGGGCCGATTCCGGTGGCGGCGTCGCCGTCCCCTGCGATGCGGCCGACGAGTTTGGCGACGACGAGGGGCGCGATGTAGAAGATGCCGATGTTGCCGAGCGCCGGCAGCAGCAGCGCCGGCGCGGCCATCCAGCGGAGCCGCGCCAGCTCCCTTCCGTAGTAGCGGAGCGCGAGGAGCACCGAGCCCTTGCTCGGTAACCCTTCGGACGTTTCAGGTGATCCCATCTCGAACCCTGTGCTCTCGGACCGACAGGTGACAAAACGTCAGTCTTCCGTGCCGGCACGTGCGCGGTCCACGCATTTTCTCCGGGCCGGAGCGCCGCGGCGTCGCGCGGGCGCGCACCGGGCGCGTCCGCGGCAGGCCATCCTTGCTGGCGAACACGGAGAACGGGACCCGTTGACGGGGACAGAGCGATCACGGGGTCGGGAGAGAGACGGGAGAGAGCAGCTCATGGCGCAGCAGGATCAGGGTCACGTCGTCGTACGTCGCGCCGACCGGCCCGGCGACCTGGGATGGGTGGTGATGGCCCACGGCGAGGCGTACCACCGGCAGTTCGGCTGGAACACCGACTTCGAGGTCCTGGTGGCCCGGATCGTCGCCGACTACGGCGCCACGCACGACCCGGCGCGAGAGGCGGGCTGGATCGCCGAGGTCGACGGCCGGCGTGTGGGCTGCGTCTTCCTCGTCGCGGGCGACCGGCCGCAGGTGGCCAAACTGCGGATCCTGCTCGTCACCCCGGAGGGCAGGGGCCTTCGCCTCGGGACGCGCCTGGTCGAGACGTGCCTGGCCTTCGCACGCGCGGCCGGCTACGAGCAGGTGACCCTGTGGACCAACGACGTGCTGACGGCGGCGCGCAAGATCTATCGGAGCTTCGGCTTCACCCTCGCCGACGAGGAACGCCACCACAGCTACGGACACGACCTCGTCGGCCAGAACTGGAACCTCGACCTGCGCCCCGGCGCCGCGGACAGCGACGGCTGAGCTCCGGTGGCACGGTGCCCTATGTCCGCCGTATGCACGTTCGGTTAGGCTGACCTTGCCTGACGCGCGGATGTGAGTCCTTCCGGTGCCGCAGGTGGGGACCCACAGGACGGAACGGGCAGGAGCAGGGCGCAGGTGAGACACAGTGACCACCGGGCTTGCGCACGTCGTGCGCCCGCTGACGCGGGTTCCGGCCCCGTGCCCGTGACGAGGCGTCGTGGATAAGATCGCGCTCACCGCCGGAGCCCTGTACGCCATCGTCCTGCTCCGCGCCGGAGGGACCTTCGCCGTCGGGTGGCTCGCCGGCGCCGGTGCCCGGCGCAGCAGGTTCGCCGATCGGATCGCCTCGGCGAGGTTCCAGCGCGCCGAGCGGGCGATCCAGCGGTGGGGCGCGCCCGTGGTGGCCGTCTCCTTCCTGACCGTCGGCTTCCAGACCGCCGTCAACTTCCTCGCGGGCAGCATGCGCATGCCGTTGCCCCGCTACCTCCCCGCCCTGTTCGTGGGCGGAGCGGCCTGGGCGCTGATCTACGCGACGGCGGGGATCGGCGTGCTGAAGGTCATGGGCAGACTCTTCGCCGAGCACACGGCCCTCGGGGTCTCCGCCGTGGCCGTCCTCCTCCTCGCGGTGTGCGGGGTCATCGTCCACCGCAGAAGAAGGGCGGCCCTGCCCTCCGGCGAGAGCGCGGCCGCGGATTCGTGAGCCCGGCCCACGAGGACGTGGCGCGACGGGCGGGGTGAGGTACCAGGTGTGGGCGCCGGGCGGTGGATCATGTCCGGGGACCGACCGCGCGCGGTGTCCGCATCGCCCTCCGTCCCGGAAGGACCTCCGAGGATGCGCAAGCTGCTGGCCGACGTGGCCCATACGCTCGTTCCGCCGACGGGCGACCGGCACGGCCCACTGCCACCGCTCATGCTCACCCTGACGGTGGTGGCCGGCCTCGTGGACGCGGTGAGCTTTCTCGCGCTCGGGCAGGTCTTCGTGGCCAACATGACCGGCAACGTGGTGCTCCTGGGCTTCGCCGTGGCGGGTGCCGCGGGCTTCTCCGCGCCCGCCTCGCTCACGGCGCTGGCGTCGTTCCTCGTCGGCGCGGTGGGCGGCGGCCGCCTCGGCACCCGGTTCGCCGCGCACCGGGGGCGGCTGCTCGGCGCGGGCGTCGCCGGACAGGCGCTGCTCGTCGCCGCGGCGCTCGCCACCGCGGCCACGTCGGGGGACGAGGTGGGCGCGCCGGTCCGGTACACCCTGATCGTGGCTCTCGGGATCGCCATGGGGCTCCAGACCGCGGTCGTACGTCGCGTCGCCGTGCCGGGTCTGACGACGACGGTACTGACCCAGACCCTGACCGGACTGGCCGCGGACTCCACCGCCGCCGGGCGAGCCGCGCCCCGGCGGGCCCTGTCCGTCCTGGCCATGTTCCTCGGCGCCCTCGCGGGCGCGCTCCTCCTCCAGGTCCGCCTCGCCCTCGCCCTGGGGGTGACGCTCGCGCTCCTGGTGGGCGTACACCTGGCGGTCCGGCGCCTGTCCGCCACCGACACCGCCTGGACCAGGCCTTAGGGCGTGTTGCGGCCGCCCCAGGCCGCTCTCCCTCGCCGGAGAGCGGCCTTCGTACGCCCTGCCGGGGCGACGCGTGTCGACCCCCTTCGGTTCCGTGATCACCGTCACCCTGTTGATTCACGGCCCGTGTCAACCGGACACCTGGTGCCAGGCGTATGCCGGGTGAAGCGAAAGATCCGGGAGTGAGTGTTGACCGTTGAGGAGTTCGAGGCGTTCTACGAGCAGGCGGTCGCGCGACTCACAGGGCAGCTGTACGTGATGCTGGGCGATCTGCACGAGGCTCAGGACGTCGTGCAGGAGGCGTTCGTCAGGGGCTGGAGCCGACGGCGCCAGCTCGATCGCGACGGGCAGCCGGAGGCGTGGATCCGTACCGTCGCCTGGCGCCTCGCCGTGAGCCGTTGGCGTTTCCGCCGGCGCACTTCGGACGCCTGGGACCGCGCGGGCGCGCCACCACCCGTCGAGGGCCCCGGCCCCGAGCATGTGGTGCTCATCGAGGCGCTGCGTGACCTGCCCGCCCAGCAGCGGCGCACGGTGACGCTGCACTATCTGTGCGACCTGAGCGTCGAACAGATCGCCGGCGAGACGGGACAGTCCGCCAGCACCGTGAAGACGCACCTGGTCCGCGGCCGGGTCGCCCTCGCCGATCGTCTGCAGCCCCGGAACGTTGAGGAGGACCCCGGTGCTTGAGCCCCAGGAACCCCAGGACCCCCTTCGCGAGCTGTTCCGGCAGGCCGCCGCCTCCGGGCAGTCCCGTGCGCGCGCCGTGCCGGTCGCGCGCATCGCCGAACGCGCCCGGCACGCGCACCGGCGGCGCCTCGCCGTCGCCGCCGGTGCCGCGTGCCTGCTCTTCGCCGGTGGCGGGGTGACCGCGGCGGCTCTCCTGTCGGACGGGCCGACGCCCGTCGTCCCGGCCGACAGCCCGAGTCCGAGCCCGAGCCCGCCGGCCGAACCGCCGTATCCCGGGGAGACGACCCGGCCGCCGTCGAACGGCTCGATGGCACCGACCAGCTCCACCGGCGAGGGCACCCCCGACGATCCGTCGGCCTCCGCGACCTGGCCGTCGGGGCGGACGACCACCACGCCTCCCTGACCTCCGGGCCGCCGACCTCGCAGCCGGCCTCCGGGCCGCCGGCCCCCGAGCTGCCGGCCCCCGAGCTGCCGACCTCCGGCCCCTGACCTCCGAGCCCCTGACCTCCGAGCCGCCGACCTCCACACCGGTGCCCTTCCCCCCTCCCCCGCGATGCGCCGCCGTCGCGCGATCCCCCCTGCCTTCTCACACCCCTGAGAGTCCGATATGTCCGTGATATCCCCGCGGTCGCGGGAAGAGGCGACGTCGCTCCCCCTCCCCCGCGCCGCCCCGGTGCCGAGCGCCGGCCGCTCCGGGGGCACCGGCTCAGGAGGCGCCGACTCCTGGGGAAGCGAACCCCGAGGCACCGGACGGCGCACCGGCCGCCTGCGGCTCAGCGCCGCGGACCGGGACGTCCTCTGGCTCTACCTGCTGACCCGCGCCGCCGTCTGGACGACCGCGTACTGCGCGCGGTGGGTCTTTCCCGCCGACGCCGGCAGCCGCGACCCGGGCCCCGCCCTCGCCTCCTTCGAACGGTGGGACTGGGGGCACTTCCTGAACGTGGCGCGCGACGGCTACTTCCCGGCGGGAGACGGCCCGTGGAACGCCGACTGGGACAACCGTGAGGCGTTCTTCCCCGGCTTCCCGCTCGCCCTGCGGGCGGTCCACGCCGTCGTCCCGCACTGGACCGCGGCGGGGCTGCTCATCTCGTTCGTCGCCGGAGGCGTCGCCGTACTGGCGCTCGCGCGGATCGCGCGGCTGTACCTGCCGGACGCCCGGGCAGGCCGGCGGACGGTCCAGCTCCTGCTGCTCTCGCCGTGCGCGGTCTTCCTCGCCGCCGGCTACAGCGAGTCGCTCTTCCTCGCCCTCGCCCTTCCGGCGTGGCTCGCCGCCCAGCGCCGCGCGTGGCCGCTCGCCGCGACGCTGGCCGCCCTGGCCACGACCGTACGCATCAGCGGTCTCTTCCTCGCCGCCGCGCTCGCGCTGCACTTCGTCCTCACCGTCCGCACCCGCGCCGACCGGAGACGACTGCCCTGGCTCGCGCTGCCGGCCCTGCCCGCCGTCCTCTACGCCTGGTACCTGCACGCCCGCATCGGCGACTGGATGGCCTGGAAACACGCCCAGGAGCGCGGCTGGTACCGCCGGTTCCACGCGCCCTGGGAGGCGTGGGGCACGACGTGGGAGTCCGCGTTCGACCACGTACAGACCACCGGCTACGCCTTCATGTTCCAGGCGGAACTCCTCACGATGCTCGTCGGCCTGGCCCTGGCGGCCCTGCTGATCCGGCGGCGCCGCTGGCCCGAGGCCGTGTACGTCGTCCTCAGCCTCTGGGCCCTCGGCACGTCGTACTGGTACACGTCCATCCCCCGGGCGACCCTCCTCTGGTGGCCGCTGTGGGTCACGCTCGCCGCGTGGACCCTGCGTTCCCCGCGCTTCAGGACCGCGTACTACTGCCTGGCCGCGCCCCTGTCGACGGTGTTCGCGCTCACGTATCTGACAGGACGCTGGGCGGGCTGACCCGAGCAACCCCCGACCACTCGATCACGTCCTGGGGAACATGATCGACTTCTACGACAGCGACGACGAGATCGTGCGCCCCGGCCCGTTCCGACGCCACGCGCTATGGGTGGTCGGCATCACCGCCGCCGCGCTGGCACTGGGTTGGGTGACGTCGCTGTTCCGCATCGGACCCGAACGGTACGGCCTTCCCGCAGCCGCTCCCGGTGACCTCACGGTCTACCTGGCCGCCTGGGGCGCCGCGGGCCTCGCGGTGGCGACGATCCTGCGCGCCGCCGCCGCGAAGGTCCCGGTCTACGCCCCCGGCCGTATCGCGACCGGCCTCACCTACCTGGGCACCCGACTCACCCTCGGCTGGCGCCCGGAGGCTCCCGTTCTCGCCGGGATGGCCGCGATCGCACTCGTCGCCGCGGCCGCCTGGTCCGCCTTCGCGCTCAGCGCACTTCGCCGGGCCCCACAGGAGTCCGCCCCCGCCGAGGAGTAGTCACCACGTTCCGCCCGCGTTGCGGATCAACCGCTGGAGGACCTTCACCGTGGTCACGTAGTCCGCCTCGTCGACGCCCTCGTGGAGCGCGGCGCCGATGGCGGGGGCGTTGCGTGCCAGGTCGGTCCGGGCCCGCTCCCCCTCGTCGGTGAGCCACAGCCGCTCCTCGTCGTCCCACCGCAGCCAGCCGCGCTCGACGAGTACCGCCGACTCCGCCGACAGGTCGTCCTCGGACCGGATGTACCGGCTCATGGCCTGGCGCAGTTCGGGCAGCGTCATGCCCGCCCCGTCGGGCGAGATGTCGTTCGCCGACAGGTTGCGCAGCAGCCAGAACTGCGGCTGGGTGTAACCCTTCTCGCGCTGGCGGGCCCGGGTGAACGCGATCAGCGCGTCGTAGGCGACGCCGGTCCAGTAGGCGGCGGGCTGTCCGGCGAGTTCCGCATCGGTCATCTGCCGGTTCGTCATGGGGCGTTCACTTCCTGTCGCTTAAGGAGCGGTGCCGGTGCCCCAGCGGTCGAGCGCCGCGTAGGCGGGCTGCCATCGGTCCGCGTAGGCGCGGTGCGCGGACTCGGGCAGGAGCTGCGCCAGTACGGCGGTCACGGTCCGCTCGGCTGCGCCGTCCAGGAGCCACGGCAGGATCCGGGCCGCGTCGGCCCCGATCCGCTGGGCGTGGACGCGCCCGAAGTGCTCCCACTGCTGCTCGCTCAGGATGGCCTGGACGAGCGGGAAGACGGCCTGCTCCTCATGGCGGAGATGTCCGCGCAGACCGGTGACCAGCGAGCCGGTGAGCTCTCCGATCAGGTCCGGACGGGCATCGGGACCGGCCGACGCCTCGTCGATCGCCTCGATCAGGCGGGCCAGCACGGCGTGTTCGGCCTCGATCACCTCCAGCCGCGCCAGGGCGAGGGGGCGGCCGTGCAGAGCCTGGCGCAGGGCGGGCCACAGCGCGTCGTCCTCGGCGGCGTGGTGGGCGTGCAGAGCCCTCCGGAACAGCTTCCAGCCCACCGTGCGCAGGACGGTCCGCGGATCGCGATCGGCGCGGGCGGCGGCACCGGCGAGGGAGTACAACTCCCTTCGCAGCGCGTCGTGCATCGCGTACGTCACGGTCATGTCGAACCTGTCTCTCACGTCTGTCCGACTCCCGGTTCCGGTGACCTCGACGAGCGGCCCGCCCTGGCGCCTCAAGCCTCCCGTCGGAGCCAGGTGCGGATCAACGCGGAGTTCGTCCGCCGATCGATAACCCGATGGTTATCGATCGGCCCAGGAGCGGCTCGGAAGTGACGGCTGCGTGCTCGACTGCCGGACGCGGCGGCGCGTCAGAACCTCGTCGCGCCGAGTTCGCGGACGACGGCGGCGAGAGCACCGATCGGCTCGTTCTCCGCCTCGGTCCGCCAGACCAGGGCGTAGGACAGGGACGCCATGTCCGTGACGGGTATCCACCGGATGTTCGGCATGCCCCAGTGCCGGGTGACATGGCTGGGAAAGCCGTGGACTATCTCGCCCATGCCGACCCGGTTGATCAGCTCCTCCGCGTTGGTCACGGGCCGCCCGCGCTCGATCGGCCGGCCCTCGGACGTACAGAACGGCAGATAGCTGTCCTCCCAGTAGTCCGGCATGTCGGGTGCGACGGCGTGCTGGAAGTCGGCGAACACCTCCAGGCGTACCGTCGTCCGCCGCGCGAGCTCGTGGTCGGCGGACACGGCGAGGACGCGGGGGTCCGTGCACAGGACCGGACCGACGGTGAGGTCCGGCTCCTCCACGGGCAGCCAGGTGACGAGCACGTCCATCTCGCCTTCGCGGAGCCGGCCGAACAGATCCACGTACGCCTCCTGACAGACCTCCAGCTCCCACTGCGGGTACCGCGAGCGGAACGTCTTCCAGTAAGGATGGAAGTCGACGACGTTGAACGGCAGCATGCCGACGCGAAGCCTGCCGGTGACGCCGCGGGCGGCCAGCCGGGCCCGTTCCAGGGACTTGTGGAGGCCCGCGTAGACCGGCTGCAGGTCGTCGCGGAGCTGGCGGCCGACGTCGGTCAGCCGCACGGTTCGGCTGGTGCGCTCGAACAGCGCGGCGCCGATGCGTCGCTCCTGTTTCCTGATGGCCTGGCTCACCCGCGCCTGGGAGACCAGGAGCCGCTCGGCGGTCCGGCCGAAGTGCAGCTCCTCGGCCAGGACCAGAAAGATCTCGATGTCCCGTAGCTCCATCACGCCCCCGTTCGGCCCCCACCGGTCCCCACCGGTCCACGAGAACGATAGAGGGGCCGTTTCCGATTCCTCGGAAACGGCCCCTCTGTCTGCGACTTCGACCCGCAGCTCGCGCCGCCCCCGCGTCAGGCGCGGCGTCCCGCGTCAGGCGCCGGCCCGGCGCCTGCCCCGCACGCGGCGCGGGTACGGGAAGAGCCGCGGAGAGCGCTTCGCGGCCACGTCCTCGACCCAGCCGAAGGTCAGCACCAGCAGTCCGGTCAGTGGGATCGCCACCATCAGCGGAAACCACTGGCTGGTCAGCAGCCACTGGAAGTGCTCGTAGAAGAAGCCGACGGACCAGAGAGGGTCGATCAGCGGGATGGCGGCCACCAACGCGGCCTGGTGCCAGAGGTAGACGCTGACGGCGCGTGCGTTGAGCAGGCTGATCAGGCCGTTCCAGCGTTCCAGCGGTCGGGGCCACTGTTCCCAGGAGGGGCTGACGTGGAGCAGGATCGCGACGAAGCCGAAGGACCACAGGGCCTGGGCGATCGGCCAGCTCTCGATGTCGGTGGGCACGGTCGGATCGACCGGCCGGGTCTGCAGGTACCACCAGCCGGCCACCATGATCAGCGGCGCGACGGACGGCACGACGTACTGCGGGATCTTCTTGAGCAGGCCCTCCTGGTGTGCCATGCCGAGGATCCAGCAGGAGCCGAACATGGCGAAGTCGCTGAGGTTCTCCCAGACCCGGCCGTAGAGGAACTCCTGGTCGATGAAGAACGTGTTCAGCACGATCGTCACCACGAGCGGCACGGACAGCGTCACCACCGGCATCCGCCGCAGCGCCCACAGCATCAACGGGGAGAGCAGGACGTACCAGAGATACGCGCGGAGGTACCAGAGCGGGACGACGACCTGCACCGCCCAGCCCTGCCCCACGAGATGGTCGAAACCGTTCAGCGATTCGGCGTACGGCGGAGTGCTCACCGGCACGAGCCAGAACAGCAGTTTGCCCCACCACCAGTTGGGATGCCCCTCGGCCTCGGGACCCCAGCCGTCGATGATCTCGAGGGTGAGGACGACCGCGCCGAACAGCCACATCGGCGGCAGCAGCCGGCGCAGACGGCCCCGGACGACACCCAGGGCGGGCCGGCTGAGGGAACGGGCCATCAGCGACCCGGCCAGCGCGAACATCACGCCCATCGACGGGAAGACGACGGGCAGCCAGAACCAGCCGAAGTTGTGGTAGATCACCACACGGACCAGCGCCAGTGCGCGCAGCAGGTCGAGATAGCGGTCTCGGCCGCCCTTGCGCGGGGCCGGTGTCGACGGCTCCGCCCCCGGCTCCGGCCGGGACTCCTGTCGCAGAGCGGCGGGGATCCTCAGCCGGAGGGTCTCCTGGGCTCCCCCGAACTCGAAGGATGCGGTCATGGTCAGGCCTCCACCGGTGCGGCGACCTCGCCGGTGCGCCGGAGCTTCTGCCAGCGCAGTCGGCCACCGGTCAGCGCCGTGATCGTGGACTGCAACAGGACGATGTACATCAGCTGCCGGTAGACCAGTTGCTGGATCGGCAGGCTGATCAGATGCAGGGGCTTCTCGCCGTCGAGCCGGAAGGCGTACCAGGACAGCACGGCCTGGAGCAGGATGAAGCCGCCCCAGCTGGCGAGGGTGATCGGGGCGTCCGCGAACAGCACGCCGTACAGCAGGAACAGGTCCACCAGCGGTGCGAGCAGCGGGGCGACCACGCCGAACATCACGACGAGCGGCAGCCCGAGCCGGCCGAAGCGTCCGGCCGGGCCGCGGGAGGTCACGGCGCGGCGGTGCTTCCACATCGCCTGCATGCTGCCGTAGCTCCAGCGATACCGCTGGGACCAGAGCTGCTGGAGGCTGGCGGGGGCCTCGGTCCAGGCGCGGGCGCGCTCGGCGTAGACGATCCGCCAGCCGTCGCAGAGCACCGCCATGGTGATGTCGGTGTCCTCGGCGAGGGTGTCGTCGCTCATCCCGCCGACCCGGCGCAGGGCCTCCTTGCGGAAGGCGCCGACCGCGCCGGGGATGGTCGGGATGACGTTGAGCATGTCGTACATCCGGCGGTCCAGGTTGTGGCCGAGGACGTACTCGATGTGCTGCCAGGCTCCGATCAGGCTGTCGCGGTTGCCGACCTTGGCGTTGCCCGCGACCGCGCCGATCGCCCGGTCGCCGAACGGCTGGACCAGCTCGCGCACGGTGGAGGGCTCGAAGACGGTGTCGCCGTCCATCATCACGATGATGTCGTGCGACGCGGCCGCGATGCCGGCGTTGAGCGCGGTGGACTTGCCGCCGTTGGGCTTGCGGATCAGCCGGACGAAAGGCAGACGCATCTCCTCGACGATGTCCGCGGTGCCGTCCGTCGAGCCGTCGTCGATGACGATCACCTCGATCGGATAGTCGCTGGCGGCGAGGGAGTTCAGGGTGTTCGCGATGCACTCGCGCTCGTTGTAGGCCGGGACGAGGACGGTGACCGGCTCGGTGACGGGCGCTCCCCACGCGTCCCGCCGCCGGGAGCGGCGGGCGTGGAGCGGTGCGAGGACGAGCATCAGCGCGAACCGTCCGAAGTTGAGGAAGCCGACGACGGCCAGCAGAGCGACCAGCACCGGCAGGGTGAGCACGGCGGCCTGGGTGGCCCAGATGAAACACCTGCCCGCCCACAGCTGGTAGCCGTGCACCGGCACGGTGGCGTCGGTGGCGCCGAGCGCCTCGGAGATGGTCGCGAAGCGGTACCCCTCGCCCTGCAGCTTCTCGATGATCTGCTCGAGCGCGGCAAGGGTCTCGGTGCGGTCGCCACCCGCGTCGTGCAGCAGGATGAGCTCGCCCGCGCCGGGCTTGCGCGGCATCGCCGCCTCGACGATCGCGTCGACGCCGGGACGCTTCCAGTCGTCGGTGTCGCGGTCGATGAACGCGGTGAGGTAGCCGTGGGAACCCACGTACTTGATGACCGGGTAGTTCCAGTTGTCGAGCGCCGAGGCGTCGGAGGAGTACGGCGGGCGGAACAGCGCGCTGTGGACGCCCGCGACGCCGGCCAGCGCCAGCTGCGTCTGCGCCAGCTCCCAGCTGATCCGGGCTTCGGACTGGTACACCAGATCGGGATGGGTGAAGGTGTGCACGCCGATCTCGTGGCCGCCCGCGACGATCTGCCGGATCAGGTCCGGGTGGCGCGTGGTCATCGCGCCGGTCACGAAGAAGTCCGCGCGGACGTCGTGGGCCGCGAGCACGTCCAGGATCTTCGGGGTCCACTCGGGCGAGGGGCCGTCGTCGAAGCTCAGGACCACGGTGCGGTCGGGGATCCGATAGCTCACGGGGCGCTCGTTCCTGGTGCCGCGCGCGTCGATGATCGGGCCGCCCTTGAGCAGGTTCTCCGGCACGGTCGTCTTGTCGACCGAGGTCGCGATCCGGGTGTCGTGGAAGGCCTCGTTGGTGGCAAGGCCGCGGAGGACGAGGAGCGCGAGCAAGCAGGCCAGCAGGGACAGCGGCATGAAGAAGCGCAGCGGCGGCGCAGCCAGTCGGCGTGGTCTCAGCAGGGACTGCCGACGACGCTGGTGGCGGGACAAGGGCGCTCCTGGAGATGGGTGGTACGGACGATCAGGCACGCCCGGCCCGGCCCGCAGGCGTTGCTCCGGGCGGCACGATGGTCGCGGTGTGCCATGGGACGTCGCGGTGTTCGGCGTGGCACCGGGCTTTTCGGGCGGGGTGTCGCGGGCCGCGCCCGCTAGGGCCAGGAGGGCGACAAGGGCCCCGTGGCCGGCACGTAGGAGGGCTTCGGCGGTATGCCCATCGCCGGGGCGTCCGACTGGACGCCGATGAGGCTGCCACCCATGGCGGCCGCGAGGATCGCGCCGACCACGGAGACCGGCCAGCCGAAGCGCCGCAGCAGAAAGCTGCGCAGACCCGACTGGTCGACGAACACCGGTGCCTGGGCAGGCTCCTCCTGACGCGATTCGGCCACGCCGGGCTGTGCCGAGTGGACCGAACCGCGCCCGAAGGATGTGGCGACTTGGCGCATTGTTGTGGCCTTTTTGTGCAGGGTGTGAAGACCGCTGAAGCGTAGAGCGGACGGTAGCGCATGACCTGAATCAATTGGTGCGCGATGTGCGTATTTGATCCGCTCCGATCGGACGTCGTGACCGGATCGGTATGTCAACGGACGCCTTCCGACCCTTGGATGGCCGGGTCGCGGACACGAGACGGAATGGCTTGAATCCTTCGCTAGGATGACCGCTCGATTCACGCGATCAGCGATCGATCCGCATGCAGTGGGCGTGTCCAGTCACCGCCACTACGCCCCAAGGAGCCTGTGTGAGCCAGCCCCGCAGCACCCCTCGTCGCCGAGCGTGGACCGCGCTCACGCTGCCCGCCCTCCTGTGCGTACTCGCCGCGTGTTCCGCCGCCCCCGCCACCGGCGGGGGCGCCGACGCCGCCGGGCCCGCGCGGGACGCCTCGCCGACGCCCACCGGACCGCCGGGAACCCTGTTCGACGACTTCAACTACACCGGCGCCGACGACCCTTCCCTCGCCGCGCACGGCTGGGAGATCCGTACCGGCGGGGGCGGCCCGGGGATCAAGGACACCTGGAGCGCCGACGGCGCCGCCTTCCCCTCCGACCCGACGGCCGAGGGGGGCAAGGTCCTACGGCTGCGCTCCTCCACCGACGGCACCGAGCAGGGCACCACGCAGGCCGAGGTGCAGACCACGAGCCGGAACTTCTTCAGGGGAACCTTCGCCGCCCGGGTCCACCTCAGCGACAAGCCCACCAGCGGGCGCGACGGCGACCATGTCGTCCAGACCTTCTTCCCGATCTCCCCCGCGGACTCCTCGGAGAACTACAGCGAACTCGACTTCGAGTACCTGCCGAACGGCGGCTGGGGTTCGGTGGGGCCGCAGCTCGACAACGTCAGCTGGTACAGGGCCGACCCGCCGGACCGGGTCCACAACACCCTCGAGCGGCGCCTCGAGGGCTGGCACACCATGATCATCACCGCCATGGACGGAAGGGTCACCTACTCCCTGGACGGCAAGGAGCTCTTCACCAGCTCCGGGAAGTACGTCCCGCGCGAGCAGATGGACATCCACTTCAGCAACTGGCTCATCGACCTCCCCTTCACCGGTGCCACGCGCGTCTGGGACATGAAGGTCGACTGGGTCTACCACAAGGCCGACGAGGCCCTCTCCCAGGCGGACGTCCAGAAGACGGTGGCCGGCTTCCACAGCACCGGCACCGACTACGTCAACACCGTCCCGAAGCCCTGACCCCGTCACAGTGCGCTCCGGTCCGTCACGTGCGCCGGCTCCGGAACCTGTCCCAAGAATGATCAAGGGGCCGTTTCGGAGTGATCTGAAACGGCCCCTTGACCCCCAGGACCGGGTGGTGAGGAACACGGTCACGCCGTCGGAGACGAGGCCGCGGATGATGGCCCACACGTTGTGGCGGGAGCGGCATGAGGCGACGGGTACTACGTCCCGGCCGTGCCAGCCTCCCCGGTGATGGACTCCTGGTAGACGTCCGCGTAAGTGCGTGAGTCCTTGATGAGGTCGTCGCTGAACGCTGCGACGTCGTTGCCGATGAGCTCCAAGACCCCCTTGCCCGAGGCGACACCCTCCTCGAAGAAGTCGACGACCCCGGGGAGCAGGGGCCCGTCAGGCAGGTCGACGGGTCCGACCTTGAAGAAGTACTTCTGCATCTCCTTGTAGACGATCTGGTAGTCCGGCGGGAGCGCCTTGACCCGAGCCTTGTGCGCCCGCCACCGCTTCTTGCCCTCGATGATGTCCTGGATGCCCACGTCAGCCTCCCAGCCGGCTCAGTTTCCTTGCGACGTTCCTGTTCAACTGCTCGCGCCACCGGTCGCGATAGGTGCGAGCCCCTTCCCCACCGGCCAGCGCCGCGCAGAAGCCCCGGATGTCGTCGCCGAAGACCTCGTGGACACCCTGCCCGTCCGCCACGGCTTCTTCGAGCAGCCCCAGGGCGGCGTCGAGGATCGGCATGAGGTTGCGGCCGGTGAAGTCCCCGTGAGGGAAGAGGTGACCCTTGATCTGTTCCCACGCCGCCCGGTAGTCGGCCGGCAGGGCCTCGGCCCGGACCTCGAACGCCTTCCATTCCCTGGTGAGATCGCTGCCGGTGATGGTCTCCCAGACGTTCATCGCCCGCCCTCCTTGAGCCTGTCGATGCGTGATGAGACGTACTGCCATTTCGCCCAGAACTTCGCGAGTTCCTCGCGTCCGGCGTCGTTGAGCGCGTAGAACTTGCGCGGCGGTCCGACCCCGGAGGGTCGCTTCGTCACCTGGACGAGCCTGTTCCTCTCCAGCCGCAGCAGGATGGTGTACACCGTGCCTTCGACGACGTCGGCGAAGCCGAGCTCGTTCAGCTGACGGGTGATGGCGTAGCCGTAGGTCTCCTCTCTGCCGATGATCTCGAGCACGCATCCTTCGAGCGTGCCCTTCAGCATCTCCGTCAGGTCCTCCATCGCGAGCCCTCCTCGGCCCTCCAGGTACTCAGTAGTACTGAGTACCACTACACGGTACCACCGAGTAGTGGAGGCCGGAGAGCCGTCGCCGGGGCAGACCGGTCCACGTCCGGCCCTCTGGGCGTGTCAGCACACCCGGCAGTTTCGCCTCACGCGTTGAGCTGTTGCCGAATGAGTGTGTCGACGCGCTGCCATGCAGGGGACGAGGCGTTGACCGTGCCTTGGATCAGTGAAGGGATGTCGGAACCCTCATCCAGGTGGGGTGGTTCCTCGGAGCCGTAGCGCGCCTTGGTCGCCTCGACAATCCGGCGGGCGAGGTCGTCGATGCGGGGATCCTGGGCGTCGAGGTCGTGCGCTTGGTCGTAGTCGAGGAACAGCTGCCGTAGTCCCGGGTCGGCGAGGGACTCGGACTGGTCGCGAAAGAGCACGCCCGCGTGGTCCGGGTGGGTGGCGAAGACGAGGATCCACAGGTCGCGTTGGAGGTCCACCCAGCGCGGGGTGAATCCCCAGTCGGCAAGGTGCTCCAGGTGGGCGGCGACCTCTTCAGGAACTGGTGCCAGCTGCCCGGCGGCGAGTCGCCGCAGGCGTCTCTGCGTCGCCCGAAGGTCACGGATGCGGGCGCTGAGCTCCTCGTCGATCCCGTGCAGCGCCTCCTGGAACTCCTCGTCGGCCGCTGATCTCAGGTCGCGGATGCGGGCCAGGGGGACGCCCGCCCGGGCGAGCGTCCGGATCTTGATGAGGTCGATGACGTCGTCGGCGCTGTACCGCCTGTAGCCGGAGGCGTCGCGCTCGGGCTCGGGGAGCAGCCCCTTGTCGTGGTAGACGCGGATGGTCTTGATCGACACGCCGACGTAGCCGGCCAACTGCCCGATGGTGATCACCCGGCCATCGTCCCACTTGACCTTTCCCCAGGGGCAGGGTCGCACCATGGCGTCATGGAGAACGTGAACATCGATCGGGAGACCCTGCGCGAGCTCGCCGACGAGGGCAACGAGACCGCCTTGGACCGGCTGGCCGACCTTGTCGACGCGGCCGGCGACCTCGGAGAACTGAGCGAACTGCTGGACGAGGGATCCATGCGCGCCGGGTTCCTCCTCACCCGGCGCGCCGCGGCGGCCGGCGACCTGCGCGAGCTGCAACGGATCTCCGACGCCGGGTACGACGAGGCCGGGAGTGAGCTGGAGCGGCTGTTGAAGGCACCGGGTGGCGCGTAGCGGGACCGACCCCGGCGCGCCCGTGTCAGGTGGTCGCCTCGGCCGCAAGGTCCGGGAGGGACGGTGGGGAGCCGGCGGCCATCCGCAGGCTCACCGTCATGGTCAGCCCGCCGCCAGGGGTGTCCTCCGCCGTCAGGGTGCCGCCCATCGCCTCCACGAACCCGCGCGCCACCGCCAGGCCGAGACCGACTCCCTCGCCTCGCGGGGTGTCGCCGTAGCGCTGGAAAGCACCGAAGATGCGGTCCTTGGCCTCGTCGGGGACTCCGGGGCCCCGGTCGACGACCCGTAGTTCGACGCGGTCGGCCAGAGCACTCGCCGAGACGAGTACGGACTGCCCGGGCGGGCTGTACTTGACCGCGTTCTCCACGACGTTGGCGACGGCCCGTTCCAGGAGGCCGCGGTCGACGGCGACCATCGGGAGCGTCTCCGGGATGTCGAGTTCCACGCTGTCCTCGGGGACGCCGAGCAATGCCATCGGGACGACCTCGTCGAGGTCGGTCTCCCGGATGACGGCAGTGACGGTGCCTGTCTCCAGCCGGGACATGTCGAGCAGGTTGCCGACGAGGTGGTCGAGACGGTCGGCGCCGTCCTCGATGCCTTCGAGAAGCTCGGCGCGGTCCTCCTCCGACCACTCCACGTCGTCGGAGCGCAGTGACGTGACCGATGCCTTGATACCGGCGAGCGGCGTACGCAGGTCGTGGCTGACGGCCGCGAGGAGCGACGTACGGATCTTGTTGCCCTCCGCCATCTTCCGAGCCTCCTCCGCCTCGCCCACAAGCCGCTGACGGTCGAGAACGACCGCGGCCTGTGCCGCGAAGGCACCGAGCACCCGCCGGTCCTCCGCCGGCAGCACCCGGCCCGACAGGGCGAGGGCCAGGTGGTCGCCCACCGGCATGTCCACGTCCGCGTCCTCCGGGCGATCGGCCGGCCGGTGGCCCACGACGGCGACACAGGACCACGGCTCCGTCTCGCCGGGGCGTTCCAGAAGGGCGACCGACTCCATGGAGAAGGACTCCCGGACCCGTTCGAGGAGCGCTTCGAGCGTCGTCTCGCCCCGCAGCACGCCCCCGGCGAGGAAGGACAGGGTCTCCGACTCGGCCCGCAGCCGGGCGGCCTGGTGAGTCCGGCGCGCCGCGAGGTCCACGACCGAGGCCACCGAGATCGCCACCCCCACGAAGATCACCAGCGCGACGATGTTGCGCGGGTCGGCGATCGTGAGCTCGTGGATCGGCGGGGTGAAGAACCAGTTCAGAAGCAGCGATCCGACGGCCGCGGAGGCCAGGGCCGGCTTGAGTCCGCCCAGGAGCGCCGCGGCGACGGTGAGCGTGAGGTAGAGCAGAACGTCGTTGGCCAGGCCCACGTCGGGGACGGCGGTGCTGAGCAGCAGCGTGAGCAGGGCCGGACCGGCCAGGCCGACGAGCCAGCCCCAGATGGTGCGGGAACGGCCGAGCCGGGCGCCCCCGGGGCCCGGCAGCCGACGGCCCTTGGCGGCCTCGTCGTGCGTGACGATGTGGACGTCGAGGTCGGGCCCGGACTCGCGGGCGACTGTCGCGCTGACACCGGGGCCGAAGAAGTACTGCCAGGAACGGCGGCGGCTCACCCCGAGCACGATCTGGGTGGCGTTCACCCCGCGCGCGAACTCGAGCAGCCCGGCGGAGATGTCGTCGCCGACGACGTGGTGGAACGTGCCGCCCAGGTCCTCGACGAGGGTCCGCTGGACCGCCAGCTCCTTCGGGGAGGCCGAGGTCAGACCGTCGCTGCGCGAGATGTAGACGGCGAGGACCTCGCCCCCCGCGCCCTTCTCGGCCAGCCGCACCGCGCGGCGTATCAGGGTCCGCCCCTCCGGACCGCCCGTCAGGCCGACGACGATCCGTTCCCGGGAGCCCCAGATCTTGGAGACGCGGTGCTCGGTCCGGTACTCCTGCAGGTATTCGTCGACCCGGTCGGCCGTCCACAGCAGGGCCAGCTCGCGCAGGGCGGTCAGATTGCCGGGCCGGAAGTAGTTGGAGAGGGCCGCGTCGACCTTGTCCGACGTGTAGATGTTGCCGTGCGCCATGCGGCGGCGCAGTGCCTGGGGCGACATGTCGACCAGCTCGATCTGGTCGGCGCGCCGGACGATCTCGTCCGGGACGGTCTCCTTCTGCCGGATGCCCGTGATGGCCTCGACGACATCCCCGAGGGACTCCAGGTGCTGGATGTTGACCGTCGACACGACGTCGATGCCGGCCGCGAGGAGCTCCTCGACGTCCTGCCAGCGCTTGGCGTTCCGCGAGCCCGGGACGTTCGTGTGCGGCAGCTCGTCGACGAGCGCGACGGCGGGCCGCCGCGCCAGGACGGCATCCACGTCCATCTCGGTGAAGGACGTCCCCCGGTACTCGATGACCCGGCGCGGAACCATCTCCAGGCCGTGCAGCATCACCTCGGTACGGGGCCGGTCGTGGTGCTCCACGAAGGCGACGACGCAGTCCGTGCCGCGTTCGACGCGCCGGTGCCCCTCGGAGAGCATGGAGTACGTCTTGCCGACGCCCGGCGCCGCTCCCAGGTAGATGCGCAGCTTTCCGCGTCCCATGTTCTGCGTCTCTCCTACGGCTCTACGGTTCGAACCGGTAGCCCATACCGGGTTCGGTGATCAGATAGCGGGGATGCGACGGGTCGACTTCCAGTTTGCGTCGCAGCTGGGCCATGTAGACCCGCAGGTAGTTCGTCTTCGTGCCGTAGCTCGGGCCCCATACCTCCTGGAGCAGTCGGCGCTGGCTGATGAGCCGCCCCGGGTTGCAGATCAGTATTTCCAGCAGATGCCATTCGGTCGGGGTGAGCCGTACGTCGCGTTCCGCGCGCCGCACCCTCTTGGCCACCAGGTCGACGGTGAAGTCGTCGGTGCTGACCCGGCCCCCTGCGACCGGTTCGGGCGCGGGCGCCTCGGCCGATCGACGGGTGGCGGCCCGCAGCCGGGCCAGGAGCTCGTCCATGCTGAAGGGCTTGGTCATGTAGTCGTCGGCGCCGGCGTCGAGTGCACGGATCTTGTCCTCGGAACCACTACGCGCCGAGAGGACGAGCACAGGGGAACGGCTCCAGCGGCGCAGCGCCTTGATGACGTCCACGCCGTCCATGTCCGGCAGCCCCAGGTCGACGATCAGCACGTCCGGTGGTTCGGAAGCGGCGAGGGACAGTGCCGTGGCACCGTCCGGCGCCGCGTCCACCACGTATCGGCGCGCTTGCAGGTTGATCACCAGCGCTCGTGCGAGCTGTGAATCGTCCTCGACCACCAGCACCCGCGTCATCGGCGTGCTGCCTTCCTCTTGTACGTGCGGTCCGTGTGGCTCTTGCACTTCGTGTGGCTCGTGTCGTCCGTCGTGCTGCAGGAGCCGGCGGACCCGGGGCGCTCCCGGGTCCGCCGGCTCCCATGCCGCTTCGATAAGGCCATCAGCCCTTGGTCAATTCCTTGAGCGCGATGTTGAGTTGGAGGACGTTGACCCTGGGTTCGCCGATGAACCCGAGGATGCGGTCGTCGGTGTGGTCGGCGACCAGCCTGTCGACCTGGGCGACGGTGAGGTGGTTCCTCTCCGCGACCCGGTGGACCTGGAGTTCGGCGTACTCCGGGGAGATGTGCGGGTCCAGGCCCGAACCGGAGGAGGTAACCGCGTCGGCGGGGACGTCCGACGGCTTCACCGTGTAGCCGCTCACCGAGTTGTCCTTGACCACGGCGGCCTTGGCGTCCCTGACCCACTGGATCAGGTCCTCGTTGTCGCCCGAGCGGTTCGTGGCGCCGGAGAGGATGATCGAGTACTGGGTGTTGACGCTGTTGGAGCCGAGGCCGTTCGACGGGCGGGGCTGGAACCACTTCAGGTCCGGGGCCGCCGTCTCCTCGCCCTCCTTGAGCGGCAGGTTGTACGTCTGGCCGATGAGCTCGGATCCGACGGCCTTCCCCTCGCTCTTGATCTCGGAGCCGTTCGCCTTGCCGGGGAAGGCCAGCTGGGCGATGCCGGTGACGGCGAGCGGGTAAAGGACACCGGTGATCACGGTGAGGACGAGGAGGGCGCGAAGTCCCGCCCACAGCACTCGGCCGGTGTTCGCTGCTGAGTTGTTCATCGTGGATCAACCGATTCCGGGGATGAGGGAGAGGAGCACGTCGATGATCTTGATGCCGATGAACGGGGCGATCAGGCCGCCCAGGCCGTAGATGCCCAGGTTGCGTCGGAGCATCGAGTCCGCGCTGGACGGCCGGTAGCGGACACCCTTGAGGGCGAGCGGCACCAGGGCGATGATGATCAGGGCGTTGAAGACGACCGCGGAGAGGATCGCGGACTCGGGCGAAGCCAGGCCCATGATGTTGAGCTTGTCGAGCGACGGGTAGGCGACGGCGAACATCGCGGGGATGATCGCGAAGTACTTGGCCACGTCGTTGGCGATCGAGAAGGTCGTCAACGCGCCCCGGGTGATGAGGAGCTGCTTGCCGATCTCGACGATCTCGATGAGCTTGGTCGGGTTGGAGTCGAGGTCGACCATGTTGCCGGCCTCCTTGGCGGCCGACGTGCCCGTGTTCATCGCCACGCCGACGTCCGCCTGGGCCAGCGCGGGGGCGTCGTTCGTACCGTCGCCGGTCATCGCGACGAGCTTGCCGCCCGCCTGCTCCCGCTTGATGAGGGCCATCTTGTCCTCGGGGGTGGCCTCGGCGAGGAAGTCGTCGACGCCCGCCTCCTCGGCGATGGCCTTCGCGGTCAGCGGGTTGTCGCCCGTGATCATGACCGTCTTGATGCCCATGCGGCGCAGCTCGTCGAACCGCTCCCGCATGCCCTCCTTGACGACGTCCTTGAGGTGGACGACGCCCAGGACGCGGGCGCCCTTGTCGTCCTTGACCGCGACGAGCAGCGGCGTACCGCCGGCCTGCGAGATCCGGTCAGTCAGGGTCTCAGCGTCGGCGGCCACCTCGCCGCCCTGCTCACGAACCCAGGCGACGACCGAGCCGGTCGCGCCCTTGCGCGTCTGCTTGCCGTCGACGTCGACACCGGACATACGGGTCTGTGCGGTGAATTCGATCCACGTGGCGTGGGAGAGCTCGCCCTGGTGGCGCTCGCGCAGGCCGTACTTCTCCTTGGCGAGGACCACGATCGAGCGGCCTTCGGGCGTCTCGTCGGCGAGGGAGGAGAGCTGTGCGGCATCGGCCAGTTCGGCCTCCGTGGTGCCCTTCACGGGGACGAACTCCGACGCCTGGCGGTTGCCGAGCGTGATGGTGCCGGTCTTGTCGAGCAGCAGCGTGGAGACGTCACCCGCGGCCTCGACGGCACGGCCCGACATGGCCAGCACGTTGCGCTGCACGAGCCGGTCCATGCCGGCGATGCCGATCGCGGAGAGCAGGGCGCCGATCGTCGTCGGGATGAGGCAGACGAGGAGCGCGGTCAGGACGATCAGGGAGGTCTGCTTGTCGGCCCCGGCGTAGATCGCGAACGGCTTCAGCGTGACGACGGCGAGCAGGAAGACGATGGTGAGGGACGCCAGCAGGATGTTGAGGGCGATCTCGTTCGGCGTCTTCTGCCGGGCGGCACCCTCGACCAGGTTGATCATCCGGTCGATGAAGGTCTCGCCGGGCTTCGTCGTGATCTTGATGACGACCCGGTCGGAGAGCACCTTCGTACCGCCCGTCACCGCGCACCGGTCGCCGCCGGACTCACGGATGACCGGGGCGGACTCGCCTGTGATGGCCGACTCGTCGACCGACGCGACGCCCTCGACGACGTCACCGTCGCCGGGGATGATGTCGCCGGCCTCGCAGACCACCAGATCCCCGATGCGCAGCTCGGTGCCGGGGACCCGCTCCTCGTCCCTGCCGACGAGGCGGCGGGCGACGGTGTCGGTCTTGGCCTTGCGCAGGGTGTCGGCCTGGGCCTTGCCGCGGCCCTCGGCGACCGCCTCCGCCAGGTTGGCGAAGATCGTGGTCAGCCACAGCCAGACGGTGATCGCCCAGCCGAACCAGTCCCCCGGGTTCTTGACCGCGAGGACGGTGGTGACGACCGAGCCGACCAGGACCACGAACATGACGGGCGACTTGATCATCACGCGCGGGTCGAGCTTCTTGATCGCATCGGGGAAGGACTTGATCAGCTGCTTGGGGTCGAACAGCCCTCCGCCGATCCGCCCGGGAGCGTGGTGTCCCCCGGACAGGTCGCCGTGGGGCGCCTTGGTCGCAGTCGTGGTGGACACGTCGTCCTCGTGCTTCTTTACGTCGTTGGTCATGCCGCGAGCCCTTCGGCGAGCGGTCCCAGCGCGAGGGCCGGGAAGTAGGTGAGACCGGTGATGATCAGAATGGTGCCGACGAGGAGGCCGGTGAACAGCGGCTTCTCCGTCCGGAGCGTGCCCGCGGTCTCGGGCACCGGTGTCTGCTCGGCCAGCGAACCCGCCAGCGCGAGCACGAACACCATCGGCAGGAACCGGCCGAGCAGCATCGCGATGCCGATCGTGCTGTTGAACCACTGCGTGTCCGCGTTCAGACCCGCGAAGGCGGAACCGTTGTTGTTCGCCCCCGAGGTGTAGGCGTAGAGGATCTCGGAGAAACCGTGCGCGCCGGAGTTGGTCATCGAGTTCGACGGGGTGTCCAGGGCCATCGCCACGGCGGTGAAACCGAGGACCAGGGCCGGGGTGACGAGGATGTAGCAGGCCGCGAACTTGATCTCGCGGGTGCCGATCTTCTTGCCCAGGTACTCGGGGGTGCGGCCGACCATCAGGCCGGCGATGAACACCGCGATGATCGCCATGATCAGCATGCCGTAGAGGCCGGAGCCGACGCCGCCGGGCGCGATCTCGCCGAGCTGCATGCCCAGCATCGTGATGCCGCCGCCGAAGCCGGTGTACGAGGAGTGGAAGGAGTTCACCGCTCCCGTGGAGGTCAGCGTGGTGGCGACCGCGAAGATCGACGAGCCGCCGATCCCGAACCGGGTCTCCTTGCCCTCCATCGCACCGCCGGCGATGTCGAAGGCGGGGCCGTGGTGCGCGAACTCGGTCCACATCATCAGCGCCGTGAAGCCGAGCCAGATCGCGGCCATCGTGCCGAGGATCGCGTAACCCTGCTTCAGCGAGCCGACCATGCGACCGAAGGTGCGGGTGAGCGCGAAGGGGATGACGAGGATCAGGTAGATCTCGAAGAGGTTGGAGAGCCCGTTGGGGTTCTCGAAGGGGTGAGCGGAGTTGGCGTTGAAGTAGCCGCCGCCGTTCGTGCCCAGCTCCTTGATGACCTCCTGGGAGGCGACCGCACCGCCGTTCCACTGCTGCGTGCCGCCCATGAACTGACCGACCTCGTGGATGCCGGCGAAGTTCTGGATGGCACCGCACGCGACGAGGACCAGTGCGCCGATCACCGAGATCGGCAGCAGGACGCGGACCGTGCCGCGGACCAGGTCGGCCCAGAAGTTGCCCAGCTCGCCCGTGCGGGACCGGGCGAAACCTCGCACCAGCGCGACCGCGACCGCGATGCCGACGGCCGCCGACACGAAGTTCTGCACGGCCAGGCCGCCGGTCTGCACGACGTGGCCCATGGCCTGCTCGCCGTAGTAAGACTGCCAGTTGGTGTTCGCCACGAACGAGGCGGCGGTGTTGAACGCCTGGTCCGGGTCGATCGACACGAAGCCGAGCGAGCCGGGCAGCGAACCCTGGAGCCGCTGGAGCAGGTAGAGGAAGAGGACGCTCACCGCGGAGAAGGCCAGGACACCGCGCAGATACGCCGGCCAGCGCATCTCGACGGTCGGGTTCGCACCGATCGCCTTGTAGATCCACTTCTCGGGCTTGTGATGCTTCTCCGAGGAGTACACCCGCGCCATGTGGTCACCGAGTGGCCGGTACGACAGACCCAGGGCGACGGTCAACGCCAGAAGCTGGAGGACTCCAGCAAGAACAGGACTCATGGTCGTACTCAGAACCTCTCCGGCTTGACGAGGGCGAGGACGAGATAGCCCAGCAGAGCGGCGGCCACCAGCAGACCGACGATGTTCTCGGCACTCACAGCTTGGCCACCCCCTTGGCGATGAAGGCCACCAGCGCGAAGACCGCGATCGTGGTGACGACGAAGGCCACATCGGCCATCGTGAGCTCCCGGATGCAGGAAGAAGGAAGAACGGATTCTCGGACGAGATGAGGAAATCGCCTTTCGGCCACGGATCGGCTCTCGTTAACGGCCCTCTTACGCGGCGCAGCACGCTCTTGACGCGTCCTCTACGGCTCCCCGGCTCCCGGCGCGGAACCAGGTCACTCTCCCGCCCGTTCCCGTCTGCGCCCCGGCGGGTGCGGCTGCACCCCGGACATGCGTACGTCCAGTCCCTGCCGGCTCGTCGCCGGGACGACCGGGTCCCCAGCGCCCAGCTCACGGGCGTGAGCGACGCCCCGGCCGCCGGGTCGCGCTCGATGACGACGACCTTGTGGTCGGTGGTGCGCAGGCGGGCCAGAGGCCCGTTCTACCGCCGTCTCAGACCGCGCTCGGCAGCGAGACGACCATGGTCAGGCCGCCGCCCGGGGTGTCCTCCGGGGTCAGCGTGCCGGACATCGCCTCGGTGAGACCGCGAGCGAGCGCCAGTCCGAGACCGACGCCCGTGGTGTTGTCCGTGTCGCCCAGACGTTGGAACGGCTCGAATACCCGCTCCCGATCGCTGGGAGGGAGTCCAGGGCCCCGGTCGACGACTCTCAGTTCCACCCGGCCGGCCAGCGCGCTCACGGTGAGCAGGACGGGGTGGGTGGGTGGAGCGTATCGGCTCGCGTTTCCCACCAGGTTGGCGATCACTCGCTCGAGCAGCGGCGGATCGGCGAAGACCGGCGGCGCCTGCTCGAATCCGTGCAGGACGGGTCGCGCGGCGTCGGAGGGCAGGGCGTCGAGCACCGCAGGAAGGACCTCCTCCAGCGCCGTGGGGCGGAGTGAAAGGTTCAGTGCGCCCGCCTGGAGGCGGCTCATGTCGAGGAGGTTGTCGATGAGCCGCGCCAGTCGGCCCATGGACTCGTCGGCGGTGGCGAGCAGTTCGTCCCGCTCGTCCGCGGTGAACTCGACGTCGGTGCTGCGCAGGGAGGCGACGGCGGCCCATCCGGCGGCGAGGGGTGTGCGCAGATCGTGGCTGACGGCTGCCAGGAGCGCCGTCCGCATCCGGTCGGCGGCCCGGACGGGCTCCACCTCGGCGGCGGCTTCGGCGAGCCGGGCCCGTTCGGCGGCTGCGGTGACGTGGGCGGCGAAGGCCGCCAGGACGCGACGGTCCGAGGACGGCAGGGTCTTGCCGCGCAGGACGAGGAAGTGGCCGTCGCCGACGGCGACCTGGCTGACGGCGGGATCGCCCGCGAGCGCGGCGGTGAGCCGTGCGGCCGGCACGAGTTCGGCGGAGTCGGCGCCGAAGATCTCGCGAGTACGGGCAAGCAGGGCGGGAACCGTGTGGTCACCGCGTACCACCGACCCGGCGAGCGAGGAGAGGGTCTCCGCCTCGGCGGTGGCCCGCGCCGCGCGTCGGGACAGCCGTAGGGAGCGGTCCACGGCTCCGGCCATGACGGCGGCAACCAGGACGAACACGCCCAGGGCGAGCATGTTGTCGGCGTCGGCGAAGGTGAAGGCGCCCACAGGCGGTGTGAACCAGTAGTTGAGCAGCAACGACGCGGTGACGGCTGTGACGAGCGCCGAGACGACTCCGCCGAGGCAGGCCACGCCGACCACGGTGGCGAGGAACAGGAGCGCCTCGCTGGTCAGGTTGAACACTCCCCGCGTGTGGTCGAGGAGCAGCGTGAGCAGGACCGGCAGGACGAGCCCCGCGAGCGACCCTGCGATGCGTCGCGAGACCGGCAGCGTACGGCGGCGGGAGGGGAGCAGCCTGCCGTGTCCCGCCCGCTCGTGGGTGACCGTGTGGACGTCGATGTCGCCGGAGAGCGCGACGGTCGTCTCGCCGATGCCCCTTCCTGTCAGGAAGCGTTCGAGTCGGCCGCGCCGGCTGGTGCCCAGGATTAGCTGGGTGGCGTTCTCGGCCCGGGCGAACTCCACGAGGGCCGTGGGGACGTCGTCCCCGACGACGGTGTGGTAGCTGCCGCCGAGGCTCTCCGCGAGCCGCCGCTGGCGGGCGAGGGCGGCGGACGAGGTGCCCGCCGCGAGGCCGTCGCTGCGCACGACGTGCACGGCGAGCAGCCGGCCCTGGGCGGTCCGGGCGGCGATCCGGCTCGCACGCCGGATCAGGGTGTCGCCCTCGGGGCCGCCGGTGAGGGCGACGACGATCCGTTCGCGGATCTCCCACACCCCGCCGA
Organism: Streptomyces sp. NPDC013457; assembly: GCF_043089925.1. Lineage (NCBI taxonomy): Bacteria > Bacillati > Actinomycetota > Actinomycetes > Kitasatosporales > Streptomycetaceae > Streptomyces > Streptomyces sp. NPDC013457. The sequence continues at coordinate 789,306 of NZ_JBICBL010000001.1, forward strand.
TGCCGCGCTCGGAGCGGTACTTTCGCAGGGCCTCGTCGACCCGGTCGGCCACCCACAGGAGGGCCAGTTCGCGCAGCGCGATGAGGTTGCCCGCACGGAAGTAGCTGGCGAGGGCGGCATCGACCTCCTCGGGCGGGCGTATGTTGCCGTCGGCCATCCGGCGCCGCAGTTCCTGCGGGTCCATGTCCACGAGCTCGATCTGGTCGGCACGACGCACGACCGCGTCGGGCACGGTCTCTCCCTGCGGCACCCCGGTGATCTTCTCGACGACGTCGCTGAGCGACTCCAGGTGCTGCACGTTGACCGTGGTGACGACGTCGATACCGGCGGCGAGCAGCTCCTCGACGTCCTGCCAGCGGTGGGCGTTGCGGTGGCCCGGTGCGTTGGTGTGGGCGAGGTCGTCGACAAGGACCAGGGCGGGCGCGCGTCGCAGGGCCCGGTCGAGGTCGAGCTCGGGGCGGACCCGGCCGCCGTGGACGGCGCGGGCGGGCTCCAGGATCTCCAGGCCGGCGAGCAGCGCCTCAGTGTGTGGGCGGCCATTGCACGCGGCGATGCCGACGACGATGTCGGCACCGCGTGCGGCTCTGCGCCGGCCCTCGTCCAGCATGCGGTAGGTCTTGCCGACCCCGGTGGCGGCACCGACGAACACCTTGAGTCGCCCCGGACGGACTTCCGGGTCGACGGGCCCCGACGGCGCGGGAAGGTTCAGAACTTCTCCGGGCGGATGAGCGCGGCCACGAGATAGCCGACGATACCGACGGCGACGAGCAGTCCGACCACGTTCTCCACGCTCATGAGCGCTTCACTCCCTGGTGAGTCCCTACGGGTGTCCTGTTGCGAGGAAACCCGGTGCGCGGCGCGCGTAGGAGCACCTTGACGGGTCCCTTGCGGGGCGCCGTCGCATGCTGACGGCGTCTTGGCGGATCTCTGGCGCGCAGCTCGCTCGGTCGGCGGAACTCAGCGAGGCGCGGACTCGATCCCAGGGCGGCCAGCGCGACGGCGGCGATCAGGCGGGGGACGCCCAGGGCAGGCGCCCGGCGAGCGCGTGGTCGAGGCCGGCGGCGCTCACCGCGCGCGAGGCGTGAGGGTCGGCGACGGCACCCCAGGTGTCGGAGGCGCCGATCCAGCCGTGATCACCGACTCGGCGGAGGCTGCTGTGAGCAGCGGGATCGCCGTACGCAGCAGGCGCAGCCGGGCGGGCGGCGTGCCCCACGAGCGGCGTCGTAGCGCGCGAAGGCGATTCCTCACACGTTCGGGGGCGTTGACGGCGGGGGCCGGCGGACGGGCCGTCCCGGTCCGCGACCCCCTCGTGGTCGCGGACCGGGACGGCCCACCGCTCGTACAACCGTCGCGGGTGCGATGGTGACGGTCCAGGCCGTCGTTTCCGGACCGTGCGCGCTACCGGTAGTGGTCACCACGCATCCCTCCCACCTCGGCACCTCGGACGGTTGTCCGATCCCCCGTGGTGAGGAGTCTGTGGTTCGTTTCGGCCACCTTCCGAAAGCGTTGACGTGGCCCTGACGCTCCGTCGGTCCGATTTGACGGGCCCTTGACGGCAAGAGCCAACGTCCGTCAGAGAGACGTCAATTCGGGCGTTCCGGTGTCGCTGCGGGCTTCCCGTGGGCCTAGTTTTCTTCTCGGTCGCTCACCCGGCCCGTGGACGTCAGTGGCCTGTTCGTCCCCGGACCGCGGGGGCACGGCAGCCTCCCATCCGACTCCCGTGCCCCCGCTCCGCGAGCGTCGCTGTCCGTCCGCAGCCGTCCCGTGGGCACCGGAAGTCCTCTGTGAGCCCACGGCATGCGGACGAGGGCGGCCCTGCCGTGCTCTCCCGGCCGTCGCCGATCGGGCGGGGCCGGGCTTCACCAGAAGGTCTTCTGCGATGCGATCCCGCGCGCCTCACCGGGCGCCCTCCGCTCCCCCTACGCCTACGCCGTCCGCTCCGCCCCGCTACCCGGCCCCCGCACCGAAACGGCGGCGCTCGGCGCAGGGCGGGCTGCTCGAACCCGTACAGCTGGTCAAGTGCTTCCCGGATGCCGTGCGCAAGCTGCATCCACGGGCCCTGGTACGGAATCCGGTCCTGCTCGTCGTCGGCGTCGGTTCGGTGCTGACGACGCTTTCCGCGGTCTTCAACCCGTCAGTGTTCACCTGGGTGATCAGCGTCTGGCTGTGGCTGACGGTGATCTTCGCCAACCTCGCCGAGGCCGTGGCGGAGGGCCGCGGCAAGGCCCAGGCCGAGTCACTGCGCAAGGCGCGCACGGACACGGTGGCTCTGCGGCTGAAACACTGGCGGTACGGCACGGACCTCGACCGGGCGGAGACGGAGGCGGTCGCCGCCACGGACCTCCAGCTGTTCGACTTCGTGCTCGTCGAGGCGGGCGAGCTGATCCCGGCCGACGGCGACGTCGTCGACGGCGTGGCGGCGGTCGACGAGTCCGCCGTCACCGGCGAGTCCGCGCCGGTCATCCGCGAGTCGGGCGGCGACCGGACGGGAGTGACGGGCGGTACGACGGTGCTGTCCGACCGGATCGTCGTACGGGTCACCTCACGCCCCGGCCACTCCTTCATGGACCGGATGATCGCCCTGGTCGAGGGCGCCTCCCGGCAGAAGACACCGAACAAGATCGCGCTGAACATCCTGCTCGCCGCCCTCACCGTGGTCTTCGTCCTGGTCGTCGTCGCAATCCAGCCCATGGCCACCTACGCCGGCGCCGCCCCCTCCACGACCGTATTGGTCGCCCTGCTGGTGACCCTGATCCCGACCACGATCGGTGCGCTGCTCTCCACGATCGGCATCGCGGGCATGGACCGGCTCGTGCAGCGCAACGTCCTCGCCATGTCGGGACGTGCCGTCGAGGCCGCGGGTGACATCAACACCCTCCTCCTCGACAAGACCGGGACGATCACCCTTGGCAACCGGGTGGCTGCCGACTTCGTCCCGCTGCCCGGCGTCGAAGAGTCACAGCTTGCGAACGCCGCGCAGCTGGCCTCGCTGGCCGACCAGACGCCCGAGGGCCGGTCGGTGGTGGTGCTCGCGAAGGAGCGGTACGGGCTGCGGGCGCCGGACGAGGGGGAGTTGGCGAACGCCAGGTTCGTGGAGTTCACCGCGCAGACCCGGATGAGCGGGATCGACCTGCGCTGGGACAACGGCGCGGCCTGCCACATCCGCAAGGGGGCGACGGCGCAGGTGATCGCCTGGGTCGAGATGTACGGCGGGAGGGTGGCGGGAGAGGCGCGCGCCTGGAGCGATCAGATCTCGGGGGCCGGCGGCACTCCCCTCCTGGTCGCCGTCAACGACTGGGACGGCCCCCGCGTCCTCGGCATCGTCCACCTCAAGGACGTGGTGAAGGACGGCATCAGGGAGCGGTTCGCGGAGCTGCGCCGCATGGGCATCCGTACGGTCATGATCACCGGCGACAACCCGCTGACCGCGCGCGCCATCGCTCACGAGGCCGGCGTCGACGACTACCTGGCCGAGGCCACCCCCGAGGACAAGCTCGCCCTCATCAGGAGGGAGCAGGAGGGCGGGAAGCTCGTCGCGATGACCGGCGACGGCACGAACGACGCCCCCGCGCTCGCGCAGGCGGACGTCGGCGTGGCGATGAACACGGGCACGTCGGCCGCCAAGGAGGCCGGCAACATGGTCGACCTCGACTCCTACCCGACCAAGCTCATCGAGATCGTCGAGATCGGCAAACAACTCCTCATCACCCGAGGCGCGCTGACCACCTTCTCGATCACGAACGATGTCGCGAAGTACTTCGCGATCATCCCAGCCATGTTCACCGGCGCCTATCCGGGCCTGGAGGCGCTGAACATCATGGGGCTCCACAGCCCGACCTCGGCCATCACCTCGGCCATCATCTTCAACGCCCTGATCATCGTCGCCCTCATCCCCCTCGCCCTGCGCGGCGTCCGCTACCGGCCCGCCTCCGCCCACGACCTGCTCCGCCGCAACCTCACGGTCTACGGCCTCGGCGGACTCGTCCTGCCCTTCCTCGGCATCAAGGTCATCGACCTGATCGTCTCCGCCGTCCCCGGCCTCGGGTGAACCCGAGGGACGGGGTGAACCAGCATCAAGCGGGCGTCAGGGAAACGCTGTTCACCTTGTCCGGGACTTCCGTTGCGGGTTCGATGGGAAGCATGAACAGCGCATGGCTCCAGACCGACCGGCCGCCTCATCAGGCGCCCCGTCGTGAGCCCCGCTGTCCGGAGACGTCCGCCCGCCGCTGACGCACCTCCGCATCGTCCCGGGGCGTCGTGACATCCGCTGTCCGGCGCCCCTTCTTCGTACCCGTGCACACCTTTCACCCCTGAGGGACTGACCCGTCATGTCCGTATCCGACCTTTCCTCCCGTACGGTCCTGGTGACCGGTGCCACCTCCGGCATCGGCTACCAGACCGCGCGGCTCCTCGCCGAACGCGGCGCGACCGTGCTCGTCCACGGCCGCACCGCCGAGGAGGCGCACGCCGCCACCGACCGGCTCGTCACCCTCGCCGACGTCGACGGGTCCCGACTGTGCGCTTTCGGCGCGGACTTCACCCGCCTGGAGGAGGTCGAACAGCTCGCCGCCCGGATCCTGGCCGAGCACCCGCGCCTCGACGTCCTCGTCAACAACGCCGGCATGGCCGCTCCCGAGCGGCACACGGTGACGGCCGACGGCAACGAGATCGCGTTCCAGGTCAACTTCCTCGCCCACTACCTGCTGACGCACCTCCTGGAGCCCGCGCTCACCGGCGGGACGGGCGGACGGGTCGTGAACGTCTCGTCCTCGCTGCACCGCACCGGTTCCATCGCGTGGAACGACCCCAACCGGGTACGCCGCTACTCGCGCCTCGCCGCCTACGCCCAGTCGCAGCTCGCCCTGACGGTCTTCGCCGCCGACCCGCGGGTCACCGCCGTCTCCGTCCACCCCGGCATCTGCACCACCAGCCTCCTCTCCCTCTACGCCCACGAGGGCGTGTCGCCGGCCGAGGGCGCGGCGCATGTCGTACGGCTCTGCGACCCGGCCATCGAGATCGTCAACGGCGCCTACTACGACCGCGAACACCGCGTCGCCCCCGCACCCGCCGCCTCGGAGGAGCGCACCGTCAAGCGCCTCACCAAGCTCGCCGACCTTCTCGTCGGCCAGAGCGCCTGACGCCCCGCACACCGTGCGCGGCCCACACGGCCTGAAAGGAACCCGTACCGCAATGTCGAAGCGCGCCCGCAAGAAGAAGGACCGCCGCAAGAAGAAGGCGAACCACGGCCGCAGGGCCGGCGCCCGCTGAACCCCTGGGGGCGGCCCACACCACGGGCCGCCCCTCTTCCTTCCGCACCAGGAGTGCCCGTGATCCCGCACGCGTCCCACCAACCACCTGCCCCTGCCCGTGTGTTCCTGTCCGGCGCGCCCGGCACCGGGGCCCTCGCCGAGCACGTCCTGACCAACGGCCACGGCCAGTGGTGGCCCGACCGGGCCGAGGAGCCCCGCGTGGTGGCGGTGACGTGCGGCGGACACGCCCTTCTGGCCGGCGACCCCAGCGCTGTCACCCCGGACGAACTGGCCCCACTCGCCCGGCACCATGTCGAGACTCCGGGCCGCTTCGTCCCCGTCCTCGGCGCCGCCTTCGAGCAGCTCGTCCCGTGGGAGCGGATGGTCTACATCCACCGCGCCGAGGCCGTCGTGCCCCGCGTCCCCCGGGGCGTGACAGTCCGCCGCCTGGCCGTCGAGGACACGTGGGCGCTCGCGGCGCTCGACCCGTCCATGGCCTGGATCCACGAGAGCTGGGAAGGACCCGCCGCCCTCGCCGCGTCGGGCCTCGGCTGGGTGGCGGTCCGCAAGGGCCGGGTCCTCGCCGTGGCCTGCAGCCGGTACCAAGGCCACCGCTACGAGGACGTCGCCTGCGCCACCGCACCCGACGAACGCCGTCAGCACCTCGCCCTGGCCTGCGTCGCCGGACTGACCGCCGACATCGCGGCACGCGGCCACCGGGCAAGCTGGAGCTGCTCCCGCGACAACCGCCCGAGCCGTCTCCTCGCCTGGACGGCGGGCTTCCGGCTGGACCACGAGTACGTCCACCACGTCGCCGGTCCCGTCAGCCGCGCGTCAAGGTTGGCCGAGGCCACATAGGTACCGCGTCAAGACGGACCGGCTGCGGCCGGCAGAGCTTCTGGCGTCCGTTCCATGGAGCCACGATTCGTCCCGCAGCCGGAGCCCGGCGACCGTACGGTCCAGGACAGCGAGTGGGCCGGCGAGGCCCGCGCCGCCGCCGGCTGCGCGGGCCTCCTTCTCGCCCTGTCGCTGACCGTGGATGCCGGGGACGACGGGCTGACCCTGTCGAGCGCGCTGATGTGGATCACCCTGTCCGTCGCGCTCTTCGTGATCCTGCTGCCCGCCAGGGTCGTCGCGGCACCGGGAGGGGTCACCGTCCAGAACCTGTGGAGCCGGAGGAGCGTGCGCACGGACCGGATCGCGACCGTCCGCTGGCCGGACGGGATCGAACAGCGCCTCGTACTGACCGACACGGACGGCGGCCAGGCCCAGATCGAACTGCGCGTCCTCCTCGCCGACCCAGCCCTCTGGCTCGTACTGGAGGCCGACGCGCGGACCTCCTACGAGAACGGCACTCTCCGGAAAGGCCTGCGGGACCTCGACCGGCTCACCCGCCGCGTCGAGTGGGACACCGCCCACTCGGTCTTCACGATCTCGGGCCTGCACTGAGGCTGTCGTCGTCCAGCGGGGCGGCGGCCTGAGCCGCCAGGTCGGCGACGACCAGATGATCCACCTCGCAGGGTCCAGCCCCCCGCTGTCCCCCGACACGTCAAGCCTCCGCCCGGTGCCGCGTGGGTGGCACCGGGCGGAGGCGTCCTTGACGGATCCCTGACGGTCACCAGCGGAAACGGTCAGTGCCAGAAGTGGTCAGCAGCGGAAGCGGAGCCGGCAGACGACGGCGTTCGTGTCGCGGCGGACGGCATGGGCGACGACGGCGCCCCGCTGGTTCTGCAGGACTCGCTGCCACAGGTGCTCGGGTTCGGCCTCGGGGACGAGGACGGTGACCCGGGTGCCCGGTTCGGTCGCCTCCAGGTCGCGCACGTACGCGGTGATGGGCCGGCCGAGGGAGCGGCGCTCGGAGGAGAGCCGTACCAGGGGCACCCCCGGGTTCCACAGGGCCCAGTCGCGTTCGAGGGCCTCGGTGGCGGCCAGGTCCTCGGGGTCCGGGTGGCAGACCGTGACCGCGCGGACCTCGTCGCCGAGGGAGACGGCGGCGGTAAGGGCCTCGCTGGTAAGGCGGGTCAGAGAGGAGACGGGGACCAGGACGAGGGAGCGCTCGCGGTGCGGCGGCTCGGGGATCCTGCCGACGCCGAGGCGCTCGCCGATCCTCCCGTACGCCCGGTGCACGGCCTCGAAGGCGAGAACGAGGACCGGCAGGGCGATCACGATCAGCCAGGCGCCATCGTGGAACTTGGTGGCGGTGACGACGACCGCGGAGGCACCAGTGAGGACGGCGCCGAGACCGTTGAGCAGAGCCTTCGCCACCCAGCGAGGTGCACGCTCGCGGCGCCAGTGAAGGACCATGCCGGTCTGGGCGATGGTGAAGCCGACGAAGACGCCGATCGCGAAGAGGGGGACGAGAGTGTTGGTGTCGCCGCCGGAGAAGACCAGCAGGCCGGCGGAGGCGACGGCGAGCCAGACGACGCCGTGGCGGTGCACCTGGCGGTCGGCCTTGAGGCCGAAGACGTGCGGCAGATAGTTGTCGCGGGCCAGCAGCTTCAACAGGACCGGCAGACCACCGTAGGAGGTGTTCGCGGAGAGCGCCAGCAGCACCATGGTCGCGAACTGGACGACGTAGAAGGCCGCATTGTGACCGAGGGAGGCGTCGGCCAGCTGAGCGAGGACGGTGACCCCTTCGACCGGCTGGAGGCCGAACCTGGAGATCAGGACCGAGAGCCCGATCAGCATCACGCCGAGGAGCGCGCCCAGCGCGACCTCCGCGCGCATCGCCCGCCGGGCGGCCGGGGCGCGGAACGACGGCACCGCGTTCGCTATCGCCTCCACGCCCGTGAGCGCGGAGCAACCCGAGGCGAACGCCTTCAGCAGAAGCAGGGCGCCGACGGTGGTGGCGTTGTCGGCGAGGACGGAGGCGTGTCCGGCGGACGCGGCCGTGGAGACGGGGGCGTCGCGGAACAGGCCGACGACGATCAGCACCAGGATCGCGCCGATGAAGACGGCGGTCGGGGCGATGAACGCGCGGGCCGAGTCGACGATCCCGCGCAGGTTCACGCCCGTGATCAGCACGAGGACCGCCAGGCAGATCCACAGCCGGTCGCCGTACAGCTCGGGGAAGGCCGACGTCAGGGCGGCGACACCGGCCGTCACGGCCACGGCGACGTTCAGGACGTAGTCGAGGACGAGCGAACCCGCCGCGACCAGGCTGGTGCGCCGGCCGAGGTGCGCCTTGGCCACCGCGTACGAGCCGCCGCCGTCGGGGAACGCGGCGATGACCTGGCGGTACGAGGCCACGAGGACGGCCAGCAGGCCCGCGATGGCCAGCGTGACCGGGAGCGTGAAGCCGAGCCCGTATCCGCCGGCCGCCGCGAGGACCAGGACGATGGCCTCGGGGCCGTACGCCACGGACGCCATTGCGTCGAGCGACAGCGCGGCGAGCCCGGTGACGGCCGTGAGCTTGTGCCGCGCACCGGTGTCCGGGGGCTCCTCGACGACGGGCGTGGCACCGTTCTCGGTGGTCAGAGCGGACATTCGGGTGTTCTCCTTCGTGCTCAGGTCCGCTCAGGGTGTGCCCCGGTCAGCGCGCTCTCCATCGTTCCTGGCGGGTTCTTGGCGCCCGACGGCGCTCTCCTCACGCCTTCTTGACGCGAGCGCTCGGGAACCGTGGGCGCCTACGGGGCTACGGTCGTGCCATGAGCCGAAACAGCGCGCGGACACCCACGGACCGCCGCATGCGACGCATGTCGCTGTCGCTCGCCGCCGCGGCCCTGTCCGTCTCCGTCCTCGGAGTCGCATACGACGCTTTGTGGCTGCTCGGCGTAGGCTCCTGGCTCCTCATCGCGGCCGTCCTGATCGAGCTCGTCTACCGCCCATGACCGCTTCATCGGTGCCCTGCCATCAAGATCGGCGCGCTCCCTCCGAGGCACGCGTCGGCGTCTTCCTGCCGCGCCAGGGGCACACGCCCTCGATCGGTCAGCCCCGGGGATGAGCCCGACCGGTGCATCTTGACGCTTTCCTGACGCGCCCGGCCTGATCGGTCGTTGACGTGTTGCTTACGCTGGCCCGGCCCGTCCGCACGACGGGCGGACCCCTCATCCAGCAGCAGCTCAGGAGCACCTCCATGGCCACCACACCGGACGCGCGCACCGGACGATTGCGCGCGTGGATGCTGGAGGGCCTCTCCGACATGGGGAAGGGCAAGCCCTCCCGGCCCAAGGCGTCGGCGCCGGACGCCGGACACAAGGGGCAGCGCTGGTGGCGAGTGATGTGCCTGACGGGTGTGGACTACTTCTCGACCCTCGGCTATCAGCCCGGCATCGCGGCCCTGGCCGCCGGCCTGCTCTCCCCCATCGCCACCGTCGTCCTGGTGATCGTCACCCTGGCCGGCGCGCTTCCCGTCTACCGGCGGGTGGCGGAGGAGAGCCCGCACGGTGAGGGCTCGATCGCGATGCTGTCGCGGCTGCTCTCCTTCTGGAAGGGCAAGCTGTTCGTCCTCACCCTGCTGGGCTTCGCCGCGACCGACTTCCTCATCACGATCACTCTGTCGGCGGCGGACGCCTCCACCCACCTGGTGGAGAACCCGCACCTGGAAGAGGCCCTGCACGACAAGCAGGTCCTGATCACCATGGTCCTGATCGCGATGCTCGGCGCGGTGTTCCTCAAGGGGTTCCTGGAGGCGATCGGTGTCGCGGTCGTCCTCGTGGGCGTCTATCTCGCGCTCAACGCGGTCGTCGTCGTGACCGGCCTGTGGCACGTCCTGACCGAGGGCCACGTGGTCACGGACTGGACCGCCGCCCTGACCGCCGAGCACGGCAACGTCTTCGCCATGATCGGCGTCGCCCTGATCGTCTTCCCGAAGCTCGCGTTGGGCCTGTCCGGCTTCGAGACCGGCGTGGCGGTCATGCCGCACGTGGAGGGTGAGCCGGGCGACACGGAGAAGAACCCCGCCGGACGCATCCGGGGGACGAAGAAGCTGCTGACGACGGCCGCGCTCATCATGAGCGTCTTCCTGATCTGCACGAGCTTCATCACCACCGTCCTCATCCCGCACGAGGAGTTCGAGTCCGGCGGCAAGGCCAACGGCCGCGCCCTCGCCTACCTCGCGCACGAGTACCTCGGCAACGCGTTCGGCACCGTCTACGACGTGTCGACCATCCTGATCCTTTGGTTCGCGGGCGCCTCGGCGATGGCCGGACTGCTCAACCTGATGCCGCGCTACCTGCCGAAGTACGGCATGGCTCCCCACTGGGCGCGCGCCGTCCGCCCCATGGTCATCGTCTTCACCCTGGTCGCCTTCCTCGTGACGTGGATCTTCGACGCCGACGTCGACGCCCAGGGTGGCGCGTACGCCACCGGTGTCCTCGTCCTGATCTGCTCCGCCGCCATCGCCGTGACCATCGCGGCCCGCAAGGCCGGCCAGCGGGGCTGGACCATCGGCTTCGGCGTCATCTCCGCCGTCTTCCTCTACACCACCGTCGTCAACGTCATCGAGCGCCCCGACGGCGTGAAGATCGGCGCCTGCTTCATCGCCGGGATCATCCTCATCTCGCTCCTCTCCCGCCTCGGCAGGGCCTTCGAGCTCCGCGTCACCCACGTCGAGCTCGACGACATGGCGGAACGCTTCATCCAGGACATCTCCCGCCGCACCCCGCGCTTCATCGCCAACGAGCCGGACAACCGGGACGTGGCCGAGTACCGCGACAAGATCGAGCAGATCCGCGCCGACAACGATCTGCCGACCTCCGACGACTTCGTCTTCGTCGAGGTGACGGTCACGGACCCGTCCGAGTTCGAGGCGGGCCTGACGGTGCGGGGCGAGGTCCTGCACGACCGCTTCCGCGTCCTGACGCTGGAGAGCTCCTCCGTCCCCAACGCACTGGCCGCCCTGCTTCTCCAGGCACGCGACATGACGGGCGTCCGTCCCCACGTCTACTTCGAGTGGACCGAGGGCAACCCGTTCGCGAACTTCCTCCGCTTCTTCCTCCTCGGCCAGGGCGAGGTCGCCCCGGTCACCCGCGAGGTCCTGCGCGAGGCGGAGCCCGACCGCGACCGCCGCCCCCGCGTCCACGTGGGCTGACCCCGCAGTCGACCCGCGAGCCTCAACCGGGCCGCCAGAACACCGCGTCCGTGTCCGGCCGCACCCCGCGGGCAACGACTGCGCCCCACCGGCTGCTCAACGCCGAGCGTGGCGGTCAGGCTCTCCAAGGCGGTGAACCCGACAGCGGTACGACCGCCCAGCGGCGTACGAAAGACTCGGACCGCCACCGCGTGTGTTCCCGGCCGGACCGGCACGTACAGGGGCCCGGCCGGGCCGGGTCCTTCGGGCTCGGGATCGGCGCTCCTCGAGGAACCGCGAACGGACAGGTGGCCTGCCGGACGGCGTGAGCGCGATCCGGCACGGCATCGAAGCCATGCCCTGCCGAGCCCGATCGGGGTCGCCCGCTGACGCGGTCAAGGCGAGTTGGTCCCCAAGTGGTCCCCAGAAACGAGTCAGAGGCCGTTTCAGATTACTCTGAAACGGCCTCTGACCTGCGACTCTTTCAAGTCGGGACGACAGGATTTGAACCTGCGACCCCTTGACCCCCAGAAGTTGACGCCCAGTCCCCACCGTCCGTCCAGTCCACAGAGTCCGGTAAACATCCAGGTCAGAGCACCTACGTCCCGGTGCGCATGCGTTGGGGTTGCGTGACAAATCGGTGACACGCCACGGCGCGGTACTGATGTGCCCCACGAGGGCACCTGAGCTTCAAGGAAGCCCGGCGCGTTCACCGATCGGCTACTTGATCGTCCGGCGCCGTGCGCCTGCCTGCTTGACCTACAGGGCCGTCCAGCGGCATCGCACGGACCGGCGGACCCAATCTGTCTTAGGGGCAGATCATCAGCCTGCGTCGCGCTACCGTTACTGGTCGGTGACCGTAAGTGGTGGCCCGCAGGAGGGGGACAGATGCAGACCGGTGCTCGTAAGAAGACGATCAACCCAAGCGCGTACCTGGCTCTCGTTGAGGCCCTGACGCTGATCTTCTGGAACAAGAAGCCGTTTGAGCTCTACCTCCGAGGCATGTTGCAGGACCACAGCGAGCTGTTGGTACGAGTCGACTTCGGGGCCACCAAGCGTGAAGTGTCCGGCCAGGTGGTCAACCTCTTGCGAGCCAACGAAGCTCGCTATCTCGATCTGACCATTGCCCTGATGCTCGACATCGCCGCCATGGATACCTTCCCGAACCTGACGAACCAGGTCGACGGCGATGACATGGTCGCGAAGGCCGTAGCGGCCGTCGTGGAATTGCGTCGCTGGACAGCCAAGCATCAAGAGGTCGTCCAGGAGCACGAGGCCCATGCCGTTGCCATCACTGAGAGCGCCAGGAAGGCTCAGGACGGACGGGCGTTCGCTCAGGCTCACGAGGAGCTGAAGCAGCGGTTCCTCGTGATGCACTCGGCCGGCGACCCACACAAGCGGGGAACCGCCTTCGAGGGCTTCATCAACGAGCTGTTTGCGCTGTACGACCTGGAGCCGCGGGCGTCCTACAGCCTGGACCACGAGCAGATCGATGGCGCCTTCTCCTTCAACACGGACCACTACGTGCTCGAAGCCAAGTGGTGGAAGGACGCCATCGGACGCAGAGAGCTCGACGTGTTCAAGGCCAACATCGAGCGCAAGGGTAAGAACACTCTGGGGCTCTACGTCAGCATGAGCGGCTACAGCTCGGATGCCCTGGCGGTCTATAGCTACAGCACGCCCTTCATCACTATGGACGGCAGCGACTTCATGGCCGTTCTCGACCAGCGCATCCGATTGGACGATCTACTGGACCGCAAGAAGGGCCATGCCAGCCAAACGGGACACTGCTACTTGCCGGTGTCTGAGATCTTTTCGGGTTCGGAGTGAGTGCTAGCCGGGTGATGGGCCGCTGATCGAATTAGAGCCCGAAGCCCGGCCTCGCGCTACATGCCCGCTGAGGCGGTACGCCCCGGATGACCACACGGGCCACCCGGGGCAGAGCGGCCCCGGTCGTACTGCGTCCCGCCAGGCGGGGCACCAGGGCCTATCCCGCACACCCCAGTCCGGCACGGGCTGAGAGCAAGCTTAGTGTCGATCACCGACAGAGACGATCGACTGTCGGGCACCATCATCCCGTGCACGGTCGGTGGCACGTCCGCTTCCGAACGCAACTTTCGCCTCAGATCCTTGCATTCTCCCTGATCGCCGGCCTGGGTGAACCGGATAGTCAAGGAGATCGGGACCGTTGCGAAGTACCGCGCCTGCTTCGAGAAAGAGCTGCGTATGAAGAAGATAACCGAGTTGCGAGGCAGATCAACATGTCACAACAGCCGAGCGAGGCGAACCAGAGAAGCAAGACGGCACGAAACCCCATCAAGGAGCGCGGAGCGCCTGCCTCATTGATTTTACATAACCCAACTGGGGGCGCGCCCTGCGATTTGAAGACAATAAACCGGTCGTGCTGCAACCTCAGGTTGTCGAGGGTGTCTCACAGAGAGCGAGTCCGGCCGCGGCATGGCGCGCAGCGATGGCCAGCAGGTTGAGATGTCGCTTCTCGATGACTCCTGGTTCTGGCGCATCAATCATGAGGATCCCATACACCTTAGTTGGGGTGCGTACAGGAAAGTACACGAGGGTCTGGAAGTTTCGCGGAGTTGGCCACCTAATTGCGTTCCTTCTCCGCAAGTTTGCTTCAACTTCCCCTCTGCCGACCTTGGTGGCTTCCAGCAAGTATTCTCCATGCTTGCTATTGAATGGCACATCAGCCAAAGCTCCGCGCGCACTGCCGGAATGGTACGAGACACACAATCGACTCGATCCGTCCAGGTGGAAGAACGTTACCCGAGCTTCCGGTACGTCACCGGCACACGCCTCAACGGCGTGCACCGTTCGCTCTTTAATTGACTGCTCGAAACCAGCGCGTCGTTCTTCGGAAATCCTGGCAAGGCCTTCGGTGTAATCCACCAGACCGAACAGGTTCTTCAAGTACGCGAACATTAGCGCCTTAGCGTCCCGCTCCCTCTCATCCTTCAGCTTTTCGATTTCTAGGCGCTGAGTCTCAACGAGCCTAGATTCGCCCCTCTCCCAGCCCAATGGCAGCCATACCGCAAAGAAGGCCCCAACGAATCCGCCTGCGGTAATGAGGGCAAATTGCCAGGCGCTGAGATCTATTAGATCAAACCCGGCTATCGATTGAAGGGCGAACGCGACAGCAGCTGCGGCAGCCGGCACAGCCAGCTGTGCTCGCTTCGGCCATGTCGAGGGTCTCAACAGCGCCATAGCACCATGGTAGAGGTCGAGCCTCCACCGCGCATTTCGAGCAAAACGACGTTACCCCCCTCTGAACGGACCGAATTATCTTGACAGACGTCACCGATCGGATATTCCGCCAAAGAATCCTAGCCGCAGTCATATCTTCAGGCAGGACCTCCTCCCGCAGCGGGCCATCGAGGAGGGTTCGTATGCCGCACAGTCTCCATGAAATCCGCTCGTGGGCAGCCACATGTGATGTTGCCAAAGCTGCCGAAGCACTTGGTATCTCTAAGTCTCACTTGTACGAGTTGATCAAGCGAGAGCAAGTTCCTTTTCGGGTTGTTGCATTTGGCAACCGCTACCGAGTCATTACTGCATCGCTCATCTGTTATCTGGAAGCCACGTGAGGGAGGAGGGGGGTAAGGGATAGCCGGTAGGGGGCTCCGTTATATAGAAGGTGCGCGATGAGCGATCCGATCACGAAGATAACTCTCAAGGACGGGACGACCCGATATCGGTTCGTCACCGATGGCCCGCGACAAGTCAACGGCAAAAGGCGACAGATCCGCAAGACCTACGACACGAAGAAGCAGGCTCGGGACGAGCTCGCCCGCATTCGGCATCAGTCCACCACCGGTACGTTCGTGATACCAAGCAAAATAACGGTTGATGAGTTGCTTGATCTATGGCTCAAGACTGCGACCCGAGGGGTTGAGGAAGCGACCGCCTCCAACTATGACAATGCGATCCGCCCCGCACGGTTGTTTCTTGGAGATAAGCGGCTTCAGCTGCTCACTGAGGAGGACGTCGAGGAATTTGTGGACTGGATGCTGACCCGTGGGCGCCAGCGCGGCGGAAAGCCGGGAACTGGTGTTGGTCTTCGATCAGTGCGGCTCGCCCTTGGCCGGCTGCGCTCCGCGCTTACCTTTGCGGTTCGCCGCGGGTGGTCGCCCGCAACGTTGCCGAGCACGTCCGCGTCTCCCGCGACGCGGTGCGCAAAGCGGCCCAGGCAGATGCGAAGCGTCGACCTTGAGACAAGACGGAGGTGAAGGCGTTTATCGAGGCGACCAAGAGTGACCGCCTGTTTGGGGTGATGCTTCTGAGCCTTATTGCCGAGCGTCCTGCCGAGGTATGCGGCACTCGCTGGAAATGGATGTTGACCTCACGGGCGCTGGCGCCATCGCGGTGGGGAACACCCGCACCATCGTCTATGACCGTAGTCTGCCGAAGGGTTGGCGCAACAAGGCCGTTGAGAAGGATCCCAAGACCAGAAACGGTAGGAAGGCGCTGCCGCTGCCCAAGCCGCTGCAAGCAGCGCTTCTCACCCTCCACGCCCTCAGGCCGCGGAGAGGCTTGCAGCAGGGGAAGCGTATGAGGGGAGTGGCTACGTGGTCGTTGACGAGTTGGGTCGACCGTTCAAGACGGACAAGCTCCGTCGTGAGGCTCACCGACTGATGGCTCAGGCCAGCGTGCGGAAGGTGCGTCTCTACGACGCCCGCCACGCGTGTCTTTCGTGGATGGCCAACCACGGCGTCCCCGACACCGTCGTCTCCGCGTGGGCGGGACATAGCGACCCGTCCTTCATCAAGCGGGTCTACTTCCACCCCGACCCGCAGAGTCTCAAGAGGGGTTCGGACAAGCTCGGTGAGCTGCTCGCAGGTTGAGGAAGATCCACTCGGCATGTGACGAAATGTGACACAACTACCCCGGAGAACGAACAAGAGCCCTGCCTCACCGAAGTGAGACAGGGCTCTTATCTGCGACTACGAGGCGAACCTCAAGTCGGGACGACAGGATTTGAACCTGCGACCCCTTGACCCCCAGTCAAGTGCGCTACCAAGCTGCGCCACGTCCCGATGCCCGTGCCCCCGGTTCGTCCCCGGCGGCGGCGTGCAAGAGAACATTACCCCACTCCGTGCGGCGCCGGGGCGCACCCCCGGCCGGGTCGCGGGTGGCATCCGCCCAGGCGGGGCGGGCTCGGGGGAGAATGGGAGCGTGGACAGGATGCCGAGGGACCGGGACCCGGAGGGGCGGGCGCGCAGTGGGCGGCCCCGGGACGGGCTGGGGCGACCGCTGCCGTACGGGACCGAGGGGGTGCCCCGGCAGCCCGAGGGCGTCGTGCGGACCCCGGAGGCGTCGGTGCGCGAGGCGCAGCGGCTCCTCGACGCGGGGATGCCGTTCCACGCGCACGAGGTCTTCGAGGACGCCTGGAAGAGCGGCCCCGCCGACGAGCGGGATCTCTGGCAGGGGCTCGCACAGCTGGCGGTGGGTCTGACGCACGCGGCACGGGGCAACGCGGCTGGCGGGGCACGGCTGTTGCTCCGCGGCGCCGGGCGGATCGACGGGCGGCCCGATCCGTACGGGATCGACGTCGGCGGACTCGTACGGTGGGCCCGTGCACTGGCCGACCGCGCGGGTGAGGTGACGGACGCCGCCGCGGAAGCGCCGCGTCTGCTCGGGGAGTGACGCGGCGCCTCGGCGGGGATCACCAGGTGACCGGGAGCTCCAGGGGCGAGCGGTGGATCATGGTCGGCCGCATCACGACCCCCTGGTCCTTCGCGAGCCTCAGCCCGGGGAAGCGGCGGGTGAACAGCTCCAGGGTGAGCCGGAGTTGGGTGCGCGCGAGCTGGGAGCCGGGGCAGCCGTGGGCGCCGTGGCCGAAGCCCACATGGCGGGTGGGGTGCGCGGGCCGGGTGATGTCGAAGGTGTCGGGGTCCTCGTGGCGTGCCTCGTCGCGGTTGGCGGAGCCGTACGCGACGAAGACGGTGGCCCCTGCGGGCAGTTCGGTGCCGGAGAGCACGACCGGACGGGTGGTCGTGCGGCGGAATCCCTGGACGGCGGTGTCGAAGCGTGCCGCTTCCTCCACCGCCCCGGGTATGAGCTCGGGACGGGCGCAGAGCAGCTCCCACTGGTCGCGGTGGGACAGCAGGTGGAACAGAGCGGTGCCGATCAGCGCGGTGGTGGTCAGGTGGCCGGCGATGAGGAGGTTCTGCAGGTTGGAGGCGAGTTCGTTCCGCTGGTCGTCGGTGAGTTCACGGATGCCGGGCCCGAGCCCGGTGTCGGGGGCCAGGGCGGCGACCATCGCGGAGCAGAGGTCGTCGCGCGGTCGGGCGCGCCGGTCGCGGGCGTAGCGGTCCAGGAGGTGCTGGAGCGCGACGACGTCCTCGGCGGCGGCCAGCTGTTCGTCCTCGGGCATCGGCCGGAAGAGGAGTTGCTCGGCGCGGTGTCCTCCGTGCACCGCGGCGGGCACGTCCTCGGGGTCGAAGCCGATGAGCCGGCCGATGACCGCGCCGGGCAGCTCGCGCGCGTACGAGGACATGACCTCGGTGCGGCCGTTCGCGGCGAAGCCGTCGACGAGGCGCGTGGCGACCTCGGCGGCGTACGGCGTGAGGGCCGCGACGCGCGCGGCGGAGAGGCCGCGGTTGATCGGGGCCCGGTGGCGGCGGTGCGCCGCGCCGTCCGTGGAGACGACGGTGGGCCGCCTCCCGAAGCCGCGGGCGAGGACACCGAGGACGGCGGGCGCCGGCAGGACGTCGGGCCGCAGGGACTGGGCAGAGGAGAAGTCGTCGGCCCGCAGCAGCACTTCGCGGACGTCGGCGTCCCGGGCGACCAGCCAGGCGTCGAGCTCGGGGACGAAGGTCAGACCGTCGGTCTGTCGCGCACGTGCGTAGAGGGGGTAGGGGTCGCGCTGCAGCGCGTCGAGCAGCTCATGGCGTGCGGATGTCGTCGGGTCCACGCGGCGCCTCCGGAACGGGAAGGTGCGGAACTCGGGCAGGGTGCTCGTGCGGGTGTGCAGAAGATGCGCCAGGGTGCGGAAGGTGCTGTCACGCCATGGTGACCGGAGCCGTGTGTCCCTGGCTATGCCGCCGAGTCGGCCAGCGCGCGTTCGAGTACCGAGGTGTGGCTGACGGAGGGGTCCTTGGCGGCGGTGAGCAGGGTGACGGGCCCCTGGGCGGCGAGGGTGCGCAGCCGGTCGAGCGCCTCGGCGGCCTCGGGTTCGGCGAGCTCGTGCTCGTACCGCCGGCAGAACTCCTCGTACGAGCCCTCCGAACCGTGGTACCAGCGGCGCAGTTCGGTGGAGGGGGTGAGCGCCTTGGGCCACTCGTCGATCCGGGCGTCGGTCTTGGCGAGGCCGCGCGGCCAGAGGCGGTCGACCAGGACCCGTACGCCGTCGTCGGGCGAGGGGGCTTCGTAGATCCGTCGGACGCGTACGTCGGGGGTGGCGGAATCCATGGGTCCAGGGTGCCGGAGGGGACGGGCGGTCACACCTCGGCGCGCCCCGCGGCGGGCATCAGGGCGGGGAGGAGGACGGAGTCGACGAAGGCGCGCATGGTCGACGCGTCGGCGAACCGCTCCTCGAAGAGCCGCTCGATGCGGAGCATGCCGAGGAAGCAGGGGGCGACGAAACCGACCGCCGGATTGTCCGGGTCGATCTCGCCGCGCTCCGCGGCCCGCCGGAGGATCTCGTCGAGCGCGGCGATCTCGGGGCTGATGACGGTCTCGCGGAGCGCCTCGCGCAGATCGGGGTACTGGACGTACGCCTGGCTGACGGCCTCCATCAGCTCGGCGTCGTGGTCGCGGCGGGTCGAGGCGAGGCGGGCGGCCTCGCGGAGGTCGCCCGCCAGCGAACCGGTGTCGATTCCGGCGAAGAACACGCAGCGCTGCTTGGACAGGGCGGACGTGACGAGCTTCGGCTTGGTCCCCCACTGCCGGTAGAGCGTCGCCTTGCCGCACTTGGTGCGGGCCGCGACGCCCTCCATGGTCACCGCGTCGTATCCGCCCTCGCGGAGCAGGCAGAGCACGGCCTCGTACAGCTCGGTCTCCCGCTCGGGGGTGATCTTGCTGCGGCGGGCGGCTTCGGTCGCGGCCTGCGTGGACATGGCTTCCTCCCGGACAGCTCTCTGCACATACGAGAGTAGGGGGTGCACAATCGAGACGCAAACGTATCGAGACGCTTGCGTCTCGATGAATTCGGATCTAGGCTTCCTCCGTTTGCTGGCGATTTGATGGAAAAAGGGGCCGCGGCATGGCTGCCGGGATACGCGGGACACGTCCCACCGGACCGGGGCCGACCGCTACCCCGGACCCGTCGAGCGCCCCGCGTCCGCCCGACGCGCCCGACGCGCCAGACGCACCCGCCGCACCACGCACGCCGGACGCGCGGCGCATCCCCAGGCCGGCCCTCGGACGTGAGCTGCTGCTCGTCTCCGCGCTGTTCCTCGTCTACAAGTTCGGCAGGCTCTTCGCGAACGGCCACGAACTGCGGGCCTTCCACAACGCCGACCGGATCTGGGAGGCGGAGCGCGCCGTCCATCTGCCCGGCGAAGGGTCGGTTCAGGCCCTCCTGATGCACGGGGACACGCTCGTCCGGGCCGCCAACACCTACTACGCGGCCGTGCACTTCCCGGCCACGATCGCCTTCCTCGCCTGGCTCTACTGGCGCCGGCCGGACCACTACCTCTGGTCTCGGCGCGTCCTCGCGCTCCTCACCGCCGCCGCGCTCGCGCTGCACCTCCTGATGCCGCTCGCCCCGCCCCGGATGCTCGACGCGACCGGTCTCGTCGACACCGCCCGGATCTACGGACCGTCGGTGTACGGAGCGACCCCGGCCACGGACTCGATGGCGAACCAGTTCGCCGCGATGCCCTCGCTCCACTTCGGCTGGGCCCTGATGGTCGCGATCGGTCTGATCGCCACGACCCGTACGCGGTGGCGGTGGCTGTGGCTGCTCCATCCGGCGCTGACCCTGCTGGTGATCGTCGGCACGGCCAACCACTACTGGTTCGACGCGCTCGTGGCGGCGGCCCTGCTCGGTGTCGCGCTCGCGGTCGTACGAACCCCGGGCACGTCCGATCGCGCCGCGCCGGAACCGGCTGCTTCGGGACCCGCCACTTCTGGTCCTGACACCGCCGGTCCCGACGCTGCCGGTTTCGCCGGCTCCGGGCTCGGCGTCCCAGGGGTCGTCCTTCCCGGACCGGCGCCCCGCACGGCGGAGGTCCTGCGATGAACGGCCTCCAGGGCACGCTGCCGGCCGTTCTCCTGTCCCTGGTCTCGACGGCCGGTTACGCGCTGGCCGCCGTCGCCCAGTCCCGGCTCGCCTCGGCCTCCGACGGCGGACGCGGCGCGCTCCGCGCGCTGCTCACCCGCGGCCAGTGGTGGTCGTCGGTCGGCCTCAACGCGGCGGGCGCGCTCGCCCACGTGGCCGCGCTGCACTACGGCCCGCTGACGCTCGTTCAGCCGCTCGGTGCGCTGACGCTGGTGGCGGCGCTGCCCCTGGGGGCGTACTACGCGCGGCGGCGCGTGACCCGGGCGGAATGGCGCGGCGCGCTGTGGACGCTGGCCGGACTCGTCGGCCTGATCGCGGTCACCGGACCGGCGACCCCGGGCGACGCGCTCAGCCTGCGGGAGGCCCTCGTCGTCGCGGCGGTGACGGCGCTTCTCATCACCGCCCTCGCCTCGGGCGGACGGCGTCGGCCGGGTCAGGGCCGGGGGACGGGTCACGGCCGGAGGAAAGGACAGGGGCGGGGACTGGGGCACGCCACTGCCTCGGGAATCGCCTCCGGGGTCGGCTCCGCGCTGACGCAGACGCTGACGGCCGCGCTCGCGCGCGAGTTGCCGGGCGGACCGACGACCTGGTGGCAGACGGCGTTGATCGCCGTCCTGATCTCGGCCTTCGCCGTGGGCGGGCTGCTGCTGTCGCAGACCGCCTACCGGGGCGGCCTCGCCGCGCCGCTGGCCGTCGTGAACCTCTCCAACCCGGCCGCCGCCGCGGTCATCGGCGTGGCGCTGCTCGGCGAGACGTTCCGCGCGGGCGTGTGGGGCTGGCTGGTCGCGGCAGCCGCCTCGGCGGTGGCGGCGCGCGGGGTCGTCCTCCTGACGACCGGGGCGGGAGCCCTGCCCATACCCTCGAACGCCTCGAACACCCCGAGTCCGTCTCCGGTCGTCGCCTCCGGACCGTCGCTCCCCTCCCCCCGCACCGACGGGGCGACGGGCCCGTCGGCGACCGCACCGGCAGCCATGGCCGGCTGACCGCGGATCGCTCCGCTCCGGTCCGCCGCGCCCCTTGGATAGCTGCACTACCCTCGGTGGCCGGGGCAGCACTCCCCGGCGTGCGCGTCGAGACGATGGGAACGGTGAACCGCTTGTGCGCCTCTCCGAGTTGAGCGACCGCGGGGGCGTGTCGGTGGCCACCGTGAAGTACTACCTGCGCGAGGGGCTCCTGCCCGCCGGGACGCCGGTCACGGCCCGGCAGTCGGCGTACGGCGAGGAGCATCTGCGCAGGCTGCGCCTGGTGCGGGCGCTCCTCACGGTGGGCGGGATGACGATCCAGCAGGCCCGGGACGTCCTGGCGGTGGCGGACGACCCGGCCTCCGGCCGCCACGAGCGCGTCAGCGTCGCCGCGTACATGCTCGGCCCGCGGATCTCGCCGCCCCAGACCTCCGACCCCGAGCGTGCGGACTGGGACGAGGTCTTCGCCGAGATGCGCGATCTGCTCGCCGAGATGGGCTGGCGGGTGAGCGACGGGGCGCCGGCGCTCACCGCGCTGACCCGGGCGGTCGTGACGCTCCGCGCCCTGGGCTACCGGGGCGGCGTCGACCACATCCGGCGGTACGCCGAGGTGATGCACCCGATCGCCGCCGAGGAGTACGCGGTGATGGAGGAGTACCCGGTCGTGGAGGAGGCGATCGAGGCGGCCGTCGCGTACACGATGCTCTACGAGCCGATCCTGCTGGCCCTGCGCCGCCTGGCGCACGAGGACGTCTCGGCGCGTCTGCACGACACGGCCCCACCGGACCCTCCGCTTTCGTCATCTTGACGCAAATGCATGCTCCCCCCTATCGTCAACTTGACGACAAGGGGGAGTTCCCATGGCCGACATCACCCGCCGCGCCGGCTGGCGCCATCTGAGGTCCGCGCCCACGGCGCACATCCGTCACCACCGGCGCGGACGCCTCGTCCACGACGGGACGGGCCTGAGCTTCTGGTACCGCTCCCTGTCCGCCGCGCTCTCCGAAGTGCCGGTGAACGACCGGGAGCTGGCGATGGCGTTCCACGCGCGGACGGCCGACTTCCAGGACGTGAGCGTGCAGTCCACGGTCACGTACCGGATCGGCGAACCGGAGGCGGCCGCCACCCGGCTCGACTTCTCCATCGACCCGGACACCGGCGCGTGGCGCGGTGCGCCGCTGGAGCAGATCGCCACGCTGCTGACCGAGACGGCCCAGCAGCACGCCCTCGACGTCCTGGCTCGCACGCCGCTGGCGGCGGCGCTGGTCGACGGCGTGGCGGCGGTACGCGACCGGATCGCCGACGGGCTCGCGGCCGAGCCGCGCCTGCCGGCCACCGGCATCGAGGTGGTGGCGGTACGGGTGGTGGCGATCCGTCCGGAGCCGGAGGTGGAGCGGGCGCTGCGCACCCCGGCCCGCGAGCAGATCCAGCAGGAGGCGGACCGGGCGACGTACGAGCGACGGGCCGTGGCGGTCGAGCGCGAGCGGACCATCGCCGAGAACGAGCTCGCCAGCAAGATCGAGCTGGCCCGGCAGGAGGAGCGGCTCGTCGACCAGCGCGGCACCAACGCGCGGCGCGAGGCCGAGGAGAGCGCCGCCGCCGACTCCGTACGGGCGGAGGCCGAGGCGGTACGGAAGGTCCGGCTCGCGCGTGCCGAGGCGGAGGCGGCGCGTGAGGTCGGCGAGGCACGGGCGGCCGCGCAGGCGGCGTGGCTTCGCGTGCACGGGGAGGTCGACGCCGGGACGCTCCACGCGCTGGCGGCGACCAGGGCGGCGGAGAACCTGCCGCGGATCGAGAGCGTGACGGTCTCCCCCGACGTCCTGACGGCGCTGCTCGGCAGGCTGGGCGGCGGCGGGTCGTCGTCGTGAGCCTGGCGCCGCGCGCGGTGCTCGTGCACCGCGTCACGGAGTACGAGGGGCTGCTCGCGCGCCACGGTACGCACGGACAGGCGGAGTTCTTCCTGTCGAGCCGCGGCCGGAGCATCGAGGACGTACGGCGGCGGCACGAGCGCACCCGGCGGGGGCTGGCGGAGGTCGCGGCGGCGGTGCCGCTGTCGTGGCGGCAGGCGACGGTGGAGCGGGCGGACCTGGACCGGTTCCTGTTCGGCCCCGAGGACGTGGTCGTGGTGGTCGGGCAGGACGGCCTGGTGGCCAACGCGGCCAAGTACCTGGACGGTCAGCCGGTGGTCGGCATCGACACCGACCCGGGGCGGAACCCGGGGGTGCTCGTCCGCCACCGGGCGGCGGACGCGGGGGCTCTGCTGCGCTCAGCCGTCGCCTCGGCGGAGCGTACGGGGGTGGACGAGCTCACGATGGCGGAGGCGGTGACGGACGACGCGCAGCGGCTCCTCGCCCTGAACGAGATCTACCTCGGCCCGCCGAGCCACCAGACGGCGCGCTACACCCTCGCGGTCGACGGCGGCAGGGACAGGCAGGGTTCGGCGCACTCCGCACCCGAGCCGCAGGCCTCCTCGGGCGTCCTGGTCGGCACGGGAACGGGTGCGACGGGCTGGCTCCGCTCCCTCTGGCTCGAACGCTCCAGCCCCCTGGCGCTCCCCGCCCCGACGGCCCGCAGCCTCGCCTGGTTCGTCCGCGAGGCCTGGCCGTCCCCGACGACGGGCACCTCGCGGGTGGAGGGAGTGCTGAACGCCGGGAACGCCCTCCACCTCACGGTGGAGTCGGACCGCCTGGTCGCCTTCGGCGACGGCATGGAGTCGGACGCGCTGGACCTGACCTGGGGCCAGACGGTCCACGTGGGCGTAGCGGCCACGGCGCTCCGGCTGGTGGGCTGAGGACCGGTCGAGGGGTCAGGTGGCCAGGAAGGTGGTGAGGGCTTCGGCCTCCGCGTGGACCGATTCGCGCTCCAAGGGGGTGAGCGTGCGGAGCGGGGTGACGGCGACCTTGGCCTCCTGGACCGTCCAGGTGGCCGCGACCCGGCCGTCGACGAGGACCGCGCGATGGCCGGCGACGGAGAGGCCGAGGTGGGCGTCGTCGATGATCCGGCCGCGGTCGGCGTAGCCGAGGATCGCGTTGTCGAAGGCCGGGAGGAAGCGCACCGGTGCCGGGGTGTCCGGGTCCGGCCGGGGTGCGCCGGGCAGGTCGAGGAGCTCTCGGCCGCGTTCGTCGCGGTAGGAGACGAGTTCCTCGCGGACCGCCTTGACGGCGGCGGGCAGTCCGGCCAGGCCGCTCCAGGCACGGAGATCGGCGCTGGCGGCGGGGCCGTAGGCGGCGAGGTACCGCCGTACCAGCTCCTGTCCGGTCGGGTCGGTCCCGTCGTCGGAGAGCGGTTCGACGTCGCGCCCGAGCCAGGTGGCCAGGGGAAGGTTCCGGACACCGCCCTTGGTGCGCCACAGGCCGCGGGGAGGGAGCTGGACCATCGGGATGAGGGAGGCGACGAGCAGCTCCCCCAGGGCGCGGCGCGGAGGCGTGGGCCAGCGGTCCCCGACCGCACGGACGAGTTCCGCCATGGTGCGGGGCTCGCCGTCGGCCATGACGGCTCGGCCGGCGGCGGCCACCTCGTCGACGTCGATGCCCGCGAGTTCGCGCCGGTAGGTGGCCAGCACCCGCTGGCGCAGCATGGTGTCGTGGCGGGCCCGCCAGGCGAGCGCGTCGTCGGCGGTTACCAGGTGGACGGTGCGGCGCATCAGGTGGGTGCGCACGACCAGGCGGCCCGTCAGCGCGTCGTCCAGGTGCCGCGGCGTGAAGGCGCGCAGCCGGGACCACAGGCCGGTGAAGGGCTCCTGCGGTTCCTGCGCCTGCATGCCGCACAGGTGCGCCACGGCGTCCCGTACGGGGGTGTCCGCCCGCTCCAGCAGGTACTGGCGGGCGAGGGTGGCGCGGTTGAGGGCGCGGGTGTCGAGGACGGTCATGATGCTCTCAGGTTCGGGGGCGGGGACGGGCTGGGGCGGAGACGGAGACGGACGGGCGCGGAGACGGAGACGGAGACGGGCGGGCGCGGAGACGGGGACGGGCGGTGGCGGGCTGTCCGGGCGGCCTTCACGGGAGGGTGCGGGGTCGTCTCCGCGGGGGCGGCTCCGGGCACCACACTCGCAGCAGTGGAGGTCAGTTCGTGTCCTGAACTGTGCGCCGGATCCCGTGTCTCGAAAGCATCGGCGCGCGCCGGCCGGGGCCGGCGTGCTCGCTAGGATCGGACGGCTTCGCACCCTTCGCCCCCGCAAGGAACGCCCATGGCCTCCCCCGCTCCCGGCACGCTCCACGTCACCCCGGCCACGCTCGAGGACTGGGCGCTCGTGCGCGACTGGGCGGCGGCGGAGGGGTGGAACCCGGGGCTCTCCGACGCCCCGGCGTTCTTCGCCCAGGACCCGGAGGGGTTCTTCCTCGGCCGGGTCGACGGGGAGCCCGTCTCCGCCGTCTCGGTCGTCAACTACAGCGACCGGTACGCCTTCCTGGGCTTCTACCTCGTCCGCCCCGACCTGCGCGGCCGCGGGCACGGCCTCGCGACCTGGCGCGCCGGGCTCGCGCACGCGGGCGGGCGGACGGTCGGCCTCGACGGGGTGCCGGACCAGCAGGAGAACTACCGGCGTTCCGGGTTCGCCCTCGCGTACCGCAGCGCACGGTACGTCGGCGAGGTCGGCGCCTCCGGCTCCCCCGCGCCGGACGTGGTCCCCGCGGCGCGGGTCGACCCGGCCGCCCTCTCCGCGTACGACAGCACCTGCCACCACGCCGACCGGCCGCGCTTCCTCGCGTCGTGGCTGACCACCCCGGGCCATCGGGCCCTGGCACGGGTCGTCGACGGACGCCTCACGGGGTACGGGGTGGTGCGGCCGGCCGAGGGCGAGGCGCGCATCGGGCCGCTCTTCGCGGACACGCCGGCCGACGCCGCCGTACTCCTGGACGCGCTGGCCGCAGAGGCGCGGGCCTTCGGTTCGCCGCGCATCGCCGTCGACATGCCCGAGGCCAACCCCTCCGCGGCCGCGCTCGCCCTGGAGCGTGGGCTGGAGCCCACGTTCGAGACGGCCCGGATGTACACGGGCGAGGTCCGGCCGGTGGCTCGCGAGAAGGTCTTCGGAGTGACGACGCTCGAACTGGGCTAGGCGGGGCGGCCGGGATTCGATCTTCGGACGGGCACACCGCCGCGGCGTTCCGATGCCGAGCAAGCGGCGGGGCGCATTCCGCGGTCTGGCTTACGGGACCCTTTCCCTGTGCCGAAATCACCCGTCATGTCCGCTTTACCTGGCGACAATTCCGGCCTGAAGTCGCCTGACCGCGCTCACCACACGTCAACCCGCGCGTGCCCTGCCCACCCTCCCCCACCCCCCTCGGGGGCCGACAAGGGTTTTCCCCGTATCGGGTTCATCTCGCCGTTCCCTACTGTCTGCCGCACCGGCAGATCCCATCCCCCGCCCCGCCTGTCAGGTGCATGGGGAGCGGTGGGTAGTGTCCGCCGGTGACGGCCTTGACCCGGGCCGTCGCGTCGCCGGTGGCGGCGCACGGGCCCCCCAAGCCCAGGGAACGACGGACCGCGACCCCACATCGCCCCGTGGCTCCCGCGCCGCCGCCACTGCTCCGCACCTACGTCGTGCTTGAAAGGGAACACCTTGAACAGTTCCAGGCGGAGAGTCATATCCGTCGTGGTCGCGAGCGCCGCGATCATCGGCGCCGCAGCCACCACCTCCGGGGCGTTCGCCGCCGCCCCGGCCGCTGCCACGCCGAAGCCGGCTCCGGCCGCGCAGGCGATGACCGCGCTGCCCAGCGCGCCTGTCGAGAAGGTCATCGTCACCTACAAGTCCAAGACCGCCGAGGCCGGCTCCAACGCCGCCGCGAAGAGCGACGCGGCCGCCAAGGGCGCCGCGACCGGCGAGAGCCTCGCCTTCGAGCGCCGCCTCGCCGGCGGTGCCGCGCTGGTCGACCTGGGCGGCAGCGCCTCGAAGCAGGACGTCGCCGAGGTCATGGACGCCTTCCGCGCCGACCCGCAGGTCGCCTCGGTCGAGCCCGACATCCGCGCGTATGCGATGGCGGTCGCCCCGAACGACACCGACTACGCGAAGCAGTGGGACCTCTTCGAGGCCACCGGCGGCATGAACGTCCCGGCCGCCTGGGACAAGACCACCGGCTCCGGCGTCACCGTCGCCGTCATCGACACCGGTTACGCGACCCACACGGACCTCGCCACCAACGTCGTCTCCGGCTACGACTTCATCTCCGACTCCGCGGACGCCCGCGACGGCAACGGCCGTGACGCGAACGCCAAGGACGAGGGCGACTGGAACGCCACCGACAACGAGTGCGGCCTCGGTTCCAAGGCCTCCAACTCCTCCTGGCACGGCACCCACGTGGCGGGCACCATCGGTGCGGTCACCAACAACACCAAGGGCATCGCGGGTATCGCGTACAACGCGAAGATCCAGCCCGTGCGCGTGCTCGGCAAGTGCGGCGGCTCCTCCGCCGACATCGCCGACGCCATCACCTGGGCGTCCGGCGGCTCCGTGCCGGGCGTCGCGGCCAACGCGACCCCGGCCAAGGTCATCAACCTGAGCCTGGGCGGCGCCAGCTCCACCTGCCCGAGCGTCTACCAGAACGCGATCAACGGCGCCGTCTCGCGCGGCACCACCGTCGTCGTCGCCGCGGGCAACAGCAACGCCAACGCGTCCGGATTCACCCCGGCGAACTGCGCGAACGTCATCAACGTGGCCTCCACCAGCCGCGAGGGCAACCGTTCGTTCTACTCGAACTACGGCACCATCGTGGACGTGGCCGCGCCGGGCGGCGAGACTCGCCGCGCGACCGACACGCCGGGCACGATCACCACGCCGCAGAACGGCATCTACTCCACTCTGAACTCGGGCACGACGACCCAGTCGGCGGAGAACTACCAGCCCTACCAGGGCACCTCGATGGCCGCGCCGCACATCGCCGGCCTCGCCGCGCTGCTGAAGTCGGCGAAGACCAGCCTCACCCCGGCCGAGATCGAGTCCGCGATCAAGGCCAACGCCCGCCCGCTGCCGGGCACCTGCACGGGCGGCTGCGGCACCGGCATCGCCGACGCCGCGAAGACCGTGGACGCGGTCACCACGACGACGCCGCCCACCGGCACCGTCTTCACGAACGCGACCGATGTCACGATCTCCGACAACACCACCGTGTCGTCCACGATCTCCGTCACCGGCCGCACCGGCAACGCCCCCGCCGCCCTCAAGGTCGGCGTGGACATCAAGCACACCTGGCGCGGGGACCTGGTCATCGACCTGATCGCCCCCGACGGCACGGTGCGCAACCTGAAGGCCTCCTCCGGCTCGGACAGTGCCGACAACGTCGTGACCACCTACACGGTGGACGCGTCGAGCGAGGTCGCCAACGGCGCCTGGAAGCTGCAGGTCCGCGACGTGGCCTCGGGTGACACCGGCTACATCGACTCGTGGAACCTCACCTTCTGAGCCCCACCTGAACCACCCCCCACAACAGCATAATTGCTGGTCAGCGGCGCGCTCGTGGTCTACACCACGGGCGCGTCCTGGCGTGGTGACCGACATCGAGTGTCCGTATGCCGGACAACAGGCCTGGACGGCGCCGGTACGCTCCGTATTCTTCTGCCCCACGGGGCTCACGGGCAGGGCCCGAGTGCCGGAGGGGGTGGACACGTGACGACGACGACACACGTTCCTCTGCGCCCTGCGGGCGCGGGGGGCTCCCCCGCGCCGGTGGGCCGGGAGGAGCTGCTCTCCCGGCTCGAACGCGTGCTGCACTCCCGAGGCCGCGCGCTGCTCACCGGGACCGCGGGCGTCGGCAAGACCGAGGTCGCCCTGGCGGAGGCGGCGCGCGCCGAGGCCCGCGGAGAGACCGTCCTCTGGCTCGCGACCCTGCCGGCCGACCGTGACATACCCGGCGCGGCCGCCGCCGCGCTCGTCGCCTCGGCCGCGGCGACGGTGACCTGGCCGAGAGCCGCCGACACGACAGGCGCCACAGGGCCGGAGACGCCCCGCGCCGACCCGCCGTCCGGCGGTGACGCCGCCCGCCCCTCCGCTCCCCCTGTCGACCCACCGGCGGGCGACACCGTTCCCGCCATCCAGTCCGCACATGCCGGACACTTCGGTCATTTCGAAAGCACAGGCCATCAGGGGTATTCCGGACCTCACGGGACCACCGGCCGGCCAGGCCCCGCAGGCCACCCCGAGGACCCCGACGGATTCCGTACCGCCGTCGGCTCCGTCACCGCGTCCGGGGTCTTCGACGGGCTCCCCGGCCCCCAGCGGACCGCCGTCGCGATGCTGTGCCGCGAGGCGCCCCTCTACGACGGCGGCTGGGACCCGATCGCGCTGCGCCTCGGCATCGCGCAGATCCTGCGGGCGCTCACCGCCCGGGGCCCCGCGCTGCTCGTCGTGGACGGCGTGCAGCACATCGACGCCGACAGCGCCGACCTGCTGCGCTTCGCCCTGCACCTGGCCCCGCCCGCGCTGCGGGTCATCGCCGTCGAGACACCCGAGGCGTACGGCGCCGAGGACGGCCACGACGCCCGGCTCTGGGTGCCGTCGGAGGCCGACATCCTCCTCGTGCCGCCCCTGCACGCCGACGAGATCGCCGAACTCCTCATCCACCACCGTCTGCCGTCGCGGATGGCCGGCCGGATCCACAAGGCGAGCGGCGGCAACCCCCGCCTCGCGCTCGCCGTGGGCCGCTCCCTGGCCGACGCACGCAACACCCCCGTCCACCACGCCGAGGCGCTGACCCTGTCCGGCCGCGCCCGCGACCTGGCGCGGCAGCTCCTCGGTGCGGCGCCGCCCGACGTACGGCAGACGCTGTTGCTCGCCGCTCTGGCGCTGCGCCCCACGGCGGCGCTGATACGAAGGGCCGGGAGGCCCAACGCGGAGGCGGACCTCGCCGCCGCCGAGCGCGCCGACCTGGTCTCGCTCGCCGAGGACGGCACGGTCGCCTTCACCGCCGGTCTCCTCCCCTCGACGCTGGTGCACGACGCCTGCTGGGCCGAGCGCAGCGCCGGGCACGCCGCGCTCGCCGGAGTGGTGGACGATTCGGTCGAGGCGGTACGGCACCGGGCGCTGGCCACGGACATCCCCGACGAGTCGCTCGCCGCCGAGGTGGCCGCCGCCGCCGATCTCGCGAGGCGCCGCGGCAACAGCGCGCTCGCGGCCGAACTTGCCCTGCTCGCGGCCGAGTCGACGCCCGTCCGGCACTCCACGCAACGGATCACGCGGCTCGTGGACGCAGCCGAGGAGGCCGCCCGCGCCGCCCGCGCCGATCTCGCGATGCGCGCCGCCACCGATCTGCTGGCCCGCGACGCGGCGCCCTCGGACCGGGTACGCGCCCGGCTCGCCGTCCTCGACACCGCGGGCCAGGGACTGACCGGCCTCGACGAGATGTACGTGCACGCCATGGAGGACTCCGAGGGCGACACGGCACTGCGGGCGGGCGTCCTTCTCCGACTTGCCGTCAAGTACGTTCTGGCGGACGGGGATCCGTTGCGTTCGCGGGCCGCTGCCGTCGAATCGGCCGCGCTCGCGGCCTCGGTGGGCGACCCCAGGACGGCGGCGCAGGCGCTGACCGTGCAGGCGCGGATGGACCGGGCGCTCGGCGCCTCGGACGCGGAGTCGGTCCTGGCGCAGGCGCGCGGCCTGGAGATGGCCGAGCGCCCGCTCGGAATCCGTAACGCCGCACAGATCCTGACGCTCCGTCACGCTCTGTTCGACGACCGGCTGACCGACGCCCGCGACCAGGTGAACGCCCTGCTTCCGCTGGTGCAGCGGCGCGGTTCGGTGGAGGACACGATCGAGCTGTTCTCCACGCTCGCCGCGATCGAGTCCCGCATCGGGGCCTGCCCGGCGGCGCTCGTCCACGCCGGACAGTCGCTCGCGCTGACGCTGGAGGCGGGTCTCTCCCCCGGGCCGGCCTGGTACACCCTCGCGCTCGCGGAGACGGCGGGCGGCAGCTTCGCCCGCGCGGCCAGCTATGCCCGGCGCAGCGTCCAGGCGTCGGAGGAGGAGGGCGACCGGGTCTTCCTCTCCCGCAGCCTGTACGCGCTGGGGCGCGTACAGCTGATCAACGGGGACGTGGCCTCGGCCCTGGAGACCCTGCGCAGGGTGCAGGCGAACGAGCGGGCGCAGTCGACGGTCGACCCGTCGATGCTCCGTTGGCACGAGGAGCTGGCGGAGGCCCTGCTCGCCAACGACTCGGCGCAGGAGGCGGTGGAGCTGCTGGACGGGGTGCGCCCGGTGGCCGAGGAGCTGCGGCGTACGACCGTCCTGCTCGGCTGCGACCGGGCGTACGCCCAGTATCTCGCCGGGGCCGGCCGGACGGACGAGGCGGCGGAGCTGCTCACCCGCACAGCCGAGCGGTTCGCCGAGGCGGGGCTGCCGCTGGAGCACGGGCGGGCGCTGATCTCGCTGGCGCGGGTCGAGCGAAGACGCCGTCGGCGCTCGGCGGCGCAGAGCGCGCTGCAGGCCGCGGCGACGGTGTTCGAGCGGGCGGGTGCGGCGCCTTGGCTGGCGCTGGCCAGCGAGACGCCGGCCGGGGAGGACACGCTGCCCGCGCTCTCCTCGCTCACGGACGCCGAGCTGCGCCTGGCCCACCTGGTGGGGCAGGGCGCCAGCAACCAGGAGGCGGCGGCCAAGCTGTATCTCAGCGTGAAGACGGTCGAGGCGCGCCTCACCCGGATCTACCAGAAGCTGGACGTGCGCTCGCGGGCGCAGCTGGCGACCGCGCTCCACGGCTGACCCCGGCCTCGGGGAACATCGGTACAGCGGCCATCGGTGAGAACGATCTTGGTCAGGGCGTGCGCTTGCTGACCCGGTTCCCGTACTCGCGGCCGGCCTTGCGCTGGGCCGGGACTGCGGGGAGACCCTGGCTGCCGTCGAGGGGCTGGCAGCGGGCGAGGAGCTGTCGGTGCACGGCGGGGACGGCGCTGACGCGCCGGGTGTAGCCATGGCCGCGCCGTACGGTCGCCCCTTGGTCGAGCGCGGCCCGCTCTGCGGGCTCCAGTTCGGCGGTGCGGAGGAAGCCGACGACCTTGCCCGGCATGTCGAGGGTGACCGGCGACTCCGGTGCGAGGGCGTCCTCCTCGGTGGCGGTGTGGTCGGGCAGAAGGTCGGCGACGGCCGTGCGGATCGCACCGCGGCTGACCCGGTGGTCGCGGGCGAGGGCGGCGATGGAGCGGCCTTCCAGGTACGCGGTGCGCACGTCGGCGGTCTTGCCGGCCGGGACGGCGGGGCGGCGTCCGCCTTGCTGCCCTTGGCCTCGGCGGCGCGCAGTCCGTCGTAGGTCAGCTCACTTGATCGGGCCGCCCGGGTCCACTGTGCTTGACAGCGGACTGTCCGGGCGGGTCGGGCGGTGGGAGGCTGCGGGTCGTGTCTGGGTTGATCTCGGACAAGCCCACCGAGCCGGCCGATGAGGGAAGCGATCTGGAGTGCGGGCACGCCCTCGTTCGCTGTGCGGGCCTTGTTGCGCCACCGACGGAATGGGCTTGCCCAGGTGACGAAACGCGGTCGACGGCCGGCCGGGCATCACGGCTCTGCCTGCGCTGGCACCGCAGCTGGCTCCCGTCAGCGGTCATCACCCGGGATCGCGGACACGGCTCCGCGGGATCGACGCCTGGCGGAAGCCACGTTCCTGCAGGTCAGTCAATTCCCTCGGTGACCCTAGGGGATGACGAGTAGCTTGCCGGTGGTACGCCGAGCCTCCAGATCGCGGTGAGCTTGGGCGACCTCGGCGAGCGGGTAGCGGGCCGTCACGGTGGTCTCAAGCACCTTGGTGCGCACCAGTTCAAGCACGTCGGCGGCGCGCCGGAGCAGCTCGGACCGATCGGCGATGAAGTGCCCGAGGCTTGGCCGGATCAGGGTCAGCGAACCGCCCTGGGCGAGCCGGATGGGGTCGAAGGGCGGCACTGCACCACTCGCGGCGCCGAAGAGCACCAGGTGGCCGCGGGTTCGCAGGCTGGCGAGGCTCGCATCGAAGGTGTCCCTGCCGACGCCGTCGAAGACGACAGGCAGGCCCTGGCCGCCATGGAGCCGCTTCACCTCGGCCGCGAGATCGTCCACCGCAGAGTAGAGGATCACCTCGGCGGCCCCGGCGCGCCGCGCCAGCTGGGCCTTCTCCGGTGTCGAGGTTGTGCCGATCACTCTGCCGCCGAGATGGGTGATGAGCTGGGTCAGCACAAGCCCCATGCCGCCGGCAGCAGCGTGCACGAGCACCGTGTCGCCTGGCTGGACCGGGTAGGCGTCCTTGACGAGGTAGTGCGCCGTCATGCCCTGCAGCAGCACGGCGGCGGCGGCCTCGAAGTCGACGCCGTCGGGCAGGGGCACGAGCCGGGAGGAGTCCACGACGGCCCGCTCGGCATAGGTGCCGGGAATCTCCACCCAGCCGACCCGGTCTCCCACAGCGACGTGGGTGACGCCGGGTCCAACCTCGAGGACCGTGCCCGCGCCCTCAGTGCCCGGGGTGAAGGGCAGCGGGAGGGTGTACCGGCCCTGGCGGTGGTACACGTCGAGGAAGTTGACGCCGGACGCGGCGACCTCCACGACCGCCTGGCCCGGGCCCGGCACCGGTTGATCAATGTCGACCAGTCGCAGCACCTCGGGACCGCCCACTTCGGAAACCTGAATCGCTCGCATGACCCCTCCTGAAACGGCTGACTTCCCTCACCAACTCCGTTCGTGGCGATCCGATTCCCGCTCGCGGAGAGGTGTCGTAGCCGTCTCGTGCCCACGTGGGAGAGGGGTGCCACCGCCGGAATGGGCCTGCCCAGGTGACGAAACGCGGTCGCCGGTCGGCCGGGCATCTCGGCTCTGCCTGCGCTCGCACCGCAGCTGGCTCCCGTCAGCGGTCATCACCCGGGATCGCGGACACAGCCGCTCAGGATCGACGCCTGGCGGAAGCCACGTTCCTGCAGGTCGGTCGATTCCGTCGGTGGCCCTTGTTCATGCACATTGATCTGTGCAGCTCCAGGCGTCCTGCCGCGCGGATGCGGGCGCGGGTGCGTCGGCTTGAGGCTTGGGGCGGTGGGTTCGGGCAGGGCGCGGCAGAGGAGCCGGCTCAGGGCAGGCATGGCGATCAGGGGGAGGGCTGTCTTCAGGGAGGTGGAGTCGGCCAGGTGTCCCAGCAGGGGGCTGATGAGGCCGCCGATGCTGGCGGTGAGGCCGAGGGTGACGCCGCTGGCAGTACCGATACGGGAGGGCAGGCAATCCTGGCCCAGGGTGACCTGGAGGCAGATCAGCTCCCTATCAGCCCACCCACCATCCGCTACCGGGAGCTGGACCCCTGGAACTTCGATTTCGATGACCACGACGAAATGACTCGCCGCCTGCCCCGCTTGGCGGCTCTCTATCTGGAGTAGACGGAAGCTCGCAGTGTCACAAGACGAGGTCAGACAGCGGCGGGCGAGACTCCCGAACATCACTGTCCGTCACTCTGTCAGGCCCTGAAAACGTCTCGGCTGATGAATAGGCGACACCGCAATACGCGAGCCCACCCGTCCCGAGGCCGGACCCGCACAGCCGCACCCCGTCGGGCCCGCGGGAGGCGGCTGATCGAGTGGCCCGCGGGCCCGGCGCCGCGCACGGACCCGTGATGCGCGGTAGGTACGTCGTATGGAACCGACCGATCCCCCGCCCTCCCCGCCGCACCCCCGTGCGGGCGGACAGCGCCACGAGTCGTTCGCGGACCGCTCCGGCTACGACGAGGACTTCCTGGGCCCGACCGTCCCGCTGCCGCTGCCCGTCCGCGCCTCGGTGGAGACGGTGATCCTGCCGTACACCCACTTCACGGTGGTCTTCCGGCCGGACCGGCGGCTCGCCGCGTCGACCGCGGTCTGCATCCAGGGCGGCCGTCAGTCCGAGGACGCGCACGGGGCGCTGGGGCCGAACGGGGTGCACAGGGACGACGTCTGGGAGTTCGACCCGCGCCTGCCCGACGAGCAGCAGGCCGGCAACGACGTCTACCGGAACAACAGCCTGGACCGGGGCCATCTGGTGCGCCGGCTCGATCCGGTGTGGGGCCCGGCGGCCGTGGCGGCCCAGGGCGGCACCGACACGTTCCACTACCCGAACGCGGTTCCGCAGTCGGACGGGTTCAACCAGGGCAGACAGCTCTGGCAGGGGCTCGAGAACTACTTCCTGGAGCACGCGGCGGAGTTCGACCGCCGGCTGACGGTGCTCACCGGCCCGGTGCTGCACGACTCCGATCCGCCCTACCGGGGCATCCAGGTGCCGCTGCGCTTCTGGAAGGTGGCCGCGTTCATGCAGGAGGGGGCACTCGCCTCGTCCGCGTTCGTACTGGACCAGAGCCCCGACCTGAGCCGCGACGCCGAGCGGGCGCTCGCCGGGGCGAAGCACGGCGCGCCGCCGCCGCTCGGCCCGTTCCGTACGTACCAGGTGCCGGTCTCGGACGTCGCGGAGCTGACGGAGCTGGAGTTCGGTCCGCTGCCTGACGTCGATCTGATGCCGGCGTTCCGTTCGCCGGAGGATCGCTGGCGGCGCCTGGAGTCGTTCGACGACATCACCCTGCAGGGCTGAGGGTCCCGCGTACCGCCACCGGTTTCGCCGGGGGTGCCTCTCCGGTGTTCCTGCCGACCCGTCGGAGTTCCGATGCCGGCCATCGGGTTCCGCACTGGAAACCCCTCGCCGGCGGGCATAGCGTCGAGGACATCACCGCACCGGCGATCTGAACCCTCGGAGTGACCTGATGTCCACGATCCTTTTCGTACTGACCGGCGCCGACCACTGGACGCTCGCCGACGGCACCGAGCACCCCAGCGGCTTCTGGGCCGAGGAGGCCGTCGCGCCGTACGAGGCCTTCAAGGCCGCCGGCCACGACGTCGTCGTCGCCACGCCCGGCGGCGTCGTCCCGACGGTGGACAAGGGCAGTCTCGCGCCCGAGTTCAACGGCGGCCAGGAGGGTGCCGACCGGGTGGCCGCGGCGCTCGCCTCGATCGACGAGCTGCAGCACCCGATCAGCCTGGAGGACGTGGACCTGGACGCCTACGCGGCCGTCTTCTACCCCGGCGGCCACGGGCCGATGGAGGACCTCTCCGCCGACCGGGCCTCCGGCCGGATCCTGGTCGACACACTCGACTCGGGCAAGCCGCTCGCCGTGGTGTGCCACGGCCCGGCGGCGATGCTCGCGGCCACGAGGGCCGACGGCACGAACGCCTTCGCGGGGTACGAGGTCACCGCGTTCACGGACACCGAGGAGAGGCAGGCGGGGTTCGCCGACAAGGCCAAGTGGCTTCTGGAGAGCCGGCTGGTCGAGGCGGGCGTCACGTTCCGGTCCGGCGAGGCGTGGGCGCCGTTCGTCGTCGTCGACCGCAACCTGGTGACGGGCCAGAACCCGGCCTCCGCCGCCCCGCTCGCCGACGAGCTGCTGAAGAAACTGTCCTGAGGCGCCGCCGGGCTGCCGCACCTGCCGCGCGGTGCCGCCCCCGCGCATCTGGCGGGCCCGGCGGAGCTCCTCCGCGTACGGTCCCTCCCGCACTCGTATGCCGGTCCCTACTCCCCCGCCGCCTCCCGCGCGATGCGGTCGAACTGGGCGCCCATCGCCTCGGCAAGTGCCTGTGCGGCCGACAGCGGCCGGACCATGACGGTGAAGTCGTCGATCAGCCCGTCCTCGTCGAAGTGCAGGAAGTCGCACCCCTGGATCCGGCGGCCGTTCACGGTAGCGGTGAAGACAAGGGCGTGGTCGCGCCCGTCGGGGTTCGCGATCTCACGGACGTACTCGAAGTCCTCGAAGACACGCATCACTCCCCGGAGGATCGCGGCGGTGATCGCCTTGCCGGGGTACGGCTTGAAGGCCACGGGACTGGTGAAGACGACGTCCTCGGCGAGCAGCGCCACGATGGCGTCCTCGTCCCGGTTCTCGACCGCCTTGCGGAACGCGTGCATGGAGAGCCTCGCAGTACTCAACTAGTTGAATAGGTGGGGAGAGGTTATGGACGGGACGGCCCGTTGTCCAGGCCGCCCGGCTCGGCAGGACTCTCCGCAGGGCTGCCGCGGGCGCCGCCGCGGAACTCGCCTTAGGCAGCCCCTGCCTCAACTGCGCAGATGCGAGGCGCCGTTGAGGTCGAGGATCGTGCCCGACGACCACTCCGCCTCGGGGGAGGCGAGCCACAGCACCGCCGACGCGATCTCCTCGGGCGCGGCCACCCGGCCGAAGGGGCTCTGGGCGCGGATCGCGGCGCCCTCGGGACCTTCGAGGCGGGGCGCGACCCGTTCCGTGGCGAAGAAGCCGGGCGCGACCGAGGCGACGCCGATGCCGTGCGGCGCGAGGGAGACCGCGAGGGACTGGCCCAGCGCATGGACAGCCGCCTTGGTCGCCCCGTAGGCCGGGTGGTCCGGTTCGCCGCGGAAGGCTCCCCGGGACCCGATGTTGACGATCCGTCCGCCCCTGCCCTGGTCGATCATCCGTCGGGCCGCGAGATGGCTCAGATGCGCCGTGGCCAGCAGGTTCACCGACACGTGTCGCTCCCAGGCCGCGACCCACTCCTCGTACGAGGTCTCCGCCAGGGGGTGCCGGGTGTTCACCGCCGCGTTGTTCACGAGGACGTCGATTCCGCCGAGCGCCTCCACGGCCGTGTCCACCACGGCCGCGGCCCCCGCCGGGTCCGTCAGGTCCCAGCCGATCAGGACGTGCCCGGTGCCGGTGAGGGAGTCCAGCGTCTCGCGGGCCTCCTCGGCACGGGAACCGAAGTGGACGGCGACCCGGTCCCCGTTCGCGGCGAACGCCTGTGCCACGGCGCGGCCCAGGCCCCGCGACGCTCCGCTGACGAGGACGCGACGGCCTGATGCGGGCAGGTTCATGGGAGTTCGCCTCTCTGACGACGACGTTCTGCGCTGCTGCGACGACACGTTCAGCCTTTCATGAAGATCATCGCGACGGGGACATCGATCATCCGGACGAGGCCCGCGACGTCCTCGGCGGCTCCGCCGGTCGCGGCCGTGAAGCCGACGGGCGCCGTCTGACGGATGATGGAGGGGACCCGCGCGTCCGCGCCGTCGACGTACAGCGACGGCGTGGTGGACGCGGGGCGGAGGGGGGCGGAGGAGGGATGCGGTCTGGATGAGTGCGGCGGCGATTCCCCCTGCCGGCCAGGACCCGGCGAACCCCGACTTCGCCGTGGAGCCCGGCGGGCTCCTTGATGTGCTCGGGGTGGCCGCCGTCGTCGTGGACGCGAGCGGGCGGATCGTCCTGTGGAGCCCACAGGCGGAGGCGATCTTCGGATATCCCGCCGCGGAGGCGCTGGGCAGGCCGGCTGCCCGGCTGCTGGTCGAGGAGCGCCACCGCGACCAGGCGCTCTCGCTGTTCGAGCGGGTGATGTCGGTGCGGGGACCA
Source organism: Streptomyces sp. NPDC013457 (assembly GCF_043089925.1). Lineage (NCBI taxonomy): Bacteria > Bacillati > Actinomycetota > Actinomycetes > Kitasatosporales > Streptomycetaceae > Streptomyces > Streptomyces sp. NPDC013457. The sequence goes on from NZ_JBICBL010000001.1 coordinate 828,053, forward strand.
TGGGCCGGCACGCCCTGGTCCGGCATCTTCTCGGTACGTCACAAGGACGGCCGAACGATCCCGGTCGAGTTCCGCAACACCAGGCTCCAGGACGACCAGGGGCAGCTCTACGCGCTCGGTCTGGCCACGGACGCGGGAACGGCGAGGCGCGTGGAACAGGACCTCGCCCTCTCCTCCCGGCTGGTCGCCCACTCCCCGATCGGCCTGGCAGTCCTCGACTCCGACCTCAGGTTCGTCCTGGTCAACCCGGCACTCGAACAGATCGACGGCCGGACCGCCGCCGGCCATCTGGGCCGTCCGTTCCGCGAGGCGCTGACGTCACCGGACGGCGACGCCCTGGAGGCGGCGCTCCGTGACGTGCTGGAGACGGGCGTGCCCGTCCTGTCCAGGAGCGTGCGGGGCCCCGACCGGCCCGGCGGCCGGGAGCAGGTCTGGTCGGTGTCGCTGTACCGCCTGGAGAACTCGGCTCAGCGCGTCGCCGGAGTCGCCGTCTCGGTCGTGGACATCACGGACCAGCACCACGCCGCCCGGGCGGCCGCACGCGCCAGGCGGCGCCTCGCGGTGATCGCGGACGCGTCCGAGCGCGTGGGCACCACCCTGGACCTGGACCTCACCGCGCACGAGCTGGCGGATCTGGTCGTCCCGGAGTTCGCCGACATCGCCGCCGTGGACGTCCTGGAGGACATCCTGACCGGCCCGCACCCCGGCGGGACGCGGGCCTCGGGCCCTGCCGTGTTCCGCGCCCTGGCGGTCAAGGCCGCCTACCCGACTCCCGCGGAGGAGGCGGCCGACCCGGTCGGCCAGCCCGCCCGCTACGGCATCGAGCGGCTGGTCACCCAGTGCGCCCGTACCGGCCGCCCGGTCCTCGTCGAGCAGGTCACGGAGAGTGATCTGACCCGTATCGCCCGGGCCGGGCCGGCGGCCGCGCTGTTGCGGAAGGCTGGCGTCCACTCGTACCTCGCCGTCCCTCTGCGTGCCCGCGGCATCGTCCTCGGGGTGCTGGACCTCAAGCGGGCGCGGAACTCCGTGCCGTTCGACCAGGACGACGTCCTGCTGGCCGGGGAGCTGGCGGCCCGCGCGGCCGTGGCCATCGACAACGCCCGCTGGTACCGGCACCAGAGCCAGGCCGCGCTGGCACTCCAGCGCCATCTGCTGCCGCACGGCCCGGCACGGCTGAACGGGCTCGACGTGTCCTACCGCTACCAGCCGGCCTCCGAGGCGGTCGAGGTCGGCGGGGACTGGTTCGACGCGATCCCGCTCCCGGACGGCAAGACGGCCCTGGTCGTGGGCGACGTGATGGGCAGCGGGATCAAGGCCGCGGCGACGATGGGCCAGGTGCGCACGGCGGCCCGCACGCTCGCCGGGCTCGGACTGGCGCCCTCCGTGGTCCTGACCCAGCTGGACCGGACGGTCGTCGACCTGGACGAGATGGCCACCTGCCTGTACGCCGTGTACGACCCCGAGCGGGGAACCTGCCGCCTCTCCAACGCCGGCCATCCGCCGCCCGTGCACGTCCCGATGGGCCTGCCACCCCGCTTGCTCGACCTCTCGACGGGTGCGCCGCTGGGCGTCGGCGGCGTCCCCTTCGAGACCGAGGAGATCGAGTTCGCCGCGGGCGACGAGCTGGTGCTTTACACCGACGGCCTGGTGGAGACCCGTGACCAGGACATCGACGTACGGCTCACGGCCCTCACCGACCTGCTCGGTCAGTCGTCCCTCCCCCTGGAGGAGACCTGCGACCTGCTCCTGGGCGCGCTGCGCGGCCCCGACGACCACGACGACGTGGCGCTGCTGATCGCCCGGGCCCAGCCGCCGTACGAGACCGGGCAGAGCCGAGAGGGGGAGGCCCCGTGAACGAGACGCCCTTCCCGGGTGACAGCCTCCTGCCCTTCCCCGAGGGCACGGCCGGGGCGCTGCTCGACGGCCGGGGGCGGATCAGCGGCTGGTCGCCGGAGGCCGGGGCGCTGCTCGGCCGGGGAGCCGCCGATGCCGTCGGCCGCCCGGCGCACGACCTCCTCGCGGACCCCTCGGCCTGGCCGGCGCTCGTGGCGGCGTACACGCGGGGCGAGGCGGGCGGCGAGACCGTGCTGCGCGGGGGCGGGGGTGAGGACGTCCCCGTCGTCTACCAGGCCTTCGCTCTCGCCGCCGACGCGCAGGACGGCGGTGGCGACGACGGCGAGGACGGCGACGACGGCGACGACGGCGAGAGTGCAGGCGACGGCGAGAGTGCCGGCGAGGCGGGCGGGGGATGTCTCGTCCTGGCCGCCCCCGCTCCGCTGGCCGCCCGCTGGCACCAGGACCGTGCGTTCGTCAGGGAGCTGTTCCTCCAGGACCGCGTGGGGCTCGCCGTCTTCGACGCGGAGCTTCGGCTTCTGCGGACGAACACCCATCTCCTTCCGTACACGGGTGTGCCGCGCGACCTCCGGGGCCGGCGGCTGAGCGAGTTCCTCTGGCCCGGAGACGCGGCGGCGGTCGAGAAGAAGCTGCGCGAGGTGCTGCGCACGGGCCGGCCGTCGATCGGTACTGAGGAGATCCTGCGGACCGTCGAGGACCCGGCCGGAGGGGTGGTCATCTCGATCTCGGCCTTCCGCCTGCAGGCACCCGACGGGCACGTCCTGGGCGTCACGGCCCTGTTCACCGACGTCACCGAACTGCGCCGGTCGGGCGAGCGCCTCGCGCTGCTGCACCGCGCGACGGCGAACGTCGGCGGTTCGCTCTCGGTCCGGGACACGGGCAGGGAACTGGCCGACGCACTGGTGCCGGGCCTCGGCGATCTCGCCGTCGTGGAGATCGCGGACGCGGTGATGCTGGGCGAGGAGCCGGTGCCCGGCCCCGGAGGGCGGCTGCGTCTGCGCCGTACGGCGGTGGCGGGGCAGCCGGCGGCAGGAGCCGACGCCACCCGGGCGCGCGCCGCCCTCGTCGCCGTCGACGGCGTGGAAACCGTCGACCGCGCGGGCGCTGGTGCGGGCACAGGCGGTGTCGGCCGTGTCGGTGGTGTCGGCGGGTACTCGGCGTTCATGACGGCGCCGCTGCGCGCCCGGGGGATGGTCCTCGGCCGGGTGTCCCTCGGCCGGCACCCGGACCGTGGCGCGTACGAAGGCGCCGACCGGGACCTGCTGCGCGAGATCGCCGACCGAGCGGCGCTCGCGCTCGACAACGCCCGCCGCTTCACCCGCGAGCGCCGGGCGGCGCTCGGCCTGCAGCGCAGCATGCTGCCGCCCACGCAGAGCGAGACCACCGCGGCGTCCACGTCGGGTGTGTACCTCCCCGCCGACACCACGACCGGGGTCGGCGGTGACTGGTTCGACGTGATCCCGCTCTCCTCCGCGCGGGTCGCCCTCGTCGTCGGCGACGTCGTGGGTCACGGCCTGGCGGCCACGGCCACCATGGGCAGGCTGCGGACGGCGGTCCGTACCCTCGCGGATCTCGACCTCGAACCGGACGAGCTGCTCGCCCACCTTGATGACCTGGTCACCCAGCTGTTCGCCGAGCCGGACGAGTCGGACAGCGAGTCCGAGACCGACGAACGGGACCGCAGGGACGAGGATGCGGACGCGTACGGGGACGGTGGCGACGACGGTGACGGCAACGAGGACGAGGGCACCGGCGACGACCGCGACGAGGGCTGGCACATCGGCCACCCCTCCTCCCCCACCGGCGCGACCTGCGTGTTCGCGATCTACGACCCGGTCTCTCTGCGGTGCTCGGTGGCCTCCGCCGGCCATCCGCCGCCCGCCGTGGCGGACCCGGAGGGCCATGTGTCGTACCTGCCCGTAGATCCCGGTCCCCCGCTGGGTATCGGCGGGCTGCCCTTCGAGACGACGGAGATCGAGCTGGCCCCCGGGAGCGTCCTCGCGCTGTACAGCGACGGGCTGATCGAGGGGCAGGACGGCGACCTGGACGCGGGCATGGCCGACCTCGCCGCGCGACTTGGCCGACCCGGGGCCCTCGCCCGGCCGTTGCGCGAACTCGGCCGGGAGATCGCCACGGCCCGCCGCGACGAAGGCGGTAAGCCCCGGGGCGCGAGCCCCGGCCAAGGACTCGGCCGGAGCCAGGGCCAGGGCCAGGGTCAGGGTCAGGGTCAGAGCCAGAACCAGCCCCAGACCCCGGGACTCGGTGACGACGTCACCCTGCTGCTCGCCCGCACGCGTGCCGTGCCCGCCGAGGACGCGGTCTCCTGGCCGATCGAAGCCGATCCGGCGGCGGTCGGCACCGTACGGGAGGCCGCCACGGCGCAGTTGCGGGCGTGGGGACTCGAAGAGCTCGTCTTCACCACCGAGTTGGTGCTGAGCGAGCTGGTCACCAACGCGATCCGGTACGCCGGGGGGCCGATCGAGGTACGGATCGTCCGGGCCGGCCGGCTCATCTGCGAGGTCTCGGACCCCAGCGCCACCCACCCGCGCATGCGCCGGGCACGGTTGACCGACGAGGGCGGTCGCGGTCTCTATCTGGTCGCGCAGCTCGCCACCCGCTGGGGCAGCCGCTACAGCCGAAGCGGCAAGACCATCTGGGCGGAACAGGACTTCCCGCCGCCCGTCCCCACGGAGTGACGCGACGGCTCGCGCCGCCGCGTCACGGCTCGCACCGCCTCGTCACGACCGGTACCGCTCAACTCGACTCGGGTGCGAGGATCACGAAGTCGGCGTTCGACGGGTCGACGCAGACGGCGAGACGGCCGACGCCTTCCGCGTCGTCCGGTCCCATCTGCACCTTGCCGCCGTTCTCGACGACCTTGGCGACCGCGGCGTCGCAGTCGTCGACGGCGAAGACCGGGTGCCAGTACGGCTTTCCGCCCGTGAGGGCCAGATCCTCCGCGGACAGCTTCATGAGGCCGCCCTGCATGCGCTCCTCCGGGAGCCCCGCCGGGGTGATGAGGGTGTACGTACCCCCGCCGCCGGGCATCGCCATGTCGCTGTACTGCCAGCCGAAGACACCGCCGTAGAACTCCTTCGCGGCGGCGTCGTCGGTCGTGTACAGCTCGGTCCACGAGAGCGAACCCGGCTCGTCGACGAGCTCGACGCCCTTGTTCGTGCCCGGCTGCCAGACCGCGAACTGTCCTCCGTGCGGGTCGCTGAACTGGGCCATCCGGCCCCACTCGTCGAGGTCCGTCGGCGGAACCCGGACCGTTCCGCCCGCCCGCTCCACCGCCTGCCGCGTGGCGTCCGCGTCGGCGACGGAGTAGTAGATCATCCAGGCCGAGCGCGCACCCTCCTCGGTGAGTTTGCCGAGCCCGCCGACGATCTTTCCGTCCCTGCGGAACATCCCGCCCTCCATGTCCTCCCCCGCCTCCATGGACTCGTACTCCCACCCGAGCACGGCGCTGTAGAAGCGGGCGGCGGCCTGGACGTCGGGGGCGCCGAGGTCGAGCCAACAGGGGGAGCCGGGTACGAAGTCGGTGGTGATCATGGCAGTGACCTTTCGCAGTTCCGATACGCCCTTCAGCCTTCCACCGGACTCCGGCCCTCGCCCGTCGAGCGCCCGTCCGTCATCCAGGGCCCCGCGATGAGTTCCGCCCTCGCCGCGCGTCTAATGGTCATAAGGACGCCCCACCACGCCGCACCCGGCACGAGAGCACGCGGAGGACACCATGCCGCCCACGTCGGACCGTTCCACCGGCGCGCTGCCCGGGCGCCCGCCCGTGGTCGACCTGGCCACCTGGCAGGCCGCCCGTGACGAGCTCCTGGTCCGCGAGAAGGCTCACACCCGCGAGGGCGACGCCATCGCCGCGGCCCGCCGCCGGCTGCCGATGGTGGAGTTCGACGGGACGGTCGAGGTCGTCGGGCCGGACGGCCCGGTCCCGTTCCTGGACCTCTTCCAGGGGCGCGACGAGCTCGTGGTCTACAAGCACATGTGGTACGACGGCGCTCCTCACCAGGGCCAGTGCGAGGGCTGCACGACCACGGCCTGGCACATGAAGGACGCCGTCTATCTCCACGCGCGCGGCGTCTCGTTCGCGGTGCTGACGACGGGCCCGTGGGACGAGGTGGCCGACTACGTCGCGTTCATGGGCTACACCCAGCCCTGGTACTCGGTACGCGACGCGGCGGAACCCGTCGGCGGGGAGATGGGGTACGTCGCCTGCTTCCTGCGCGACGGCGACCGCACGTACCTCACGTACTCCACGACCGGACGGGGCAACGAACCCGTCAACGGGTCGCTCGGTCTGCTCGACATGACGCCCTACGGCCGCCGCGAGGGGTGGGAGGAGAACCCCGAGGGCTGGCCCGACGCCCCCGACGCCGGGTCGCCGGTCGGTGGGCACGGTGCGCCGATCTGCTGGTACTGGCGTACGGACGCCGACGGTGTCGCCACATGGGGGCCGACCGGCCGGCCCGTACCGCAGTGGACCCGGCCCGGCGCGACGCCCGTGGAGACGCTCGGCCGGCACGGCGACCCCCACTGACGGCCGCGCGTAGGCGCGCTCAGGCCCCCGCCGCGTCCCCGGCCGCCACCCGCGGCGCGGCCCGCAGCTCCTGGGCGGCCTCGGCCGCGCCGTACGCCGAGGCGAAGGTGAAGGCGCGCGGGAACGGCCCGTTCGCCCGCAGGTCGGCCAGCCGCTCCAGCGCCTCGCCGACGGTCGGCAGGTGCCCGGCCGGAACGACACAGATCGGAGATGGAAGGGCGGAGCGGCTCGCGGCGACCGTTCCATTACCGTCCCGTACCGGCCACGCGCAAGACATCGACCGGTAAATCCTTGCCGACGCATTAGACTGGCGGGCTGTTTGGCGCCGGAAGGGAACAACCTGGGCAGACCCGGGCTCCACCGGCTACCCGGACGTTGCCGGGAACGAGACACGAGGTCCGATGGCAGCCACACCTGAGCACGGTGAATCCACTCTGCTCCACGACGAGGACGCATGGGAGGAGGAGACCGGCAAGTTCGCCCGGTTCTCCGCCGGGCCCGCGGCCCCGGTGCGCACCCTCGTCGACATCTTCGAGGCATCCGCACGGGCCTACCCGGACGAGCTCGCCCTCGACGACGGCCGTGCCCGGCTGACCTACCGTGCGCTCGCCGCCGAGGTCGAGCGCCGGCGGCGCGCCCTGGTCGCCGCCGGTGTGGGGCTCGGCGACCGGGTCGGTGTCCGCGTGCCCTCCGGGACCAACGAGCTGTACGTGGCCGTCCTCGCCGTCCTCGCCGCGGGCGCCGCCTATGTGCCGGTCGACGCCGAGGACCCGGACGAGCGGGCCGAGCTGGTCTTCGGCGAGGCCGGGGTACGCGCCGTCGTCGGCGCCGGGCAGCGCATCGAGGTCGTCGCACAGGACACGACCGGCCCCGCAGGAGCCCGTAGCCCCGGCGCCACCCGCCCCAGCCCCGAGCACGACGCCTGGATCATCTTCACCTCGGGCTCCACGGGCCGGCCCAAGGGCGTCGCCGTCAGCCACCGCAGTGCCGCCGCGTTCGTGGACGCCGAGGCGGCGCTCTTCCTCGTCGAGGAGCCGATCGGCCCCGGCGACCGGGTCATGGCGGGGCTCTCGGTCGCCTTCGACGCCTCCTGCGAGGAGATGTGGCTGGCCTGGCGCTACGGCGCCTGCCTCGTGCCCGTCCCCCGCTCCCAGGTCCGCAGCGGCGCCGACCTCGGCCCCTGGCTGGTGGAGCAGGAGATCACCGTGGTCTCCACCGTGCCGACCCTGGCCGCGCTCTGGGAGCCGGAGACCCTCGACGAGGTCCGGCTGCTGATCTTCGGCGGGGAGGCCTGCCCGCCCGAGCTGACCCAGCGCCTGGTCACCGAGGGCCGCGAGGTCTGGAACACGTACGGGCCCACCGAGGCCACCGTCGTCGCCTGCGCCTCCCTCCTGACCGGCGAGGAGCCCATCCGGATCGGTCTGCCGCTGAACGGCTGGGAGCTGGCCGTGGTCGACGAGTCCGGCGAGCCGGTGCCGATGGGCGGCAGCGGTCAGCTGGTGATCGGCGGCGTCGGACTCGCCCGCTATCTCGACCCCGAGAAGGACGCCGAGAAGTACGCCCCGCTGGACTCCCTGGGCTGGGAACGCGCGTACCGCAGCGGCGACCTGGTTCGCGCCGAGCCGGAGGGCCTGGTCTTCCTGGGCCGCGGCGACGAGCAGATCAAGCTCGGCGGCCGCCGCATCGAGCTCGGCGAGGTGGACTCCGCACTGCAGGCCCTGCCCGGCGTCGCAGGCGCGGCCGCCGCCGTCCGCACCGCACGCAGCGGCAACCAGCTGCTCGTCGGCTACCTGGTCACCCAGGAAGGCTGGGACCGCGCGGCGGCGGTCGAGCGGCTGCGCGCCGAGCTCCCCGCCGCGCTCGTACCGCTGCTGGCACCCGTCCCCGAGCTGCCCACCCGAACGTCGGGCAAGGTGGACCGGGACGCGCTGCCCTGGCCCCTGCCCGAACTGGAGACCACCGGCCCCGCCGAGCAGTTGTACGGCACAGAGGCCTGGCTCGCCGAGCAGTGGAGCGAGACGCTCGGGGTGGCCGTCACCGGCGCGGCCGACGACTTCTTCGCGATCGGCGGCAACAGTCTCGCCGCCGCCCAGCTCACCACGCGGCTGCGCACCCGCTATCCGAGCGCGGCGGTCGTCGACATCTACCAGCAGCCGACCCTGCGCAAGCTGGCCCGCCGTCTGGAGAAGTCCGTCCAGGACGACGGCGCCGCCCGGACCGTCGAGCCGGTACCGCTCCGGTCCGGGATCGTGCAGACCGTCCTGCTGCTCCCGCTCTTCACGGTGGTCGGGCTCCGCTGGTCGGTGGCGCTCCTCGCCCTCGGCAACGTCCTGCGCCGGTTCGGGCCCTACCCGTGGGCCCCGACCGCCTCGTGGTGGCTCGTCGCCGCCGGCGCGGCGCTGCTCTTCAGCCCTCCCGGCAGGCTCGCGATCGCCGCGGGCGGCGCGCGGCTGCTGTTGCGCGGGGTGAAGGCGGGACACCACCCGCGCGGCGGCAGCGTCCATCTGCGGCTGTGGACGGCCGAGCGCCTCGCCGAGTGCGTCGGCGCGACCTCGCTCACCGGATCCTGGCTGGAGCGCTACGCACGGGCGCTCGGCGCCAAGGTCGGCCCGGACGTCGACCTCCACTCGCTGCCGCCCGTCACGGGCATGCTCAAGCTCGGCCGCGGCTGCGCCGTGGAGTCCGAGGTGGACCTCTCCGGCTACTGGCTGGACGGCGACCGGCTGGAGATCGGCCCGGTCAAGGTCGGCGCGGGCGCGGTGGTCGGTACCCGCAGCATGCTGTTCCCCGGTGCGCGGGTCGGCAAGCGCGCCGAGGTGGCCCCCGGGTCGGCCGTGGCCGGACAGATCCCGACGGGGCAGCGCTGGGCCGGGGCGCCCGCGGGCAAGCTCGGCAAGGCGAAGCGGAACTGGCCCAAGGAGCGGCCGCCGCGCGCGCTGCGCTGGCGTGCCACGTACGGCGTGACCGGCTTCCTCCTCACGGCTCTGCCCGTGCTCGCCGCACTGCCGGCGCTGCTCGTCGTGAGCCGCTTCGTCCCGGCCGGCGCCGGGCTCGCCGAGGCCCTGCCGGGGGCACTGCTCGCCGTGGTGCCCGGGGCGCTCGCATACGGGTTCGCGTACGCGTCGCTGGTGCTGGTCTCGGTCCGGCTGCTCAGCCTGGGCCTGCGGACCGGAAGCCATCCGACGCACAGCCGGGTCGCCTGGCAGGCGTGGACCGTCACCCAGCTGATGGACATGGCGCGGGAGACGCTCTTCCCCCTCTACGCCGGGCTCATCACCCCGGTCTGGCTGAGGCTGCTCGGGATGAAGATCGGCCGGGGCGCGGAGGTGTCGACGGTGCTCGCGCTGCCGAGCCTCACCACCGTCGGCGAGGGCGCGTTCCTCGCCGACGACACCCTGACCGCGCCGTACGAGCTGGGCGGCGGCTGGGTGCGGATCGGTCACTCCGAGATCGGGCGCCGGGCGTTCCTCGGCAACTCCGGCATGACCGCGCCGGGCCGCACGGTGCCCGACGACGGCCTGGTCGGGGTGTTGTCGGCGACGCCGAAGAAGGCCAAGAAGGGCAGCTCTTACCTGGGTCTGCCCCCGGTCAGGCTGCCGCGGGCCGCCGCCGACTCCGACCGGAGCAGGACGTACGAACCGCCGACGCGCCTGCTGTGGGCGCGCGGGCTCGTGGAGCTGTGCCGGCTCGTTCCGGTGTTCTGCTCGGCCGCCCTGGCCGTGCTGACCGTGGCGGCGCTCTGTGCTCTGGCCACCACGGCTCTCGGGGGCTGGGGCACGGCGCTGCTGTCCGGGGCGGTCCTCCTCGCCGCCGGTGCGGCCGCGTGTCTGGTCTCGGTGGCGGCCAAGTGGCTGCTCGTCGGCAGGCACCGGACGGGCGAGCACCCGCTCTGGTGCGGCTTCGTGTGGCGCAACGAACTGGCCGACACCTTCGTCGAGGTGCTGGCCGTGCCGTGGCTGATCGGGTCGGTACCGGGGACCCCGCTGACGGTCCTCTGGCTGCGCGGCCTCGGGGCGCGGATCGGCCGCGGGGTGTGGTGCGAGAGCTACTGGCTGCCCGAGACGGACCTGGTCGTGCTGGGCGACGCGGTCAGCGTGAATCGCGGCTGTGTGTTGCAGACACACCTCTTCCACGACCGGATCTTGAGGACGGATACTGTGGTCCTCCGCGAGGGCGCCACGCTGGGTCCGGGTGGAATCGTCCTGCCCGGCAGCTCGGTCGGGGCCCGCAGCACGCTGGGGCCCGCCTCTCTCGTGATGGCCGGGGAGTCCGTCCCCGCCGACACCCGCTGGCTGGGCAATCCGATCGAGGCGTGGCGGGCCTGAACGGGCAGTACGAGCACGGCACAGCACAGGGCAGGGAGCGGGAGCGGCAGTGAGCGGCGAGCGGACGACGGCATCGGACCCGTACTTTCCTGACCACGGCGACTCCCGCTACCGCGTGCATCGGTACGAACTCGCCCTGGAATACCGTCCCGGCCCCAACCGGCTGGCCGGGACGGCCCGGCTCAGCGCCATAGTGGGGCGGGCCGCGCTCACCGAGTTCCAGCTGAACCTGGCCGACTTCAAGGTCGGCCGGATCCTCGTGAACGGGCGGGCGCCGCACTACACGCACCGGGGCGGCAGGCTCCGGGTCCGGCCGGCGAAGCCGCTGCCCGCCGGCGCCGCCTTCACGGTGGAGGTGCACTACGCGGGCAATCCCAAGCCGGTGCGCAGTCCCTGGGGCGGGCTCGGCTGGGAGGAGCTGACGGACGGCGCGCTTGTCGCGAGCCAGCCCGTCGGCGCACCCTCCTGGTACCCCTGCAACGACCGGCCCGCCGACAAGGCCTCGTACCAGATCTCGGTCAACACGCCCTCCGCGTACACCGTCGTGGCGGGCGGCCGGCTGCTCACCCGTACGACCAGGGCCAGCACGACCACCTGGGTGTACGAGCAGTCCGCGCCCACCTCCAGCTATCTGGTCGGTCTCTCGATCGGCATGTACCAGACGGTGCTGCTCGGCGACCCCGGGCTCGGTGGCGTGCCGCAGAGCGCCCATGTGCCGGCGCATCTCCTGCCGCGCTTCTCCCGGGACTTCGCCCGGCAGCCCGCCATGATGCGGCTGTTCGAGGAGCTCTTCGGGCCCTATCCGTTCGGCGAGTACGCGGTGGTCGTCGCCGACGAGGAGCTGGACGTCCCGGTCGAGGCCCAGGGTCTCTCCCTCTTCGGCGCCAACCACGTCGACGGCGCGCGCGGCTCGGAGCGCCTGGTCGCCCACGAGCTGGCGCACCAGTGGTTCGGCAACAGCGTCACCATCGCCGACTGGCGGCACATCTGGCTGAACGAGGGGCTGGCGAAGTACGCGGAGTGGCTCTGGTCGGAGCGCTCCGGCGGCCGTTCGGCCCACGAACTGGCGGGGATCGCCCACCGGATGCTGTCCGGGCTGCCCCAGGACCTGAAGCTGTCCGATCCCGGACGCAAGCTGATGTTCGACGACCGCCTGTACGAGCGCGGGGGTCTCACCGTGCACGCCGTCCGCTGCGCCCTCGGCGACAGCGCCTTCTTCCGGATGCTGCGCGACTGGGCGACCGTGCACCGCAACGGCGTGGTGACGACCGCGGGTTTCACCGCCCATGCCGCCCGCTACGCGGACGGGCCGGTGGACGATCTGCTGAAGGCCTGGCTGCACGAGCCGGCCCTCCCTCCTCTGCCCTCACCCCGGACCTCTCCGTCGATACCGGAGCGGCCCGCGTACCCGCCGACGAACGGCGGTTCCCCGGACCACGGGGGCAGGGCCTCCGCGTAGCCCGGCGAGGCGGACGGGGGACTGCGGCGGGAGCCCGTCAGCCGCCGAGGCGTGTGCTCAGCCAGTCGCGGTAACGGGTGGTCGCCCTGCGGGCACCGGCCCCGGCGATGAGGACGTCGCCGGGGACGGCCGCGAACATGCCCGCCTGGTCGTCGACGACGACACGCCGCCGGTACGGGCTTCGGCGGCATCGTCCTGGCGCACAACACGACCGCGCCGCAGGACGTCGACGCGCTCCTCGAAGCGGCCCGCCGGGCCGGCGGCACCGTCACCAAGCCGGCCGCGACGACGTCGTACGGCGGCTACGCGGGCTGCTTCGCCGACCCCGACGGGCACCTGTGGGAGATCGCCCACAACCCGGGCTTCCCCCTGGCCGACGACGGGTCCCTGACCATCTCGGACTTCGGCTCCCTGTGAGGACGCGCGGCTGGCGGATGACCAGGCCGGTCATCCGCCGGCCCCGCCGGGCCCGTCGTCCGCCGGCTCCGCACCTAGCGTCGCTGGCCGTTCGCGAAGTAGGCGACCAGGGCGGGGTCCAGCGGGGGCACGTCGTACGCCGCGCCGCCCTCGCGCAGCGAGCGCGTCGCCATGAATCCGGCGGCCACGCTCATCCGGGCGGCCACCGGCGAGGTGTCCGTGGTGCCGCCGTCGCGGACGAAGCGGCAGAACTCCTCGATGATCCGCCGGTCGGAGCCGCCGTGACCGCCCTCCGCCTCGGGCACCTTGTGCACCGCGTCGGCGTCGGCGCGGTAGCCGCTCGGGCCGGTGTTCCAGACGCGCACCTCGTCGCCCGGGCTGTCGCCGAAGTTCTCCAGCCGGCCTTCGGTGCCGATCACCGTGTAGTTGCGCCAGTAGTCGGGGCTGAAGTGGCACTGCTGGTAGGCGGCGATGACGCCGTTGTCCAGTCGCATGTTCATGACGGACACGTCCTCGACATCCACGATGTGGTGCAGGTTCCGGCGCTCCCCCGGCGGCCACTCGAACTGACGCAGCCAGCCCTCCGGCCGCGGCGTACCGGGCTCGCGGCGCGGCAGGTCGCCGTAGACCATCAGGTCTCCGAGGGCGTTGACGCGCTGTGTGTATCCGCCGGCCAGCCAGTGGATCACGTCGATGTCGTGAGCCGCCTTCTGCAGGAGCAGCCCGGTGGTGCGGCGGCGGTCGGCGTGCCAGTCCTTGAAGTAGTAGTCACCGCCGTACGAGACGAAGTGCCGTACCCACACGGTCTTCGGCTCGCCGATGTCGCCGCGGGCGATGATGTCGCGCATCAGCCGGACGACGCCCATGTGCCGCATGTTGTGCCCGACGTAGAGGCGGCTGCCGGTCTCGTGCGCGGTGCGCAGGATGCTGTCGCACTCCTCGACCGTGATGCCCAGCGGCTTCTCCACGTACGCCGCCCTGCCCGCTTCGAGGACGTCGCAGGCGATGGCCTCGTGGGTGTCGTCGGGGCTGGCGACGATGACGGCGTCGATGGTGTCGTCGGCGAGGAGCGTCCGGTGGTCGGCGACGGCCGTCGCGCCGGGGAATCGCTCGGGCACCCGGGCCCGGACCGCAGGGTCGAGGTCGGCGACCGCGGCGACGACCGAGCCCTGCCCCGGACGGTGGGCGGAGACGGCGAGGTTGCCCCGGAGGCCCAGGCCGATGACGCCGATGCGAAGGTCGTCGGTCACTTGCCACCGCCCTGGGCGATGGCCTTCTCGAACTCGCGGCGCATGGCGTCGCCCGCGGCCCGCTGCCACGCGGGCAGGATCTCCTTCTTGAAGGAGGAGAGCGGCTTGCGGCCGGCCACGAGATCCGTGAGGGCGCTGTAGAAGTCACCCGACGCGGACGCGCCCTTGTTGGAGCTGGTGTCGGAGAAGAGGCCTGTCGTCGGATTGATCCGGGCGAGCTTCATCAGCTCGACCTCCGTCTGGTGGATGGCACTGGTGATCTGCGGCTTTCCGGGCAGGTAGAGCGCCTGCGGGGAGTTGCCGAAGAAGGTGATGGCCTGCCGGGTGGTGAGCACCTCGGCGTTCCCCTTGGCGTTGAGCATGACGTCGCCGTCCTTGGAGCGGGTGTGATGGGTGCCTTCCGTTCCATAGTCGAGGAACAGGCGCTCCGTCGTTCCGAAAGGCGCGCAGAGGTAGTTCATGACCTGAAGCAGGGTGTCGATGCGGTCCTTGGGAACCTTGTTGTTGATGGCGGTGAACCCGACCGAGCCGTAGCCGAAGTTGAAGCTCGGCTCGGCGCCCGGTTCCGCGGCGAAGGGGACGATGACCTTGGCCGGCCAGTCGTACATGGCGCTGTCGTTGAGGAAGCCGGGGAAGGACTGGACGTGGGCGCCGAGGAAGCCGCCCTCCAGCTTCTCCAGGGTCGTGGCGAGATTGGGGTCCGGCCAGAAGAGCTGCGCCTGCTGGCACTTGAGGGCGAACTCGAGTCCGGCGAGGAACTCGTCCGTCTCGAACGTGTGGGTGAGCTTGTCGCCGTCCAGCCGCCAGCCGTTGGGCGCCCCGTACCACAGGGCGAACTGGTTGATGTGGTTGACGTAGGCGGGCTCCAGCACGTACTTCTTGCGCTTGGTGTCCAGGAGTTCCTTCCCCTTGTCGAGGAAGTCCTGCGCGGAGTCGAACCGCGCGCCGCCCACCGGCTTCCAGAAGTCCTCGTTGGCGACGTAGACCTGACCCATGCGGCCGTAAGGTACCGCGACCCCCCAGAGCTTCCCGTTGAAGACGGCGGTCCGCCACGCGAAGTCGGGGATGTTGGCCAGGTTGGGGTACTTCCTGACGGCGTCGCCCCCGAGGTAGGGCGTCAGGTCGTGGAACTTCGCCGCGAGGAGCGCGGGTACGTTCTTCAGGCCCTGGTTCGGGGGGAACCACATGAGGTCGTGCAGGTCGCCGCCGGCCACGGTCGCGTTGAACTTGGCGCGGTAGACGTCCTCGGCGCCGAGCCCGTTCACGATCGTCATGCTCAGCTCCGAGCCGAGCCGCTTGTTGAGCTCCTGCCAGTAGGCGTTGCGGTTCATCGCAGGGGCCGCGGTGGTGAACGTCTCCGTGAGGACGGTGACCGGCTTTCCGTCGCCGGGCACCCCCGAGACGCTGCGGGTGGGGTTGGCGGGGTAGCGCAGGTACGCCGGGTCCAGGCCCCGGCCGTTGCCGGGCAGGTCCGGCGCGGCGGTCTTCGCCGGCACGTAGGCGGGCAGCTTCAGCCTGGCGGAGGCCTCCGCGCCGCCGCCCTTGGCCATGCCCGGTCCGGTACTGCAGGCGGCGAGTGCGCCGCCTCCCGCCACGGTGATGCCGGCGGCACCGGCGGCGCCGAGGAATCCACGACGGTTGAGGTTTCTGGAGGACATGACTCTCCTAGCAACGATGAACAGGGGGAGGGAGGGCGAAGGACGAGACACGAGGGACGAGCGGCGGCCGGAGGAGGAGGGCTCAGGCCTTGATCGCGCCGGTGAGCACACCCTTGGTGAAGTACTTCTGGAGGAACGGGTAGACCGCGACGATCGGCAGGACGGCGAGGATGAGCACGGCCATCGAGAGCGAGGTGCTGGCCGGGAGCACGCTGACGCCCATCGCCTTGGCGTTGAAGGTGTCGCCCTGGAGGACGTACGAGCGCAGAACGACCTGCAGCGGCAGCTTCTCCGGGTCGTTGATGTAGAGCATCGCGTTGAAGAAGCTGTTCCAGTACGTGACCGCGTAGAACATGCCGACCACGGCGATCACCGCTTTGGACAGCGGGAGCACGATCCTCAGCAGCACCTTGAGATCGCTCGCCCCGTCGAGGCGGGCCGCCTCGTGCAGTTCTTCCGGGATGCCCTGGAAGAAGGCCCGCACGACGATGACGTTGAAGGCGTTGAGCATGATGGGTACGACCATCGCGCCATAGGTGTCGAGCAGTCCCAGGGACTGCGCCACCAGGTAGTTGGGGATGATGCCCGGCGTGAACAGGAAGGTGCCCACCACGATGAGGAGCAACGGTTTCCCGGCGAGGGTCCCGGGCCGCGAGAGGCCGTAGGCGAGGCAGATCGTGCAGAGGAGGCTCAGCGCGGTGCCGACGAGTGTGACGCCGACGCTGACCAGCGCGGCGCGGGTGACCACGCCGCCGGAGAGCACCACCCGGTAGGCCTCCAGGGTCGGATCCGTCGGAATGAGCACGTAGCCGCCGTTCGCGGCCAGTTCGGCCTTGGTGGACAGGCTGGTACCGATGGCGAGCAGGAAGGGATAGCCGACCGCGACGATCATCGCGACGATGACCAGCAGTTTGAGTCCCTGGCCCGCCCGGGTGGGCTGCTCCATCCACACGGGACGCTCGGCGTGGCGCCGGCCGCGCCGGCTCCTGTCGAGAAGCGTCGACAGCGACACCATGGTCATCGGTAGACCCCCTGTTCGCCGAGGCGGTGAGCCAGCTTGTTCGCGAGGACGATCAGGACGAATCCGATGACGCCCTTCATCAGGCCGGCGGCGGTGGACATGCCCCAGTCCCCGTCGACGACGCCGTGGAAGTAGACGTAGGTGTCGAGCACCTCCGCCGCCTCCGCGCCGACGGCGTCACGCTGGAGCAGCATCTGCTCGAAGCCGACGGAGAGGATGTCCCCGAGCCGCAGGATCAGCAGCATGATCATGACGGGGCGGATGCCGGGCAGGGTGATGTGCCACATGCGGCGCAGCCACCCGGCGCCGTCCATGGCCGCCGACTCGTAGAGCGAGTTGTCTATCGACGCCATGGCGGCGAGGAAGATGATCGCGCCCCAGCCGGCGTCCTTCCAGACGGCCTGGGAGGTGAGGAGCAGGATGAACGTGTCGGGGTTGTTCATGATGTTCCCGACGGGGATCCCGTTGTCGTTGAGCAGGCTCGTCACCGTGCCCGCACCGCCGAAGACCTGCTGGAACATGCCCACGACCACGACCCAGGACAGGAAGTGCGGCAGGTAGACGACGGTCTGCATCAGCCGGCGGGTCCTGCCGCTGATCAGAGAGTTGAGGAAGAGGGCGAGGGCGATCGGCGCCGGGAAGTAGAGGAACAGCTGGACGACGCTGATCTCCAGGGTGTTCCACACCGCGGACCAGAACTCGGGCTGCTCCAGCAGCGCGGTGAAGTTCGCCCAGCCGACGAACGGGCTCTGCTGGAAGCCCAGATACGTCTGGTAGTCCTGGAAGGCGATGACGTTGCCCGCCAGCGGCAGGTAGAAGAACACCGCGAAGTACAGGATGCCGGGTACGCAGAGGAGCAGCAGCATCCGGTCACGCTTGAGACGGTGACGGAATCGCCGTCGGACGGCGACCTCGCTGCCCGTCTTCGCGGCGTCGGTACGCGACCGTGTGCGTCGGTCGGGCGGCGGAGCGGAATCGGGCGTGCCGGGACGGGGAGAAGCCGATGCGGGGGCCGACACGTTCACCTCCTGCGACGCGTGAGGGCGGGAAGGACGTCGGCAGACGCCGGGGCCGGCGTGGGGCCCGGCCGTTCGAGCGGGAGGGTCCGTCGGGTGCCCGGGCGGAGCCGGGTCGTCGACGCGGTCGTCGTACTCATCACAGGTGTTGCGCCTCAGTCGGTCCGGGGACTCGGATGAGGCAGGAGTCAACAGCGCGGGGCGTGACGGGTCAAGACTTATATTAAAATGATTTTGGTAAGTAGCTCTGAAGCTCCCCCCGAGCCGCCTCCCGGGCCGAGACCACCGCGCCCCTTGCCGTTCCCGGCATCCCTGCATGTCACGGCAACCGGAGCCTTGACATCAGAGACCGGAGACGGGCTACGGCGAAATCCGCAGCACCATCGTTTCCCTGCGAACTTTCGTAAGTAGGATGTCGGCCATGAACCAGCACGGCGGTGACGCCTCCCTGTTGCGGCGGTTGAACTCCGCCGCCGTTCTGCGCGTCCTGCGGAACCGCTCCGCGGCCGCGACCCTGACCGAGCTGGCCCAGCAGGTGCAGGTCTCGAGGCCGACGGTCGAGACGATCATGGACGAACTGCTGGAGCAGGGATGGGCCGAGGAGTGCGGCCAGGAGCGCGGTCAGCGCGGCCGGCCCGCCAAGCGATACCGCTTCCGCGCGTCGGCCGGACGCGTCCTCGGGCTGAGCGTGGGCGCCTACCGGCTGCAGGCCGTGGGGGTCGATCTGAGCGGGCAGGTCACGCAGTCCCGCAAGGCGGCGATCTTCCCCGACATGACCGCGGACGAACGCCTGGACGCGATCGAGCGATTCGTCGCCGACTGCGCGGAGGAGCTGGGCCAGCGCCCCATGGCGGTAGGGGTGGGCACCACCGGAGTGGTCGACGGCGCCGGGCGGGTCGTGAAGAGCTCCGTACTGCCCGGGTGGTCGGGCCTCGCGCTGCAGGAGGAGCTGGCGGGCAGGATCTCGGCGCCCGTGGTGGTCGAGAACGACGTCCGGCTCGCCGTCCTGGCCGAGCAGTGGCGGGGCGCCGCCGTCGCGCGCATGGACGTGCTCTACCTCTTCGCGGGCAACCGGATGTCACTGGGCATGCTGATCGGAGGCAAGCCGTACCGCGGGGCCCACTCGGCCTCGGGCGAGATCGCCGAGCACGCCACCGGGCTCTGGCAGGTGTTCGGCCCCGCCATGGACTTCGCGACGGCGGTCGAACCGGGAGAGCTGCGCTCACCGGCGCAGGCCGCCGAGTTCGCCTTCGACAAGGCCGCCGCGGGCGACCCGCGGGCGGCGGAGGCCGTGACCGCGCTCGCGGTCGGGCTGGCGGAGAGCCTGGTGACCGTGGTGGGGCCCTTCGACCCGGAGATGGTCATCATCGGAGGCTCGCTGTCGAGCGGCGGCGCCCTGCTGGTGGAGCCCATCCAGGAGCACCTGAACCGGACCTGCCTCTATCCGCCCGAGGTCGTGGCATCCGGCCTCGGCAGCGACTCGGTCGCCATCGGAGCGGCGAGGCTGGCTCTGGAGCACATGGAGTCCGACATCGCTCTGGCCAACAAGTCGGACACCGCGACCGTCTAGCGGCTTCCTCGTGGCGTGCGAGGCCGGCGGTGGAGGACGAGGAGCAATAAGCCTAGCGATTTTAATAATGTGCGCTACTCTCCTCCTGCCGCAGGGAGGGGGTGCGCGAGGTCGCGCCCGAGGCGAGACAGGTCCGCGGATCCCTGCGTCATCACCGCACCCGCGTGGACAGGGGACACCGAGTCATGGCCGGCACGTCGCGCTACCACCTGCGCTATCAGCTTCTTCCCGGGCAGGACCCGCGCGAACTGGGCGAGTTCTGCGTCGCACACGCGATCGACGAAGTGGTGCTGATCTACGGCTCCGAGGAACTGCACACCGGCCATCCGGCGGGTGCCGACGAGGATTTCTGGTTCGAGCACGTCGCCCACGCGCACAAGGTGCTCACGGAGCACGGCATCTCACTCGGTCTCAACCCCTGGGTGACGGCGGGCCATGCCGACCGGGGCCGCGTGCAGGACCTGGGATTCGCCCCTCTGGTCTCGCCCCGGGGCGAGGTCTCCACCGCCGCCGCCTCCTTCGCGTGTCCGCTCTGGCGCGCATGGCTCGCGGCGCACTACGGGCGCTTCGCCGGCCTCGGCTTCCGTGTGCTCTGGATCGAGGACGACTTCCGCTTCCACAACCACGCTCCCCTCACCTGGGGCGGCGGCTTCGAGCCCCTCATGCTCGACCGGTTCGCCGAGCTGGCCGGCGAACGCCCCTCCAGGGAGGAGCTCGTCGAGGCCGTCACCGGCGCGGGCGTGCACCCGTGGCGTGAGATCCTCCGCCGCACCTGGCGGACGGCGCAGCTGGAAGCGCTCGACGCGGTACGGGACGCCGTCGCGGGCCGCGCCCGGCTCGGCATCATGAGCTCCGGCCTGGGGGCGGCGTCCCTGGAAGGACGCGACTGGAACGCCGTGTTCACCCGCTGCGACGTGCACCGCCCGCACTTCGCGCCGTACAGCGACCAGCCCGCCGCGTTCCTGTCGTACTCCGTCGCCATGCTCGAACTGCAGAGGCCCCTGCGGCCCGACACGATCGAGGTCGCACCGGAGATCGAGAACTGGACGCACACGGAGTGGAGCAAGTCCGACACACAGACATGGTCCGAGATGGTCACCGCCCAGCTCTCCGGCGCCGACGCCCTCCTTCTGGACCTGTTCCCGTTCGTCACCGGTGACCCCGCGCGCCATCCCCGCATCGGCCGCATGCTCGACGCCTCACGCGCCGCACTCGACGCGACCGTCACCGACAGCCTCACGACCATAGGCGTGGGAGTCCCCTGGTGGCCCGACACGGCGGCGTCGATCCCGGGCGACGGAACGCTCCACGGCCTGGAGGCCGATCCCGTACGCACGGCACGCTTCCTCCTCTCGTACGGCATACCCGTCCAGGCCGGCCCCGCTCCCGTCGCGGCGCTCTTCGGCAGCACCGCCTGGGGCGTTCCCGACGACGAGCTGCCTCGCCTGCTCGCCGGGGGCCTGCTCCTGGACGGAGCGGCCGCGGCGATCCTCGAGGAGCGTGGCTACGGCGCGTTCCTCGGCGTCCAGGTGGCCGGGATCGTCGAGCGGGACACTCCGCAGCCGGACCCGTACAGCATGGAGCACGTCCTCGACGCGGACGCGCTGCTCAGCGTGAACGTCCAGCCCGCGCTGGCCAGGATCAGCGCCGCGCCCGGGGCCGAGGTCTGGACGCGCGTCCTCACACCACGGCGCACCCACTGGGGCGACGGCCGTGTCGCGTACACCAACAGCCTCGGCGGTCGGGTCGTGACCATGGCCGCGTGCGCGCCCGAGTCGCTGGGCCGCTGCGACGACGGACAGCGCCTGGCGCAGCGCATGATCCGCTTCCTCGGCGCCGATCTCCCCCTGGTCACCGGCGGCCCCCACCTCATCCCGCAGTACGGCGAGGTCGACGGAGGCCGGCGGCTGGCGATCGCCAACGGCTCCGCCGACCCGGCACGCCCCGTGGTGGCGACCGACGCCGATCCGACGGCCCTCCTCCTGGAACCCCTCCGGGCCCCGGTGCCGGTCCCGGTGAGGCGGGTGGGTGCGCACGTCCACGTCGAGGCCGACGTACCCCACCGCGGCTACGTGATCCTGCGGTGGCCGTGACCGCTGCGCCATGCCGGCGCCTGCACGGGCGACCTCCGACCTACGATGGCGCCCATGTCGATCATGTCTTCCATACCCGTCCTGCGGGGCCGCGACGCCACCGTCCGGTGCTCCGAGCAGGAGGAGTTGGTCCTGGAGCGCCCGGCAGAGAAGCTGACGATCCCCCTGAGAGCAGTCGCTCGTGTCCATGCCGAGGCCAGGACCGTCACCGTCGAGCTGAGGGCCCTTGCCGGGGCCGTACCCACTGCCCACCGGGTCGAGGATGTGAGTGCGGCCGCGGCCGCCGCCTTCGCCGACGCCGTGAACGCCCTGCTGCCGCAGCCGGTCGAGGACATCGACGGCGGCGCCGTCGTCGGTGTGCGCACCTTCACCGAGACCTGGCTCCAGACGTTCCGGCACGGACTGCGGCGGGTCATGCTCGGATACCTGGGCGCACTCCTCGCCCTGGCCGTCACCACCGCCATCGCGGGGCCCGAGCGTACGGCCGTGGCCGGCGCCGTGTTCATCGTGCCGCTGGGTCTCCTCGCCGCGGCGTTCCTGTGGATCGGCGTGGTGTGCGTGGTGCCGTGGTTCCGCCAACTGCGCCTGCGCAGGCACGGCGTGACGGTGGACGCGGTTCAGGCGGACGAGCCGGGGACGTACCGGTACACGGACGGCACCGGCGTCACGCGCCTCTTCTCCCACCCGGCCACCACCCCATCCGTCCCGGCCGCCTACGACGCGCGGAACGCCGCGAAGGTGCTCGTCCTCCAGGACCCGTCCACGCGGCTCATCGACATCACGCTGGGGTCCTGTTTCCTCCTCGCGGGACTCGCCACGACCGCTGCCCCGATCGGGCTGGCCGTCATGACGATCCTCGACAAGCAGCTGCCCTGAGCGCGTTCCGCTGGGGCGGGCCGCACCGGCCCCCGAAAACGATCAAGGGGCCGTTTCAGAGTGATCTGAAACGGCCCCTTGATCTGCGACTCTTTCGAGTCGGGACGACAGGATTTGAACCTGCGACCCCTTGACCCCCAGTCAAGTGCGCTACCAAGCTGCGCCACGTCCCGATGCCCGTCTGACCTGGGGTTTCCCCCGGCCGAACGCGCATGAGAACAATACCGCACTTCCCCGGGTGGTCACGAACCGCTTTACGGAGTTGACCTCGACCAAGCTTGAGGTTGCACCGTGGGTGCCATGACGAACACGGACGTCGACCGGCTGCACGGCCTCATGGGCCTGATGACCGGCGACGAGAAGCACTCGCCCGCCGCCACCTCCACCCTCGACGCGCTCTGGGTCCTCTACGACCGGGTGCTCCGCGTCTCGCCCGAGAGCGTCGGGCGCCCCGACCGGGACCGGTTCCTGCTCTCCAAGGGGCACGGGCCGATGGCGTACTACGCCGTCCTCGCCGCCAAGGGCTTCCTCCCCGAGGAGCTGCTCACCGGCTTCGGCTCGTACGACTCACCCCTCGGGCACCATCCCGACCGGACCCTCGTGCCGGGTGCCGAGATCGGCAGCGGGTCGCTGGGGCACGGGCTGCCGCTGGCCGTCGGGAGCGTGCTCGGACTGCGGGCGCAGGGGCTCACCGAACCCCACGTGTGGGTGCTCATCGGCGACGCCGAGCTGGACGAGGGCAGCAACCACGAGGCCATCGCCTACGCGGGGCCCGCCGGCCTGGAGCAGCTGCACACGCTGGTGATCGACAACAGCTCCGCCACCTACGGCTGGCCCGGCGGGATCGCCTCGCGGTTCGAGGCCGCCGGATGGTCCGCCGAGACCGTCGACGGCCGCGATCACGAGGCGCTGTACGCCGCCTTCACCGCGCCCCACCCCGGACGTCCGCGCGCCGTCGTCGCCCGCGTCGAGTCCAAGAACGCCTGACCCCCTCCGAGGAGAACCCCACCATGGACACGATGCGCGAACGCTTCATCTCGACCACCGGCCGACTGCTCGACGAGGACCCGCGCCTCGCCCTCGTCCTCGCCGAGATCAGCATGGACGGATTGCGGCAGGCGCAGCGGCGCCATCCGCACCGCGTGATCAACGTCGGCATCCGGGAGCAGCTGCTGATCGGCGCGGGCGGCGGGCTGGCGCTGACCGGCATGCGACCGGTCATGCACACCTTCGCGAGCTTCCTGGTCGAGCGGCCCTTCGAGCAGCTCAAGCTGGACTTCGGGCACCAGGGAGTGGGCGGCGTCCTGGTGAGCGCCGGCGGGTCGTACGACTGGCCGGCCGGTGGCCTGACGCATATGGCGCCGGGCGACGTGGCCCTGCTCGACACCCTCGACGGCTGGACGATCCACGTCCCCGGGCATCCGGACGAGGCGGAAGCACTGCTGCGCCAGGCCGTCGAGGGCGACGACCTCGTCTACGTACGGCTCTCGCTGCAGTCCAACACCACGCCCCGCCCGGTCACCGCCGGCTTCAGCACCGTCCGGGAGGGGCGCGACGGCGTCGTCGTCGCCGTAGGGCCCATGCTGGACAACGTCCTGGCCGCGACCGAGGGCCTGGACGTGACCGTCCTCTACGCCGCCACCGTACGACCCTTCGACGCCGAGAGCCTGCGCCGCGCGGCCGGCGCGGCAAGCCCGGACGTCGTCCTGGTCGAGCCGTACCTCGCCGGCACGTCGACCGCCGCCGCCAACGACGCCCTCGCCACGCTCCCCCATCGCGTCCTCGGGCTGGGTGTCGCCCGCCGCGAGCTGCGGAAGTACGGGACGATCGACGAGCATCTGGCGGGCCACGGTCTCGACCCGGCCGGATTGCGCGAGCGCGTCACGGGCTTTCTCGGCCGCTGATCCAGCCCTTCCGCTCAGCCCTGCTGCGGGGGCGCGCCGACCTCCGGGTACTGGTCCCGAAGGCGGCGCGGCGCCGCCTGGCGCCAGGAATCAGCCAGGATGGCGCGGAGCTCGTCCTCGTCGTCGAGGGCCCCGATCCGGACACGTACCCAGGCGTAGTTGTCGTCGTGGCCCTGGCGGATGAAGAACTTGGCGGGCTCGGAAGCGAGGAGTTCCGCACGCTCCTCCTTGGGGCATTTCACCCCTATCGCCTGATCGTCGTCGTCCAGCGAGGCGAAGATCTTTCCGCTCGGGCCCGCGCGGAAGGTGGGCATGCCCCAGGCGAGCTTCTCGACCGCCCCGGGCAGGGAGAGCGCGATCCGGCGTACATCGTCGGCAGTGGCCATACGACGACCGTACGACCCGCCACTGACACCGACACCCGGACAGGGACGCGAGGCGCTCCTCCCCTGGCGCGCCCTCGCGGCGCACGCGCCGGTGCGTGCGCCTGTCACTCCCCGTGACGCGCCCCGGCGCCGCCCGGCAGGGCCGTACGCCGCCTCCGCCTGCCGCCGGGAGGGGTCCACCGGCACGCGGACCCCACATTCCGGTACCACCCGGAACCGGTGCTTCCTCCGCGAGGCCGCCCCCATGGTGAACAGGTGGCACATGAGGTGATCCGACCGGCCTCACCGCCATATGACCGGCATTTTTTTGCCTTTGGCATGTGGCAGAAAGATGCCCACGGGGAATGCCCTGGCGACCCGCTCGAACTGGCCAACTCCCCGGAAACACAGCCAGTTTCAAACGTCAACCACTCCGGTTTCGGACAAACTCGGTGGCGATATTGATCCGCCCGAGAAAGATCAACACCATGGAGTGTCGGCCTGTTCGGGACGGGGCCACTGCCGATGCACCACCTGCTCGAACAACCGAACGAGCAGGCTTCGCAGGGGAGGTACTCGTATGGACAGCTACTTCAGCAGCCGGCTCCATCATCAGCTCAGGGAAACCGTCCGGGACTTCGCCGAGCGAGAGGTCCGGCCGCGAATAGCGGAAATGGAATCATCACGCTCGGTGCACCATGAACTCTCGAGGCTCATCTGCGATCAAGGCTGGCTGGGCGCCACAATCAGCCAGGAATACGGCGGAATGGGCGCGGGACATCTGGCCAAAACCATTATCATCGAGGAACTCTCCCGGGTCAGCGGCGCAATGGGCGCCATGGTCCAGGCCTCACAGCTCGGCACGGCGAAGATCGTCCACTTCGGCAGCGACGACCAGCGCAAGACCTGGCTTCCCGCCATCTCCGCCGGCGAGTGCCTCCCGACCATCGCGGTCACCGAACCCGAGTCGGGCGGTCACGTCCTCGGCATGACGGCAGATGCGGTCCGTGACGGCGACGACTACATCCTGAACGGCAGCAAGGTGTTCGTCGGCAACAGCCATGTCGGCGATCTGCACGGCGTCGTGGTCAGGACCGGTCCCGGATCGAAAGGCCTCACGGCCTTCCTGGTCGAATCGGATCGCCCCGGCTTCCGGCTCGGACCCCAGCAGCAGACCATGGGGCTGCACGGCTTCAGCTTCGGCGAGCTCATCTTCGAGAACTGCCGGGTACCGGCGGCCAACCGCCTCGGCGACGAGGGCGACGGCCTGGCCGTCGCGTACTCCTCCAGCGTCCTGTACGGCAGGGCCAACCTCACCGCCGTCTCGCTCGGCATCCACCAGGCGATCCTGGAGGAGACGACCCGGTTCTGCGCGGAGCGCCACCGTTACGGCAACCCCCTGCACCAGCTTCCCACGGTCAAGCTGAAGCTCGGTCAGATGCAGTCCCGGCTGATGACGGCCCGGCTCGCCGCGTACCACGCCGTGCATCTCCTCGACCAAGGCCTCTCCTGCGACGCCGAGTTGATGAACGCGAAGCTGGTCAACGTCGAGTCGGCGATCGACTCGGGCCGCAACGCGATGGAGATCCACGCGGCGGCGGGTCTCTTCACCAACCGTCCGATCGAGCGCTACCTCCGCGACGCGCACCACATCTTCGCCCCCGCCGGCACCTCCGACATCCAGCTGCTGCGGCTCGCCGAGGTCGCCCTCGGCCAGGACAAGGGCAGTTGGTCCGAGAAGCTCTCGGACCTCCTCAGGCTGGAGTCCGTGCATGCCTGAACGCGCACACACAGCAGCGCCCCGGCACGACCACTGAGTCGTCCCGGGGCGCGCCCATGGAAGGCCGGCCGTTCGAAGGCAGGTCAGATCAGCCCTTCCTCACGGCGGTGGATCTGCTCCACCAGCTCCGCCGCGAGCGACTTGATCTTCTCCAGACCGGCGCGTCCCCACGGCCGTACGTCCGTGTCGACCACGCAGATCGTGCCCAGCGCTATCCCCGTACGATCGATCAGCGGCGCGCCCATGTACGAGCGGATGCCGATCTCGTCCACCACCGGGTTCCCGGCGAACCGCGGGTAGTCGCAGACGTCCTCCAGGACGAGCGCCTTGCGGCGCACCACCACGTGCGGGCAGTAGCCGTGGTCCCGCGCCATGTACCGGCCGACGCCGCCACCGGCCGCCGCCGCTCCCAGGTCGCTGCCCGTGTGGGTGCCGGCCGGAGTGTGCAGCCCGGCGAAGAACTGCCGGTTCTCGTCGATGAAGTTGACCATCGAGAACGGGGCGCCGGTCACCTCCGCCAGCCGGCGGGCGAAGTCGTCGAACGCCTGCTCCGGACGCTCCCCGATGCCCAGCTCGCGCAGTCGGCGCACACGGGCGGGCGCATCCTGGTCGACGGGGGTCAGCAGCAGATGACCGGTCGGGTCGTAGGTCATGACGGTGCTCCGTAGCTCGGCACGGGGGCCGGGATGGTGGTGAGCAGATGCTGGACGAGAGTGAGGAGGGTGCGGATGCCGGCGCTGGAGATCCGGGCGTCGCAGAGCACGACCGGCACCTCGGGGTTCAGGTCGAGCGCCGCCCGCACCTCGTCCGGCTCGTAGCGGAACGCACCGTCGAACTCGTTGACCGCCACGACGAACCCGATCCCCCGCCGCTCGAAGAAGTCGACGGCGGAGAAGCAGTCCTGCAGCCGGCGGGTGTCCGCGAGGACGACCGCTCCGAGGGCGCCCTCGGAGAGCTCGTCCCACATGAACCAGAAACGTTCCTGGCCGGGGGTGCCGAAGAGGTACAGCACGTTCCTGTCGTCGAGGGTGATGCGCCCGAAGTCCATCGCGACCGTGGTCGTGGTCTTGGACTCCACGCCCTCCAGGCTGTCCGTCGCGGCGCTGACCTGGGTCAGCAGCTCTTCGGTGCTCAGCGGTTCGATCTCGCTGACCGCGCCCACGAAGGTCGTCTTGCCCACGCCGAAGCCGCCCGCCACCAGGATCTTGAGCGCGGTGGGGAACGGGTCGGCCGCGCCACTCTCGTGGCGCTCAGAGCCGTTGTCGTAGGCCATCGAGCACTGCCTCCAGCAGGGAACGGTCGGTTGGGTTGGCGTGGAAGCGGGGCGCGCGGGCGGTGAGCGCCCCGCAGTCCACGAGATCGGAGAGCAGGACCTTGGTGACGACGGCCGGTAACCGTAAGTGCGCCGCGATCTCCGCCACCGAGGTGGGTCCGGCGCACAGTCCGAGAGCCAGGCTGTGTTCGGGACCCATATGCGGTTGGGGGGAGGAGCCGGTCGCCATCACCATGGAGAGGAGGTCCAGCGCGGTCGTCGGTCGGGTCCGGCCTCCGCTCACGGTGTACGGACGGATCAGCCGGCCCGCCGCGTCGTCGAGCCAGGGGCCCTCCTGCGAGGAAGCCACGCTCACTGCCTTGTGATGCCCGCCGCGCCCGCGGCCTGTCTGGCGGGAGTGACGAGATACGGCCGCACGCTCTTGACCAGCATCGCCATCTCGTAGCCGAGGACGGCGGCGTCCGCCTCGCGCCCGGCCAGGACCGCCAGACACGTGCCGGAGCCGGCGGTGGAGACGAACAGCAGGGTGGAGTCGAGCTCGACGACCACCTGCCGGACCTCGCCGCCGTCGCCGAACCGCGCGCCGGCGCTGCGGCCGAGCGAGTACAGCCCGGAGGCGAGCGCGGCCATGTGGTCGGCGGCGTCGGTGTCGAGGCCGTGGACCGACTTGACGAGGCCGTCGGAGGAGAGCAGTACCGCGTTCCGGGTGTACGGGACCCGCTGGACCAGGCCGCTCAGCAGCCAGTCGAGATCCGAGGAATGGCCGTTCGGCACATTGCTCGCCATGGTGATCTACTCCTTGTGCGCGTCATCGGGACGCAGCGCTTCTTGGTGGGGTGCGGGCTGGGATTCGGCGAGTCCGATGCCGCGCTGGAAGGCGGCCATCAGACCGGGGTCGTGCAGGGCGTGTTCCTCGGGCGGGCGGGCCACGGGCTCGTCCCGCAGCTGCGGGACCAGGTGCTCCTGGGCGCGCCGCTTGGGGAGCAGGGGGCGGCCCGCCGACTGGGCGCGCTCGGCGGCCTCCGTCTGCTGGAACGGCACGGCTGGGGCGGGACTGGTGTAGGTCAGGGGCCGGTACGTCGGTTCGGCGACCGGGGGTTCCGGAGCGTGCGCCGGGGTGCGTACCGGCACGTGCGGGAGTGACTGTCCGGGCGTACGCACGGGAGGCGGTACGGGGGCGGAGGGCGGAGCCGCCGGTGACGCCGGTACGGGACCGGGCGCGGGTGCGGCTGCGGGCGCCGGGTGGGCGGGGCGGGCGGGCGGCTGCGGAGCGTGCTGTGGGCCGGGCTGAGGGATCTGCTGGTGGACCGGCACGGGCTGCGGGAGCGGCTGAGGGGCCTGCTGGGCGTGCCGGGGGGGCTGCTGGGTCTGCTGGGGGGCCTGCTGCATCCGGGGAGGCGGTACGGGCGCCGGGCCGGCGGCCACGGCGGGCGCCTGGCCCTCGGTGCGCGCGAGCCCCTCGGGGTCGGAGCCGAGAAGACCCTGCGGGAGCACGAGGACGGCCTGGATGCCGCCGTAGATGTTGGACTGGAGGCGTACCGCGATGCCGTGGCGCCGTGCGAGCGCGGAGACGACGAAGAGTCCGATGCGGCCGTCCTGGAGCAGGTGGGCCACGTTCACCTGGTCGGGGTCGGCGAGCAGCGCGTTCATCTTGTTCTGCTCGGTGACCGGCATGCCGAGGCCGCGGTCCTCGACCTCGATCGCGAGGCCCGCGGTGACGTACTGGGCCCGCAGCAGCACGGTGGTGTGCGGTGCGGAGAACAGCGTCGCGTTCTCGACGAGTTCGGCCAGGAGGTGGATGACGTCGGCCACGGCATGGCCCCGGAGCGTGCCGTCGATCGGCGGGACCAGCTTCACGCGCGGGTACTGCTCGACCTCGGCGATCGAGGAGCGCAGCACCTCGGTCATCGTGACCGGGTTCGACCACTGGCGGCGGGAGATGGCGCCACCGAGCACGGCGAGGTTCTCCGCGTGGCGTCGGATGCGGGTGGCCAGGTGGTCGACGTGGAACAGGCCCTTGAGCAGCTCCGGGTCCTCGACCTCGTTCTCCAGCTCGTCCAGGAGCTGGATCTCGCGGTGCACGAGGGACTGCAGGCGCCGGGCGAGGTTGACGAAGACCTCGACCTTCTGCTCGTTGCCGACGCTGCTGGAGAGCCGGGAGGCCTGCACCACGGCGGCCACGGCGGCCTCGTGGGAGCGGGAGAGCTCTTGGGCGAGCAGGTCGAACTCGTCGCCGGACGAGGCGGCGGGCGGGGTGACCGGGCGGGCCGGGGCACCTTCGCCGCGTCGTAACTGCTCGACGATCGTCCGCAGTTCGCTCTGACCGCGGGCGCTGGATCGGCGCAGGGCGTTGCAGCGGTCGAGCACTGACTTGGCCGCCCGGTCGGCGCCGAGCGCGGCCGCGGTCACGGAGGCGACCGTGAGGGCGGCCGCGCCGGTCAGCGCGGCCCAGAGACCGGGGGTCGGACCGGCTCCGGTGGAGCGGACGGTGAAGATGACGGCGGCGGCGCCGCCGAGTGCGACCGCGACGGCGGGAAGCACCGAGGTGCGCAGGAGTTGGGAGCGTATGCGGGCTTCCGTCGGGAGCGGCGCGGATTGCTGCGCGGGGTTGGGAGCCCCCGCACCGGAAGCGGAACGAGCGCCTGACCGGCCGTGCCGTCCGCCTTCGCGGCGTTCGGACCGCGCGGCGGGTGCGCGAAGTTGAGACATGAGTGTCCTTGGTACGTGCCCAGGAGTCGGCGTACTACGGGGGTGTACTACGTGGGTCGGATGAGCCTACCGATGATCACCAACCACCCACTCTAGACGTCAACCGTTCATTCGCGGCGCGCAGTTGGCAAAGTTCCCCGGAGAGGGGACCCACTCTGCTATCACCCTTCGCACGACAGGCCGAGAACGGGTGGCCGGATCTCGACGAGGGTGCGTGAGGTCGGATGAACGGAGAGAGGCGGGGGCGGGCGGAGGCGTATACACGCCGCCGCCCTTGGCGAAACAGGCCCGTGACCGGAATCCGCCTGCCCGGTCTCGCACGCACGCTCGACCACCTCCACCACCGCCCCACACGAAGTGCCCCGCACGCTGGCCCCGAGGAGCGATCGGCCGATTCCCGCATTCGCGTTCGCATCGACGCCGTTCGCGCGGGAGCTGTCGACCTGGTCGCGGAGAAGGGCTGGAAGTGGGCGGTACCCCGAGGGAGAACACGGTGCTGCCGGCGCCACGGGCGGAGGTCGTACCGTCCCGCGCGGCGAGTGCCGAGTGCCCGGGCTGCGGGTCTGGCCGACGGCCTTTCCGACGGCTCCGGACAGCCGCTGCCTTACGCGGGACCGCAGGGTCGCGCCGGTCCTCGACATGGAGGGCACACGTGCCGTGCTCGAACAGGACCCATGACTTGCGGGGGTCGGCGAGAAGCCGCCGTCAGACGGCTATCGGCATCTCCGTGTTCACGGCGGCCAGGACGCCGCAGAGCACCGACACAGGACCCCGCCCCGGCCGGCCGGTCGAGCCGGACCGGAACCGGGGCGCGGGCGGGCCTGTGGCGTCAGCGGTCGCCTGCGAGGTCGAGGTCGTTTCCTCGCTTCTCGACCGGGGCCGGCTCCATGCGGTCCGCGCGGCGCCAAGGGCGGGCGAGCGGCTGCGACACCGCGCGCCACCAGGGATCCACGGGGAGCGTTCCGGACGGCTCGAACGGTTCGCCCGGGCGCGGGGACGCGACCGCCTGGCCGAGCTCCTCGCCGGCGTCGCCCGTCCACTCCCCCGGTTCCGCCCACGGGTGCGGGGCCAGGTTGAAGGTGCCCCAGTGGATCGGCAGGAGCACGCCGTGCGGGCGGCCGCCCTGGAGGTCGAGGTGGGCCTGGACACCCTCGGCCGGGGTCATGTGGATGTCCGGCCAGTACTCGCTGTACGCGCCGATCTGGATCATCGTCGCGTCGAAGGGGCCGTGCGTGGCCCCGATCTCCGCGAAACCGGGGAAGTATCCGGTGTCGCCGCTGTGGTAGACCCGGTGCTCGGGGCCGGCGACGACCCAGGACGCCCAGAGGGTGTGCTGGGTGTTGCGGAGGCCTCGGCCGCAGAAGTGGCGGGCGGGCGTCGCGGTCAGCAGGAGGTCGCCGACCTCGGTGGACTCGTTCCAGTCCAGCTCACGCAGGCGGGAGGCGGGCACGCCCCAGCGTTCCAGGTGCGCGCCGACGCCGAGCGGCACGGCGAAGACGGTGTCCGTGGAGGCGAGCGCCTTGATCGTGGGCAGGTCGAGGTGGTCGTAGTGGTCGTGGGAGATCACGACCACGTCGACCGGGCCCAGCGCGGCGAGCGGGACCGGCGCGGGGTGCAGGCGCTTGGGTCCGGCGAAGGCGAAGGGCGAGCAGCGGTCGCCCCAGACGGGGTCGAAGAGGACCCGGCGTCCGTCGATCTCCGCGAGCACGCTGGAGTGCCCCATCCAGGTGATGCGGAGGCCCGAGACCGGGGGCTTCGCGAGATCGGCCAGCGTGGTGGCGTGGACGGGGATCGTGCCGGAGGGGGCACGGTGCGTCCGCGCCTCCTTGTCGAAGTAGATCTTCGCGAACTCGATCGTCGACCCGCTGGGCCTGGTCCGCGCGGCCACGGGATTCTGGAAGACGCCGTCCGCGAAGTTCGGCGAGCGGCGAATGCGCTCGAGGCGCTCACCTGCCGGGTCGGCGCCGAAGGCCTCGGGCCGCAGGGCGCGCAGCCTGGCCCGCAGCGAATGGTCGGAGCCGGTGCCGGTCACGGGTCCTCCTGATGGTCGGGGTCGTTCCATTATGGGCGGCCCGCGCGGCTCCCGGCCGTGCCGAATGCGTCATACTGAACCGCCGTTCAGTAGCTCACCCCCTCTCACCTCGGAGAACACCCATGAGCACCCCTCCCCTGCTGTCCGTCACCTGGTCGGACCACGTCACCGGGCGGCGCGGGCATCTGGTGGTCGACCGGCTGGTCCGCGGTGTGGCCAGCGGGGGCCTGCGGATGCGTGCGGGCTGCACCCTGGACGAGGTGGCCGGACTGGCGCGGGGCATGAGCATGAAGGAGGCCCTGCACTACGACCCGAGCAGCCGGTACGTTCCGCTGGGCGGCGCCAAGGGCGGCATCGACTGCGACCCGCGCTCGCCCGAGGCGTACGGCGTCCTGGTCCGGTACCTGAAGGCGATGCGCCCCTACATCGAACGCTTCTGGACCACTGGCGAGGACCTCGGCCTGACCCAGGACCTGGTCGACCGGGCCGCTGCCGAGGCCGGACTGGTCTCCTCGATCCAGGCCGTCTATCCGCTCCTGGACGACGAGGCGCAGGCCCGCCGAAGGCTCGCCGACGCCTTCGAGGCCGAGGTGGAGGGCATCGGCCTCGACGAGCTGGTGGGCGGCTGCGGGGTCGCGGAATCCGTCCTCGTGGCGCTGGACCGGGCAGGCCGACCGTACGCGGGCACGCGGGTCGCCTTGCAGGGCTTCGGGACCATGGGCGGGGCCACGGCACGCTTCCTGTCCCGATCGGGGCTCGCCGTCGTGGCGGTCGCCGATGTGCAGGGCACGATCGCCAACCCCGACGGCCTGGACGTCGAAGCCCTGCTCGCGGCACGCGACCCGTACGGCACCGTGGACCGGAGCGTCCTGCGGGCGGGCGACACGGAGCTGCCCGGCGACGCCTGGCTCGCGGTCGACACAGAGGTCCTGGTCCCGGCCGCGGTCTCCTACGCGATCGGCAGCGAGGCGGTGGAGCGGATCCGGGCCCGCTGGATCGTCGAGGCGGCCAACATGCCCGTCCTCCCGGAGGCGGAGGTGCTGCTCACGGGGCGCGGAGTCGCCGTCCTGCCCGACGTGGTCGTCAATTCCGCCACCAACGCCTGGTGGTGGTGGACCCTCTTCGGCGACATCGGCGCCGACGCGGACGGAGCGTTCGCGCACATCCGCACGGCGATGCGCGCCCTGGTCGGCCGGATGCTCGACCGCGCGGAGGCGGAGGGCACCACCCCGCGCGCCGCGGCGCACGCGCTGGTCGAGGAGCGGCTGACGGAGATCGCGGAGCGGTACGGCTGCTACTGACCGCTACCGACTCGCGAGCCCTCGTACGGCCGCCCGACGCGCCAGAAGATGATCATGATCGAGGGGCACGCGTGTGTAGGCTGACCGGCGTGACGAGAGTGCGGTTGAGCGTGGCGGAGAGGCGTGAAGAGCTGCTCCGCGCTGCCGTCGAGCAGATCGAGGCGCGCGGCGTGGCCGCCGTCCGGATCGCCGATGTCGCGTCGGCTCTCGGGGTCAGCAACGCACTCGTGCTCTACCACTTCTCGACGAAGGAGAAGCTCGTCGCCGAGGCGTTCGCGTACGCCGCCGAGGGCGACCTCGCCCATCTGCGCCGGCTCCTTGAGCGGAGGACCAGCGCCCTGCGCCGGCTTCGGGCGGCCGTACGGTGGTACGCCCCGACCGGGCAGGCCAAAGGCTGGCGGCTCTGGATCGAGGGCTGGGCGGCGTGCCTGCGCGAACCGGCGCTGCGCGAGGTCGCCGGGGCGCTCGACCAGCAGTGGAAGGCGGCCCTGACGCGGGTGATCGGCGAGGGCGCGGCGGCCGGAGAGTTCCCGTGCCCCGACCCGGCCGCCGCGGCGTGGCGACTGACCGCCTTCCTGGACGGGCTCGCCGTTCAGATGACGTCGTACGCCGGATCGCTCTCCCGCGCCGCGATGCTGGAGTGGGCCGACGCCGCACTCGCCAGAGAACTCGGTCTCTCCTCCCTCGACGAGACGGGCGACCGCGCCCCCGCACTCGGCCGTCCGGGCGACAGGCCGTCGGCGTAGCTCCGGCGTCGCCGACCGGCGGCGCGCCGCGGCCCGTCAGAGCAGCTCGTACACGGCCGTGACCGTCACCTGCTCCTCGATCTCGCCGGGGGCCAGCGGGACTCCCGAGGCGTCGGCGGACGCCTCGGGGGCCGATCCGGTGCCGGGGCGGCCGCTGTCCGTCTCGGTGAGGGACACCAGCCGGCCGAGCCGGTGGCCGCTCAGCCGGGCGTGCTGGGCGGCCTTGTCGTGGGCGTCCTTGTGGGCGAGCTCGCGGGCCCTGGACCGCAGCGCGGCAGGGTCCGCGACGTCGAAGGTCACTCCGTCCACCCGCCCCGCGTCACCGGTCGCCTTGGTGACGGCCCCGACGACCTGACCCGTCCTGTCGACGTCCCGGACCGTCGCGGAGACACTCTGCGAGGCCTGGTAGCCGGAGACCTTGCTCTCCCCGTTCGTGGCCTGGGAGTAGACCGGGAACAGGGAGATGCTCTCGGTGCGGATGTCCCGGTCCGCGACGGACTGCTTGCGCAGTGCGGCGAACAGCGCCTCCGCCGCACGGCTCTGGGCCGCCATCGCCTCCTCACCGGTCTTGGCCCGCGCCTCGACCGCCACCGAGATCACCGCGATGTCGGGCGCCGCACCGGCCCGCCCGGTCCCGGTCACGGTGAGGGTCGCCGGAGCCGGAGCGGAAGCCGACGCCCGATCCGGAGCCGACGCCGGGGCTCCGACGGCCGCCGCGGTCGGTCCGGCCACGGGGGGCGCCGCGAGCGCGGGCGCGACGCCGGCGAGCGCGAGCGCGCCGAGCACGACACCGGCGGCCGTCGCGCGGCGGAGGAGACGGGCACGGACAGGGGTGAGGACAGGAGTACGGAAGCGGTGGTGATGACCGGTCGTCACGGGCGGTCCCTTCGGCGGTGGTTGCCGGACAGCCCCGGCGCCGCCCATCCCAGCACCCTCCCCCGCCCCCGCCCGCGCGCCACTCCTGTCCGGTCACCCGCTCAGGTCTGTCGCGTCCGTCAGGTCTGCACCACCGGTTCGTACACCGTCGCGTCGAGCCCGAAGGTCCACGCGACGCCCTCCCGCGCGGACGTCGTCCCGGGCGGCACGCGCAGCCAGTAGGTACGGAACGTGCCGTCCGGCTCCGGGGTCGCGTTGACCACCTCGACCATGACCACGTCCTCGTCGTCCTCGAGCTCGATGCGCCAGAGGACACCCGCCTCGTCCCGGCCGACGGGGCGGGCCCCCGACTCCTCGAGGTAGCGCTCGTAGCCGTAGTACTCCAGCATGACGCGCCGCAGTTCGGCGTTCTCCTCGGCGCGTATCCGCTCGGGGGTGAGCCCGCCCAGTCCGGCCAGGAACTCCTCGGGCACCGACATGCCCCGCCATGCGTGGAGCGCGAAACCGTCGCGGAAGGCGAGCGCGGGACCGTCTCCTCGGTCCAGGCGTCCGGCCTCGTCACGGTGCAGCTCCACGGGCCGCTCGCACACCACGGCAACCCTCTCGTACGGCCACCACCAGCCCGCGTGCGCGGCCACCGCGGCAAGCCCGGCGAGCCGCTCGCCCCGGCCGTCGAAGGCGGCGAGCCAGGCCGCATCGTGCTGGCCGAGGACGGCGTCGAGCAGGACCAGGCGTACGGCCGCGGCCTCGTCGGGCGTACCGGCGACATCGTCCACGACGGCGGACCGTATGCGGTCGGCGAGCGTCCGCGACGCGTCCCAGAGCCGGGCGCCGGTACTGGTCCACAGCGCGGTCCAGCCACGAGGGCCGAGTTCGTCATGGATCCGGCGGCGCTCCTCCGCCCAGGGCCGCGTCCGGACCTCGTCGCGCACCGAGCGCCCCGCGTCGGCCAGTTCGCGCACCAGCGCGACGGCCTCCCTGGGCGAGTCCGCCCAGACGATCCGTTCCGGGGCGGCCAGGCCGGCCGTGCGGTACGCGAGCTGTACCCCGGCCTCGGCCGCCGCTCGGTCGGCCGCCCCGGTGGCCGCCGCGACGGCCCGCCACCTGTCCACCGCCGTCGTTGTCCCGTTCATCTCTCCCCCTCGTTCCCGCGCGACCTTTTCCTCGCGACGTCTTCTCGGTCCGCGGCTGTCGCTGTGGCAGTTGCTGTCGCTGTGGTTGTGGTTGTTGCCGTGTCAGTCAGCGACGATCCGGTACGCGCCCGGGGTGTACTCCCGCTGGCGCACCACCCTGTACCAGCCCTTCGGCAGCGGGATCGGGGCGTGCTCCTCGTGCACCACCCGGCCTCCCGAAGGCAGTTCGAGCACCAGGGGGCCGAAGGGGCCCGGCTCGGCGACCAGTCGGCCGGGCCCCGGGACCGCATGGGCGTGCCCGGTGACCTCGCCGAGCGCCAGGACCAGCCGGCCCCGCGCGTCTCGCGGCTCCCCCTCGGCGTCCTTCACATGGTCGGGCACCGCGCTCTCTGCGACGGGCACGATCAGTACGTCTCCCTGCCGGTACATGGCTCTCCCCTCCGTGGTCGGCACGCCACGTGTCGACCACGCACTCGACGCTAGAGGCAGCCACTGACAACGGCCTTCCGGCGCCCCCTGCGCGGAGTTGTCGGTGCGGCTTGGTACAACTGCTCGCGTCAGCTGATCAACGCCGCGCGGTGTCTGGAGCACTCATGACCATTTCGGGATACATTCAGGAGTTTCACGGCCTGCCCGTGTTCCATTTCCCGGATCGTGACACCGCCGCCGAGCTGCCCGACGCGGCCTCCGTGGCCTGGCGCGTCTCCGGATCGACGTACTGCGACTCGGACGAGGAGCAGTGGGAGCGGGTCTTCGACCGCTTCCTCGCGGACGTCGACACGAACCGGGTCCGCGCGCTGATCGTCGGCGGCTGGGACGAGGCCTACGACACGTCGTCGGCCGCGATCGTCGCACGGCTCGTCGAGGCGGCGGGCGACCGGCTCGCCGGCCTGGAGGCGCTGTTCCTGGGGGACATGACCTTCGAGGACTGCGAGATCTCGTGGATCCAGCAGTCCGACGTCTCGCCCCTGCTCGCCGCCTACCCCCGCCTGCGGGAGTTCGGTGTGCGCGGCGGCACGGAGCTCGTCTTCCCGACGGTCCGGCACACCGCGCTGACCACGCTCGTGGTGGAGTCGGGCGGGCTCGGCGCCGAGGTCGTCCGCGGCATCGCGGGCAGCGACCTGCCCAACCTGGAGAAGCTGGAGCTGTGGCTCGGCACCGACGAGTACGGCGGCGACTCCTCGGTCTCCGACCTCGAACCGCTGCTCGCGGGCACCGGGTTCCCCGCCCTGCGCCGTCTCGGGCTCCGCAACAGCGTGATCCAGGACGAGATCGCCGCCGCGGTCGCCGGCGCCCCCGTCGTCGCCCGCCTCGACAGCCTCGACCTGTCGATGGGCACGCTCACCGACGAGGGGGGCGAGGCGCTGCTCGTCGGCCAGCCGCTGACCCACCTCACCCACCTCGACCTCTCGCACCACTACCTGTCGGAGAAGATGAGCGAGCGAATCGTCGACACCCTCACGCCGTACGGGGTGACGGTCGACGTCGACGACGCGCAGGAGCCCGAGGACGACGGCGACGGCGAGGTCTTCCGGTACGTCGCGGTCGCGGAATGACGTACTCCCCGCCCCTCGGGCAGCCGCCCGCCGGGGAAGCGGCCCTCGCACACCCGCGCCTCGTCGTCGTCGGCAACCCGGCCAACCGCCGGGTCGCCTTCTTCCGCGACGCGGTGCGGGCAGCCGGGCTGCCCGAAGCGCGGGTCGAGCCCTGGCTCGACGTGCTGCGGGGCGGGGCACGGTTCCACCCGGGCGAGACGGTCCGGCTGGAGTCGCCCGGCGAGGACCCTGACGTCGACCGGCTGTTGCGCGGTACGGAGGATCCGACCCGGGTCGAGGGCACGGGCCGCTGGTACGAGGCGTTCACGGCGGCGACGGCACGGCTCGCGCGGAGCGTGGGCGACGCCGGGGCGGTCCTCGTCGACGATCCCGCGGAGCCGGCGGTGCTGTTCGACAAGCGGCTCGCCCATGCCCGGCTGCTCGGGGCGGCGGTACCGGTGCCGGACTCACCGACGTCCGGGGCGGCCGCTCCTCCCGTGCGGGGCTGGGCGGACGTCCGCTCCCTGATGGCGGCGGCCGGGCTGCGCCGGGCGTTCGTGAAGCTCGCCCACGGCTCGTCCGCCTCCGGGGTCCTGGCCGTGGAGACGAACGGGGCCGGCCGGGTCCAGGCCACCACCTCCGTGGAGCACGGTCCTGAGGGACACCTCTTCAACTCGCTCCGGGTGCGCCGCTACACCACGGAGCGCGAGGTCGCCGCGATCGTCGACGCGCTCGCACCCGACGGGCTGCACATCGAGCGCTGGCTGCCCAAGGCGGCGCAGGGCGGCCGGGTGGCCGATCTGCGGGTGGTGGTGATCGACGGGAGGGCCACGCACGCGGTCGTCCGGACCAGCCGCTCCCCGATGACCAACCTCCATCTCGGCGGCGTCCGGGGCGATCTGGGCGCCGTGCGCGCCGCGGTCTCGGCCGCTGGCGGCCGGTGGTCGGACGCGCTCGGGGTGTGCGAGGCCGCCGCCGACGCGTTTCCCGGTATGCGGTGCGTCGGCGTCGATCTGTTGCCGGCTGTCGGCTGGCGACGGTTCGCCGTCGGCGAGGTCAACGCCTTCGGGGATCTCCTCCCCGGGCTCACCGGACTCCCGGGCAGCGGCGCGGAGGGCCTGGACACCTACGCCGCCCAGGTCGCGGCGCTCCTCCGCGGGAGGCCCGCACGAGGCCCCGCCCGTACGCCCGCCGCCACAGAAGACACCCCCCGCACCGCAAGCACACCAAGCACACCAAGCACACCAAGCACACCAGGATCGAGCCGCACGTGAACCAGCAGCACGCACCCGACATGAACGAGATCGTGGGCAGCCACGATCTCCTCCTGGTCACGCTCGACACCCTGCGGTACGACGTGGCGGCCGAGCTGGCCGCCGCCGGCCGCATCCCGAACCTGGCCCGGCACCTCCCCGGCGGACGCTGGGAGCGCCGCCACGCCCCGGGCAGCTTCACCTACGCCTCCCACCAGGCGATCTTCGCGGGCTTCCTGCCGACCCCCGCCTCCCAGGGCCCGCACCCCCGCCTCTTCGCGGCGCGGTTCGCGGGCAGCGAGAGCACCGCCGGCGGCACGTTCGTCCACGACACCCCCGATCTGGTCTCCGGCCTGGCCGAGGAGGGCTACCGCACGGTGTGCGTCGGCGGCGTCGGCTTCTTCAACGGGCAGGGCCCGCTCGGCTCCGTACTGCCCGGGCTCTTCCAGGAGAGCCACTGGGAGCCCGGCTTCGGGGTCACGTCCCCGACCTCCTTCGAGTCCCAGGTGACCAGGGCCGAGGAGATCGTCGCCGGGCTCCCGCCCGAGCAGCGTCTCTTCCTCTTCGTCAACGTCTCCGCGCTGCATCAGCCCAACTGGTTCCACCTCCCGGGCGCGAAGCGGGAGTCCGGGGACACCCGCGCCTCGCACGCGGCGGCGCTGGAGTACGTCGACCGGCACATCGGCCGGCTCCTCACGGCCATGAGCAGCCGTCGCCCCTGCTTCGCGATCGTCTGCTCGGACCATGGCACCGCGTACGGGGAGGACGGCTTCACCGGTCACCGGCTCGGCCACGAGGTCGTCTGGACCGTGCCGTACGCCCACTTCGTCGTGGACGGCCCGCAGCGGGAGGCGTCCGCATGACCGAGCCGACCGCGACCCCCGAGGCGCTCGAGACCCCACGCCCGTACGAGAGTTACGTCTACGCCTACCCGCACAAGACGGCGTACCGTCCGCTCCCCGACCCCGGGCCCTCGCTCGCGGCGCTCTGGCGGGACGAGCCCAAGGACGCGCTCTCCCTCTATGCCCACATCCCCTTCTGCGAGGTCCGCTGCGGCTTCTGCAACCTCTTCACCCGGATCGGCGCCCCGGACGAGCTGACGACCCGCTATCTCGACGCGCTCGACCGCCAGGCGACCGCCGTCCGCGAGGCGCTCGGCGACAGCGCGCCGGTCCGGTTCGCCACTGCCGCCTTCGGCGGGGGTACGCCGACGTTCCTGACCGCCGGCGAGCTGGAGCGGCTCTGCGACATCGCCGAGAAGCGGATGGGGGCCGATCTGCGCGCTGTTCCGCTCTCCGTCGAGACCTCGCCCTCGACGGCGACCGCCGACCGGCTCGCGGTCCTGGCCGAGAGGGGCGCCACCCGGATCAGCATCGGTGTGCAGAGCTTCGTGGAGGCCGAGGCACGCGCCGCCGTGCGGCCCCAGCGCCCTGCCGACGTCGAGGCCGCGCTCGCCCGCATCCGGGACACCGGCGTCCCCGTCCTCAACATCGATCTGATCTACGGCATCGACGGCCAGACCATGGAGTCCTGGACGCGCTCCCTCGACGCGGCGCTCGCCTGGGCGCCCGAGGAGCTCTACCTCTATCCCCTCTACGTGCGTCCGCTCACCGGCCTCGGCCGGCTCTCCCCGAACGCCGACCGGGAGTGGGACGAGCAGCGGCTGCGGTTGTACCGCCACGGCCGGGACCATCTGCTCGCGCGGGGTTACGCACAGGAGTCGATGCGGATGTTCCGGCGCGCCGACGCCCCGCCGCAGGGTGCCGACGACTACGCCTGCCAGACGGACGGGATGATCGGTCTGGGCTGCGGGGCCCGTTCGTACACCTCGTCGCTGCACCACTCCTTCGACTACGCGGTCGACATGAGGGAGATCCGCTCGATCGTGGACGCGTACACCGAGACGGAGGACTTCACACGGGCACGGGTGGGCCGGTGGGTCGACGCGGACGAGGCGCGCCGACGCCATCTGCTCCAGTCACTCCTCCAGGCCCGGGGCATGGCCACGGTCGGCTACGAGGAGCGGTTCGGCACCACGCCGTTCGCCGACTTCCCCGCCGAGCTGCGCCGGTTCGAGGCGCTCGGCTGGCTGGACGCGACGGCCCCCGCCGGTCTGCTGCGGCTCTCCCCCGAGGGGCTCGCCCACTCGGACGCGCTCGGACCGGCGCTGTTCTCCCCTGCCGTGCGGGCGGCGATGGCCGCCTACGAGCCGAGGTAGCGGGGTGACGGCATGGACCTGACGATCCTTTACCGGGGACCGCTCTCCTCCTGCGACTACGACTGTCCCTACTGCCCCTTCGCCAAGCGTCGTGACAGCCGCGAGCAGCTCCGCGCCGACCGCGCGGCGCTGGAGCGGTTCTCGGCCTGGGCGGCGGCGCAGACCGGCGACCGGCTCCGCATCCTCTTCACCCCGTGGGGCGAGGGACTGGTCCGGTCCTGGTACCGGCGGACGCTCGTCGAGCTGTCACACCTGCCGCACATCGAGCGGGTGGCGATCCAGACCAACCTGAGCTGCCGTACGGAGTGGCTTGCGGAGGCCGACCCCGGCACGCTGGCGCTCTGGTGCACTTACCACCCCGGGCAGACGCCGTACGACCGCTTCCTCGCCAAGTGCCACGAGCTGACCGCCCGGGGGACGCGCTTCAGCGTCGGGATCGTCGGTCTGCCCGAGCACCGGGAGCACGCCGGGCGGCTGCGGGACGCTCTCCCGTCCGAGGTCTATCTCTGGGTGAACGCGGCCGAGGGGCACACGTACACCGACGAGGAGGCCGGGGCCTGGACGGCCCTCGACCCCCTCTTCCCGTACAGCCGCCGACCGCACTCCTCAGCCGGTCTCCCCTGCCGGACCGGTGAGTCGGTGATCTCGGTGGACGGTGACGGGACGGTGCGGCGCTGCCACTTCGTCAAGGCCGAGCTGGGCAATCTGTACGACGGTTCGTACCGCGCCGCGCTGCGCCCGCGCGCCTGCCCGCTCTCCGTCTGCGACTGCCACATCGGCTACGTCCATCTGGAGACGCTGCCGCTGTACGACGTGTTCGCCGGCGGTGTCCTGGAGCGGATACCGGCCCCCGCCGTACTCAGAGGGGCATGAGGTCTCCGAGCGGCATGAGGTCCGGGCGCTTGGCCGCCACGTGGTCGCCCGAGCTCTCGCCCCGCAGCCGCCGGCCGATCCACGGCACGAGGTACTCCCTGGCCCAGTTGATGTCGTCGCGGCGCACCTCCAGCGTGCCGCGCGGCGGGAGCGGCGGCCAGGGCTGGTCCGGGTCGGCCGGTACGTCCAGGCCGAGCACCTGGGCGGCGCGGAGCGCGACCCGGGTGTGCCCCTCGGGCGAGAGGTGCAGCCGGTCGCCGTCCCAGGCCCGCCTGTCCTGCACCGACCGCAGCGACCAGAGGTCGAGGACCGGGCAGTCGTAGCGGTCCGCGATGGACCGGACGTGGGCCGTGTACGTGGCGATCTTGCCGCGCAGATGCTTCAGGACGGGGACGTCGCGAGTGTCGAAGCCGGTCGTCACCATCACGGTGCCGACGGCGGACGTCAGGTCGGCGACGGCGCGCTCGAAGCGCTCGGCGACGTCGTCGGGGTCGCTGCCGGGGCGGATGATGTCGTTTCCGCCCGCGCAGAAGGTCACCAGGTCGGGGGCGAGTTCCTTCGCCCTGGGGACCTGCTCCTCCACGATCTGGTCCAGCAGGCGGCCGCGTACGGCCAGGTTGGCGTAACGGAACGCGTCGTGCACCGGCAGCCGGTCGGCGAGGAGCACCGCGAAGCGGTCCGCCCAGCCGACGTACCTCCCGTCGGGCCCGGGGTCCCCCACGCCCTCGGTGAAGCTGTCACCGATCGCCGCGTACGACCCGAATACGTGCGTGTCTCTTGATCTCGAATCGTCTGCCACGGGACCACATCTTTCCCTTGTGGGTGTGACCTACGCGACCGTAAGGAGAGGTTGACGCCGGGTGAGATACGCCACCGGTCAAGATTCCACCAAGCCGGAATACACGCGGGGGCCCGGCACTGGTGAGTGCCGGGCCGCCGCGGGTGCTGCCGGTGTGTCAGATGCTGACGCCGTGCGAGCGCAGGTAGGCCAGCGGGTCGATGTCCGAGCCGTAGCTCGGGCCGGTACGGATCTCGAAGTGCAGGTGCGGACCGGTGGAGTTGCCGGTCGAGCCGGAGAGACCGATCTCCTGGCCGCCGGTGACGGTCTGGCCGGCGGAGACGTTCAGGGAGGACAGGTGGGCATACTGCGAGAACGTGCCGTCGGCGTGCTGGATGACGACCTCGTTGCCGTACGAGCCGCTGTTGCCCGCGGAGTAGACGGTGCCCGCGCCGACGGCCTTGACCGAGGTGCCGGACGAGGCGATGAAGTCGACACCGGTGTGGTAGCCGGAGGACCACATGGCGCCGGAGGCGCGGTACGGGGTGGAGATGCCGCCGCCGACGGGGGCGACCCAGCCGGAGGACGAGGCCTGCGCGGGGGCGGACGCCGGGGCGGCGGTGCCGGCCGGGTCACGCTCGGCGGAGCGGGAGGCGCGCGTGTCGGAGGAGGACTTCTCCGCCTTCGGAGCGGCCTTGGGGGCCGCCTTCGGAGCGGCCTTGGCGGTGGACTTGGCACCGAGGGTGAGCTTCATGCCGGGAAGGATCAGCGACGGGTCCTCGCCGACGACCTGGCGGTTGTCCGCGTAGAGCTTCTTCCAGCCGCCCGCGAGGTGGTGCTCGGCGGCGATCTTCGACAGGTAGTCGCCACGGACGACGGAGTACGTCTTCGGCTTGGCGGTCTTCCCGGCGGCCGGGGCCTTGGCGGGGGTCGCGGCGACGGAGGCGACGGCCTGGTGGGACGTCACGGACGGGGCGGCCTTGTCGGCGGCGTGGGCTCCGGTCGCACCGAGCAGGGGCAGGGCGACGACGGCGCCACCCGTACCGGCGGCGACGAATCCACGCGTGAGCGGGTTGGCCTTGGGACGGCGGTGCTTACCCTTTGCGGGCATGGCGAATTCCTCTCCGTCGCCTGCGAGGTGAGCTGTCGGGTTCGAACTGGAGATGTCCGGCCGCGTTTCACGCGGCTTCACCCCGAGCCGTCCGGAACGACCGGAACGGCGTACTACCTGGGTCCCCCGCTCCTGCCGTACGTGGGTGGGTGCGGATTCCGGGCGGTGGCAGGATTCGGCGGGTCCGACCGGATTGAGCGTGACGCTAGACGAGCGGGTCGGGGCGAACAAGCCGCCTCTTTTCGTTCGCAATCACGGGCGGGAATTTCGCGCCGAATTCCGGTCACCCTCCGTGGAGGACGTCACCTCGATCTCCTTTTCCGGTACGGGGATTGCGCAAGACGATCAGGCACGGTCCGTCACCTCTATGACGC
The DNA here is from genome assembly GCF_043089925.1 of Streptomyces sp. NPDC013457. Lineage (NCBI taxonomy): Bacteria > Bacillati > Actinomycetota > Actinomycetes > Kitasatosporales > Streptomycetaceae > Streptomyces > Streptomyces sp. NPDC013457. The sequence continues at coordinate 872,402 of NZ_JBICBL010000001.1, forward strand.
TGCTCACGCACCGAATCCCATCTCCCCTGCAACCAGGGCGCGTTATACCTAAGGGCCCAATTCGGACAGAACACCCATTCCCATACCCCGGGGGTAGGCGCAGGCCCGACCGCCCGGGATGATTGGTCCAGGAGTCGATCAGCAGTCGATCCCGATCCGCCGAACTTCAGGAGCACTCGTGACGCAGCAGCTGCCCCAGGCCCCGTCGACCGAACCCGAGCTCACCGGGGTGCGCAACTTCAGGGACGTGGGCGGACTGCCGACCGTGGACGGCGGTTCGGTGCGGTTCGGCCGCCTCTTCCGCAGCGGCCACCTGGCGCACGCCACCGAGGAGGACGCCGCGTTCCTCTCCACCCTCGGGCTGCACACGATCTTCGACTTCCGCAATGCGGCCGACCGCAAGATCGAGGGTCCGGACGTCGAACTGCCCGGCGTGCGGAACGTGAACATACCGCTCAACGACCCGGCCGACGGCAAGGAGTTCTGGAGGCTGGTCAGGAGCGGCGGGCTGGAGCAGCTCCGGGGCATCCTCGGCGACGGTAAGGCGGCGGCGCGAATGTCCGATTCGTACCGGAAGATGATTGTCGAGCGGACCGCGGAGCACAGCGGCATCCTGCACGCCATGGCCGAGGACAGCGTCCCGGCGCTGATGCACTGCGCGGCAGGCAAGGACCGCGCCGGCCTCTCCATCGCCATCTCTCTGCTCGCGGTGGGCGTGGAGCGCGAGGCGATCGAGGCGGACTACGTGAAGTCGAACGACCCGCACCGCCGCTACAAGGTGCAGCGCAGCTCCACCTCCGCGGACGCCATGGCACCCGAAGTGATGGAGCTGCTCAGCCCGCTCTTCGACGCGCGGGTCGCGTACCTGCGGGCCGCGTTCGAGACGATGACGCAGACCTGGGGGACGGTCGAGGGCTACCTCACGGACGGCCTGAAGCTCGCCCCGGAGACGCGGGCGCGGCTGCGCGAGCGTCTCGTCGTCGCGGTGTGACCCGGACCCCCGGCCCGCCCGCTACCGGTTCTGCCCGCCGAGCATGAAGAGCAGATAGAGGAAGCCGGCGAACAGGTGCCCGGCCACCAGATAGGCGAAGAGCCGGAGCACCAGCCCCTTGGGGAACTTGCCGGCCTCGCGCTCCTCGCCGGTGACCGGCGCGGACTTCTCGGACATATCGACCCCTTTCCGGAGTTCAGCGCAGATGCGGGGCTCCGTCGCCGAGGCACAGCTCGGCGGCGGGGCTCTGCATGAGCGTGTGGACGAAGAGCAGCTCGGCCCCGCCGCGGCCGACGGCGCCGATCCGGTGCGGGGTGAGCGAGTCGAAGTGGGCGCTGTCCCCGGGATCCAGGACGTACACGGCGTCACCGAGGGCGAGACGCACCTGCCCGTCGAGGACGTGGAGCCACTCCTCGCCGGGGTGGACGCGCACGATGTCGGCCTTGGTGGCGTACGGGACGTGGACGCGGAGCGCCTGCAGGGCGCGGCCCGGCCCGCCGGCCTGGCGGTAGGTCCAGCCGTCCGCCTCGACGGGCTCGGACCGGTCCGCCCGGACGATCGGATCACGCTCGGGCGGAACCTCGCCCAGGAGCTCGGAGACCGTCGTACCGTAGATACGGGCGAGGGCGAGGAGCATCGGGAGCGAAGGCTGGCGGTGCCCCGTCTCGAGCCGGGAGAGATGGGCCGGGGAGAGCCCGGCCCGCTGGGCGGCGACCTCCAGGGTCAGCCCGCGGCGTCTGCGCAGGGCGCGGAGCTGCGGCGCGACATGCGGCGCGTCCGGCAGGGAGTCGGACGCGTCCGGTGCGGCGGGGTCCGCGGACTGCTCCGCGTGGAGGTGTGCCATGCCTCCATTCCGCCAGGAACTTTCCTCTGAGGCAAGTTTCTTGCCTCAGAGGCAAAACCCCCGGAGGGCCCGACGGTCAGCGTTGCGCGACCGCCTGCTTGACCAGCGTCCTTCCGAAGTCCCACATCAGTCCGCCGGCTCCGTGGGCGTCGTCCATCACGGCCGTGAACGCGGTCACGAAGCGGTCCACGTCCGCCTCGTCGATGATCAGCGGCGGAATGAGCTTGATCACCTCCAGATGGTCCCCCGACACCTGGGTCAGGATCCGGTGGCGCTGGAGCAGCGGCACGACGACCATCTGCGCGAAGAGACCCTTCCGGGCGGCCTGCAGCATCGTCCACCGGCTGCGCAGGCCCAGCGAGGAGGGCCGCCCGAACTCGATCCCGATCATCAGGCCACGCCCTCGGATCTCGTGCAGCAGCTCGTAGCGGGGCACGAGCTCCTTGAGGCGGGTGGAGAGCAGCTCGCCGATCCTGCGTGCGTGCGCCACCGTCCCCTCGTTCTCCATGACCGAGAGCACGGCGAGCCCGGCGGCCATGGCCTGCGCGTTCGATCCGAAACTGGCGGAGTGGACGAGGACGCGGTCCATGGACGAGTAGACCTTCTTGAAGATCCAGTCCTTGCCGAGCGTCGCGCCGACCGGCACGTACCCGCCGGAGAGCGCCTTGGCGACGCAGAGCAGATCAGGTTCGACGCCGTCCTCGTGCTGGTACGCGTAGAAGTCCCCGGTCCTGCCGAGACCGGTCTGCACCTCGTCGGCGATGAGTACGGCCCCGTGCCGGTGGAGCAGCTCCTGCGCGGCGCGCAGGAAGCCGGGCGGGGCCTCGTGCACCCCCTTGCCCTGGATGGGCTCGACGACGAACCCGGCGACGTCGCCCTTGCGCAGTTCGCGCTCCAGGGCGTCCAGGTCGCCGAGCCCGATCGCGGTGTCGGGCAGCAGCGGGGCGAAGCCGTCCCGGAAGCCCTTCTCGCCGTTGACCGAGAGGGAGCCGGTGGTCAGGCCGTGGAAGGCGTGGGAGCAGTAGACGATCCTGGGCTTGCCGGTGGCGTACCGGGCGAACTTCAGGGCGGTCTCCACCGCCTCCGTACCGCTGTTGCCGAAGAAGACGCGGTCGAGGTGCGGGCTGTGGGCGAGCAGCTTCTCGGCGAGCAGCCCGGGCAGCGGCTGGCAGTCGAAACGGGTGAGGTCGGCGAGCGAGGCGTCCAGGACGTCGTGGAGGGCCTTGCGGACGACGGGGTGGTGCCGGCCCAGGCCCATGACGCCGAAGCCGGCCAGCATGTCGAGGTGGTCGCCGCCCTCGGCGTCCCAGAAGTGGGCGCCCTCGGCACGTACGTAGACCTTGTCGAAGCCGATGGTGTGCAGCATGCGCGGGAGCTGGTGGTTGAGGTACCGGGTATGCAGGTCGTAGCGCTCCGCGCCGCGTTCGGCGAGCAGTGCCGCGAGGTCGAACTCCTGGCTCATCGCCCCTTCTTCCGGGTCAGTGCGGCGCTGATCCGTCCGGCGATCTCCACCGGGGTCAGGCCGAGGTCGGCGAGCACCTCGCCCCGCTTGGCGTGGCCGAGGAACTGTTCGGGGATCCCGAAGGTCCGCAGCGGGACGTCGACGCCGGCGTCGCGCAGCGTCTGGCCGACGGCGGCGCCGACGCCGCCGGTGCGGATGCCGTCCTCGACGACGGCGACCAGCCGGTGCCGCTCGGCGAGCGGGGCGAGGGCCTCGTCGACCGGTTTGACCCAGCGCGGGTCGACGACGGTGCACCGGATGCCGCGTCCGGCGAGCAGATCGGCGGCCTGGAGGCAGACCTCGGCCATGACGCCGACGGAGACGAGGAGCACGTCCGCGTCCGGCTCCGGGGGCTCCAGGAGGACGTCCGTCCCGCCGATCCGCCGTACGGCCGGGACCGGCTCCCCCACCGTCTCCTTGGGGAAGCGCAGCAGGGTCGGGGCGTCGTCGACGTCGACGGCCTCGCGCAGCTGGGCGCGCAGCTCCTCGGCGTCGCGCGGAGCGGCGATCCGGAGGCCCGGCACGACCTGGAGGACGGAGAGGTCCCACATGCCGTTGTGCGAGGCGCCGTCGGTGCCGGTGACGCCGGCCCGGTCCAGGACGAAGGTGACCCCGCACCGGTGCAGGGCTACGTCCATGAGCAGCTGGTCGAAGGCGCGGTTGAGGAAGGTCGCGTACACCGCCACGACGGGGTGGAGTCCCCCGGCGGCCAGGCCCGCGGCCGAGACGACGGCGTGCTGCTCGGCGATGCCGACGTCCCAGACCCGGTCGGGGAACCGCTCGGCGAACGTCGTCAGGCCGACGGGGTGGAGCATCGCCGCGGTGATCGCGACGACGTCCGGCCGCTCCTCCCCGATCTCGGCGATGGCCTCGCCGAAGACGGAGGTCCAGGAGGGCCCGGCCGAGGGGGCGAGCGGTGCGCAGGTCAGCGGGTCCATGGCGCCGACGGCGTGGAAGCGGTCCGCCTCGTCCTCCAGGGCGGGCCGGTAGCCGCGGCCCTTCTCGGTGAGGCAGTGCACGAGGACGGGCCCGTTGAAGCGCTGGGCGTGGCGCAGCGCGGACTCGACCGCCGCGATGTCGTGGCCGTCGACGGGACCGACGTACTTGAGCCCCAGGTCCTCGAAGAGTCCCTGCGGAGCGAACGTGTCCTTGAACCCCTTCTTGGCGCCGTGCAGCGACTCGTAGAGCGGCTGCCCGATCACGGGGGTGTGCTGGAGGACGTCCTTGCCCCAGGCGAGGACGCGCTCGTACCCGTCGGTGGTACGCAGGGCGGCCAGGTGCTGGGCGAGGCCGCCGATCGTCGGGGCGTAGGAGCGCTCGTTGTCGTTCACGACGATGATCAGGGGCCGGTCCCGGGCGGCGGCGATGTTGTTGAGCGCCTCCCAGGCCATGCCGCCGGTCAGGGCGCCGTCGCCGATGACCGCGACGACGTGGTCGAGGCGGCCGGACACCTCGTTGGCCTTGGCCAGTCCGTCGGCCCAGCCGAGGACGGTCGAGGCGTGCGAGTTCTCGATGACGTCGTGCTCCGACTCCTCCCGCGAGGGATAGCCGGAGAGTCCGCCCTTGCTGCGCAGCTTGGAGAAGTCCTGGCGGCCGGTGAGCAGTTTGTGGACGTAGCTCTGGTGCCCGGTGTCCCACAGGATGCGGTCGTCGGGCGAGTCGAAGACCCGGTGCAGCGCGACCGTCAGCTCCACCACCCCGAGGTTGGGCCCCAGGTGGCCGCCCGTCCTGGCGACGGCGTGGATCAGGAACTGCCGGATCTCCGCGGCCAGTTCGTCGAGCTCCGCGCCGCTGAGCGGCCGGAGGTCGCGCGGCCCCCGGATGTTCTCCAGAATCGTCATGCTCGGCCCCCTTTCGTCGTTCGGCCGTGCGGGAGGGCCGCGCCCGGTGGTGTCGCGGGCCCTCCCGTACCCGTCACGTCATCCGCGGTTCCCGGAGACGGTCTCGCGGGCCGCCCTCAGGGACTCCTTCAGCGAGCCCATGGTGGCGAGGACGGCGGTCGGCTCGTAGCCGCAGTGGGCCATGCAGTTGGCGCAGCGCGGGTCCTTGCCACGGCCGTACTTGTCCCAGTCCGTCTCCTCGATGAGCTCCCGGTAGGTGGGGACGTAGCCGTCGCTCATCAGGTAGCAGGGGCGCTGCCAGCCGAAGAGCGAGTAGTTCGGGATCGCCCACGCCGTGCAGGGGAAGTCGGCCTTGCCTTCGAGGAAGTCCAGGAAGAGCGGGGAGTGGTTGAGCCGCCACCGGCCCCGGTTGCCGCCGGCGAAGGCCTTCTTGAAGAGCTCGCGGGTCTGCTCGACACCGAGGAAGTGCTCCTGGTCCGGCGCCTTCTCGTAGGCGTAGGCGGGCGAGATCATCATCTCGTCGACCTGGAGGTCGTCGTTGAGGTAGTTGAGGACCTCGATGATGGTCTGCGGGGTGTCGGTGTTGAAGAAGGTCGAGTTGGTGGTGACGCGGAAGCCGCGCCGCTTGGCCTCCTTGATCGCCGCCACCGCCTCGTCGAACACGCCCTCCTTGGCGACGGACTCGTCGTGCCGTTCGCGCAGCCCGTCGATGTGCACGGCGAAGGCGAAGTACGGGGAGGGGGTGAAGTCCTCCAGCTTCTTGCGCAACAGCATCGCGTTGGTGCAGAGGAAGACGTACTTCTTCTTCGCCACCAACTGGCGCACGATCTCGTCGATCTGAGGATGCATCAGGGGCTCGCCGCCCGCGATGGAGACCATCGGCGCCCCGGACTCCAGGACGGCGCCGACGGCCTGGGCGACCGGCATCCGCTGCTTGAGCACACCGGCCGGGTGCTGGATCTTTCCGCAGCCCTCGCACTTGAGGTTGCAGGCGAACAACGGCTCCAGCTCGACGATGAGCGGGAACTTGTCCCGCTTGCGGAGCTTCTGTTCGATGAGATAGGTCCCGACCCGGATGGACTGACGGAGCGGCATGGCCATAACTCGCTCACCTCCTGGGGAGCAGCAAAGAACGGTGCCATTCGAAGAATGCGGGAAGGACGGCACGAAGAACACGGAAAGCCGATATTCCACCGCGTACCGTGCCGATCCGGACCAGTTCATGTTCTGGAGCGTCCACGACCACCCGTACGGCCGCAACCGGGCGGGGCCCGGCGGCCAGCGCGGTACGGAGCGTGGCGGCGGACTCCATGTCCACCGCGATCGCCCCGGTGGCGCGCAGCTCGGCCCGCTCGTGGCCGCGCACGACGTGGTCGGAGCCGGCCAGCGGGCCGGTGTGGACGGTCCGCCCGGGGAGCGCCCGGGTCAGGGCCTTCACCAGGAGCTCCGTCCCGGTGCAGGACGTGACGCCGTCCGGTCCGCCGCGGGTCTCGTCGGCGACGATCAGGTCCCCGGGGTGCATCCCGGGGGCGAGACCGGCGCAGAAGCCCGCGGCGACGACGACGGCGTCCCGCCAGGGCTCCCGGCCGAGGACACGGGCGACGGTCCTGCGGGCGTGGGCCGGGCCCATGCCCGTACGGACTACGGTGAACGCGCCGGGAGCCCCGGCGCGCTCGCCGCTGCGCAGGGCGAGCTGCTCGATGCCGAGCGCGCAGGCGATCAGCAGCGGCGCCGAGGAGCCGGCCGGGGGCTCCGGCTCTTCGCCCATCATCCCTCCCTGGCGACGGCGGGTTCGCCGTTCACGTAGCGGCCGAGCGCCGTGAGCGGGAACACCTGCCGGTAGAGGTGGTAGTTGATGGAGAAGTCCCAGGGGAAGCCGGTCCCGGTGAAGTACGGCTCGTCCCAGGAGCCGTCGGGGCGCTGTGTCCCGGCGAGCCAGGTGATGCCCCGCTCCACGGCCCTGGAGTCACGCCGGCCGGCCGCGAGCAGGGCGAGGAGCGCCCAGGCGGTCTGGGAGGCGGTCGAGGCGCCGTGCCCGATCCAGGCCCGGTCCGAGTACGAGCGCATGTCCTCGCCCCAGCCGCCGTCCTCGTTCTGTACGGACTCCAGCCAGGCGACGGCGCGGCGGATCGCGGGGTGGGAGCGGGGCAGCCCGGCCGCGGTGAGCGCCGGGACCACCGAGCCGGTCCCGTAGACGTAGTTGACGCCCCAGCGTCCGAACCAGGCGCCGTTCGGGTCCTGTTCGGCGAGGAGCCACTCGATTCCCCTGCGGGTACGGGGGTGGTGGGCCTGGCCCTCGTGGGCGAGCATCTCCACGACATGGGCGGTGACGTCGGCCGAGGGCGGGTCGACGACCTCGCCGAAGTCGCAGAACGGCAGCCGGTTGGGGAAGGGGCTGGTGTTGTCCGCGTCGAAGGCGGCCCAGGCACCGTTCTTCGACTGCATGCCGAGGGTCCAGCGGGTGCCGCGGGCGACGGCCGACTCGACCCGGCCGGGGTCGGGGTGGCGGACGCGGCGGAGGGCGAGGATGACCTCGGCGGTGTCGTCGATGTCCGGGTAGTTGTCGTTGTGGAACTCGAACGCCCAGCCGCCCGGGGCCAGTCCGGGCCTGCGGACGGTCCAGTCGCCGGGCCGGACGATCTCCTCGCCGAGCATCCAGTCGGCCGCGCGGACGAGGGCCGGGTGGTCGGCGGCTAGGCCCGCGTCGGCGAGGGCGATGGTGGCCAGACAGGTGTCCCAGACGGGCGACTGACAGGCCTCGATCATGCGCGAGCCGTCCTCGCGCCAGACGGCGAACCGGTCGAGGGACTCCAGCCCGGCCCGCATGACCGGGTGGTTCAGGTCGTAGCCGAGGAGGTGCAGGGCGATGACCGAGTAGACGGCGGGGGGCTGGATCCCGCCCCAGCAGCCGTCGTTCTCCTGGCGCTCGACGATCCAGCGGGCGGCCACGTTCATGGCGGCTTTGCGCAGCCTGCGCGGGGCGACCTTGTGGTAGAGGTGCAGCGCCTTGTCGAGCCGCTGGAAGGCGCCGTCCCAACTCGCCACCGAAGCTGAGGGCTTCACCGGGTTCGGGCGGGCGGGGTCGGTGTGCAGCTCGTCCAGCGGGAAGGGCGCGGGGCGCACCGGCCGCTTGGCGGAGACCACGGTGAGCGGCACGATGGTCTGCCGTGCCCAGCAGCCGAAGTCGTAGATGTTGAGCGGGAACCACTTCGGCAGGAAGATCAGCTCGGGCGGCAGCTCGGGCAGGTCGTCCCACTTCCACCAGCCGAAGAGGGCGAGCCAGATCCGGGTGAAGACCCGGGCAGAGGCGATCCCGCCGCGCTCGCGGACCCAGGCGGCGGCGCGGGCCATGTGGGCGGCCTCGGGGAGGTCCCCGGCGAGGCGCAGCGCCACGTAGGCCTCGATGGTGGCGGAGAGCTCGCCGGGTCCGCCGTAGAAGGTGGCCCAGGCGCCGTCCTCACGCTGCTCGCCGCGGATGAACAGGGCGGCGGCCCGGGTGGTCTCCGCGTCGAGGATGCCGAGGAACTGGCGCAGCAGGAGGTCCTCGGCGTCCATGGTGACGTTGGTCTCCAGGTCGCCCTTCCACCAGCCTTCGGCGTCCTGAAGGCCGAGCAGATGGTCGACGGAGCGTTCCGCGGCCCGTTTCGCGGCCTCGTCGAGGCCGGTCGCCGGCGCGGTGGCGGTGGTGTCGCTGGCCGCGGCTGCCCGGGGGCCCACGGCCCCGGCGCTTCCGTCGGTCGTCGCTGTCATGGCTTCCCCTTCGTGCAGTCGAATGCTTCTGCTTCTTCGGGTCTGCCGTCGGCCGATGCCCGGTGGCACCGGCCGGCGACTGCGCACTCATATCAGGGTGATGGTGATCATCTCTTCCGTACGACGACGAAGTCGGCGAGCGCGATGAGCTGGGCCCGGACGCGCTCGGGCATGTCCACCTCGTGCAGGGCGCGGATGGCGACGGTGTGCTGACGGCGGGCCTCCTCGGAGGTCCACTCGCGGCCGCCGGCCTCCTCGATGAGGGCCGCGCGGGTGGCGAACTCCTCCTCGGAGAAGGAGTCGAAGTCGCTGCTCTTGGCGTCGGCGGCGAGGAGCTCGCCGAGCCGCTCGGAGGCCGGGCCGCCGGCCGCGAGGGCGGCGACGACGGGCAGGGACTTCTTGCGCTGACGCAGGTCGCTCCAGGTCTGCTTTCCGGTGGACTCCGGGTCGCCCCAGATGCCGAGGAGGTCGTCGACGGCCTGGAAGGCGAGGCCGAGGTGGTAGCCGTACTCCTCCAGCTTGTCGGCCGTGCGGTCGTCGGCCCCGCCGAGGACGGCGCCGATGGAGACGGCGCAGGCGAGCAGGGCGCCGGTCTTGTTGCCCTCCATCTCCAGGCACTCCTCGACGGTGACCCGCTCGCGGTGCTCGTAGGAGATGTCCTGGGCCTGCCCGTCGATGAGCTTGCGGGTGGCGGTGGTCAGCCGGCGGGTGGCGCGGCCGGCCTCGACGGTGCCGAGTTCGAGCAGCAGCTCGTTGGCGAGCGCGAAGAGCGCGTCGCCGACGAGGATCGCCTGCGCGGGGCCGTGCACCTTCCAGACGGTGTCGCGGTGGCGCCGCTGCTCGTCGCCGTCCATCAGGTCGTCGTGCAGCAGCGAGAAGTTGTGGACGAGCTCCACGGCGACGGCACCGGGGACACCGACCTCGGGGGCGACGCCCGCGGCCTCGGCGGAGAGCAGCGCGAGAGCGGGCCTGACGGCCTTGCCGCTGTCCCCCTCGGTGGGGTTGCCGTGGGCGTCGATCCAGCCGAAGTGGTAGGCGGCCACGGTGTCCATGGGCGGGGCGAGCCGGTCGACGGCCGCCCGCAGGACGGGGGTGGACAGGGTCCGCCCGCGATCCAGCAGAGCGGTGACGTCCGCGGTGTCGACGGCCGGGTTCACCGGGGGCACAGTCGGCACGGTCTCTCCTCTTGTTCCAGTACTCACACTCATGCCGCCTCCTGCAGCGGATGTTCATGGCGGCGGCCGAGGGCGGAGAGCGCGGCGCCCGCGGCGCTGAAACCACTGCGGACGGCACCCTCCATGGTCGCGGGCCAGCCGGTGGCGGTCCAAGCGCCGGCCAGGTACAGGCCGGGGGCGTGGGTGCGGGCGGCGGGGCGGAGCCGCCCGACGCCCGGGGTGGGGGCGAACGTCGCTGTCCGCTCCCGGGTGACGAAGAAGTCCCGGATCCCGGCGCCGCGTGCGGCGGGCAGCAGGCGCTCCAGCTCCGGGAGGTAGCGCTCGCGCAGTACGGAGACGGGCGTGTCGATCTCCTCCTGGGCGGCGGACTGGGAGACGGCCAGGTACTGTCCTGCGCCCTTGAGACCGGAGGAGTCGGTACGGTCGAAGACCCACTGCACCGGTGAGCCGAGCGCGGTGAAGAAGGGCTGCCTCAGCACCTTGCGGTCGTAGACGACGTGCACGTTGAGGATCGGCGCGGTGCCGATGTCCAGGAGCCGGTCGGGATCGTCGAGGGCGCCCTCGGGGATCAGCTCGCGGGTCTCGCGCTGCGGTACGGCGAGCACGACGGCGTCGGCCGCGATGGTCTCGCCCGGCACCTCGACGCTCCACCGGCCGTCTTCGCCACGGGCGATCCGCTCGGCCTTGGTACGCAGTTCGGTCCGTACGCCGAGGGAGTCGAGGGCCTTGCGGGCGAGGGTGTCGTGGAGCTCGCCGAGGGGGACGCGGGCCCAGCCGATGTCGGCGGCGCCCGGTTCGGAGAGCAGGCCGGTCTTGAAGACCATGGCGGCCAGGCCCATGGAGGCGTGCGGGGCGGTGGCGTTGAGGGTGGCGACGCCGACGAGGTCCCAGAGAGCCTCGACGGCGCGCGGGGACTGACCGTGGCGGCCGAGCCAGGTGGCGAAGTCGATGCCGTCGAGGGCGGGGTCGGCGGGGTCGAGCCCCTTCAGGGCGAGCGCGGCCCGGCCGACGCTCGCGCGCTCGGCGAGGGAGAGGTGGGGGTAGGTCGCCAGGCTCGCGGCGAGGTGCAGCGGTACGGGCAGGCCGGTGCGCCGCAGCCGTCCGAGGCGGGGGCCCCGGGGGTGGGCGACGTCGAGCACGGGCACGTCGAGCCGGTCCTGGACGGGCGCCAGGTGGGCACCTTCGACGCGGTCGAGGAACCACCGGTAGGCGGTGCAGCAGCGCAGGTAGACGTGCTGCCCGTTGTCGACGGTGAGCTCGCCGCGGCGGAAGGAGAACGCGAGTCCGCCGAGCCTCGGCCGGCCTTCGAGGAGCGTGACGCGCACTCCGGCGTCGGCCAGTTGGAGCGCTGCGGTGATCCCGGCGAGTCCGCCGCCGATCACGACGGCGGTCGCGCCGGCCCCGGCCGCGCGGTGCGGTGTGGTGCCGTCGGTGGTCACGAGGCCTCCCCTCGGAGGGTCGCAGTCAGGGACGCCGCCCGGCGGCGGAGGGTTGCCCGGTGCCCGGGATCGTACGCGCGCATCAGGCACGCCTCCTGACAACCCGTCGGGAGACGTTCCGGGTGTCGAGTCCGGAGAGGCCGCGCACCGCGACGTACGCCTTCTCGCGCCCCGGGAGCGAGACCCGGCCGCGCAGTACCGCCTCCGGGTCGCGCTCGATCCGGTCGAGGAGGCGGCGGTAGATCCCTGCCATCGCGGCGACGCAGGCGCCGCTGCGCCGGTCGAGCATGGGCAGGAGCCGGTATCCCTCGGCGAACAGGGCGCGGGCGCGGCGGACTTCGAAGTGGACGAGGCCGGTGAAGTCGGAGCCGGCGGGCGGGTTCGCACTCCCGAAGCCCTCGCCGCAGCCGAACTTGGCGAGGTCGTCGGCGGGCAGGTAGGTGCGCCCGTTGCCGGCGTCCTCGCGTACGTCCCGGAGGATGTTGGTGAGCTGGAGGGCAAGCCCGAGGGTGTCGGCGTACTCGGGGGCGCGTTCGACGCCCTGCGCGCCCGGCTGGGTGCCGAACACTCCGAGCGAGAGCCGCCCGATCGCGCCGGCGACGCACCGGCAGTAGACCTTGAGGTCGTCCCAGGTCTCGTACGACTCGCCGCGGACGTCCATCAGGACGCCGTCGATCAGCTCGTCGAGCCCGTCGAGCGGGATCGGGAAGCGCCGGGAGGCGTCGGCCAGGGCGACGGCGACGGGGTCGGTGTCGTCCTCGTCGACCCCGCCCCGGCGGATCCGGTCCAGGAGCGCGCGGGTCCCTTCGAGCCGGTCCCGCTTGGCCTCGGGGGCGAGCGTGCCGTCGCCGATGTCGTCGACGCGCCGCGAGAACGCGTACAACGCGGACATGGCCTGTCGCTTCTCGGTCGGCAGAAGCCGGATCCCGTAGGCGAAGTTGCGGGCCTGCTGTCCGGTGACGGCCTCGCAGTAGCTGTACGCGGCCTGTACCGGCGCGGACGTCTCCGTCTGTCCCTCCACGGTCCGGCTCACCCCTCTCTCCGCGCTCTGAGCAAAATCGATCCCGCTTCCCGCATCACACTCCGCTTGGCGGGCCTGGGCGGCCCGGCCAGGACGTCGAACCCGCCCCCGGCGGCGGCGACGGCGTCGAGCGCCGCGATTCCGCCGGCCGTGAAGCCGGCGAGCAGCAGCCGCAGCCTGCCGTGCACGCTCCCCACCAGGGGAACTCCGTCGTCGAGCAGGGCTCGGGCGCGCGCCGCCTCGAAGGCGATCAGGGCGCGTACGGAGGCGTTGGCGGTCGGGCGGGCGAGATCGTCCTCGGTGACGTGGAAGCGCTTCATGTCCTCGGCGGGCAGATAGATCCGGTCCCGGCCGAGGTCCTCGGCGACGTCCTGGAGGTGCTCGACGACCTGCAGGGCGGTGCAGACGGCGTCGGAGCGGCGGATGCGCTCGGGGGTGGCCGTTCCGGTGATCCCGAGGACGAGCCGGCCGACGGGGTTGGCGGAGAGTTCGCAGTACGCCACGAGGTCGTCGTACGTCTCGTAGCGGCGTACGAGCTGGTCCTGGCGGTTGGCCTCGACCAGGCCGAGGAAGGGCTCGGGGGTGAGGGCGCGGCGCCGCACGGTCGGCTGGAGGGCGCGGAGCAGCGGGTGGTGCGGGGTGCCGTCGAAGACCCGCAGGAGGTCGGCCTCGAAGGCGTCGAGCAGGGCGAGGCGGTCCTCGGCCCGTTCGGGGGCGACGCCGAGATGGCGGGCGTCGGCTCCGCCGGGGGCGAGGTCGCCGTCGCCGATGTCGTCGACGAGCCGCGCGTAGCCGTAGACGGCCATGAGGTCGTCGCGCCACGCGCGCGGGAGGAAGAAGGGCGCCACGGGGAAGTTCTCGTCCGCGGCCTTGTCGAGCGTGGCGCGAGAGGAGGCGTCGGCGCGTGCCTGTCGGGTCGGCGTCACTGGCCGCTGCCCGACGCGGGGACGGCGACACCCTCGTGGAGCTGGAGATTTCGCGTCATGGCCGTCATATCTCCTGTTCTACACTGCCGATCCAATCCATCCTATTTCGGACACGCCACCGGGCCACGCCGGGGCTCGCCGCCCGAGGGGCGGGGGCGCCCAGGAGTTATCGCCCCACTTGCCACGAATCAGCACCGGTACAGCTTACGTTGTACAGCGCCGAGTGCCTCGTCGGGGTGGTGGACGCTCCGGGAAGACCCCACAGGTCGCGTCAACCCTGTGACAGCAGGCGGCAGTTCAGATTTCCGACGACCGCCGGTCGGCACGGGCGCCGGAGACCACCAGGGCGAGGGTGGACTCGACGACCGCGGCACGGCGCTGTTCCGGGAGGCGGCCGAGCGGGCCGTCGAGCAGCAGGAGTGACAGTCCGTGGACGGCCGACCACGCCGCGGGCGCGGCGGCCGGACGGGCACGGCGCGGGCCGCTGCCCGCCCCCGCCAGGGCGTTCAGGGCGTCCGTGAGCAGGGCGAACGCGCGGATCTCGGGTTCGGGTTCGACCGGACGGCCGGGGGGCGCCCAGGCCTCGCCACAGGCCGGGGGCGGGGTGCAGAAGGCCGCCCGGTAGAGGCCGGGCTGGTCCACGGCGAAGCCGACGTAGCCGCGGCCGAGGGCGGCGAGGCGGAGTTCGGCGGCGACGGTGGGGTCGTCGGCGCCCGGGACCCGGGCGGCGGCGCGCTCCATGGAATCGGCGAGCGCCCGCTGGGCGTGGACCTTGACGGCTCCCAGCAGCTCGCCCCGGCCGTCGAAGTGCCGGTAGGCGGCGGTGGGCGAGACGCCGACCCTGCGGGCGGCCTCGCGCAGCACGACCCGTTCGGGACCGCCCTCGGTGGCGAGGTCGACGGCGGCACAGATCAGCGCGTTGCGCAGATCGCCGTGGTGATAGGACTTTCCCCCCGAGATCGCTGCCATGCGCTCATCCTGCCCGATGTTGACCGCATGAACATTCCAGGTGGGGGCCGGGCGCGGCCCGGGGAACGCGAAGGCCCCCGCCGGGGGTCGGCGGGGGCCTGGCGTACGCGGTTCGGCGTGTTACCTCGCGGTCTCGCGCTCGTACGCCCGCAGGACTTCCTCGGTGGGACCGTCCATGAGGAGCTCGCCCTTCTCCAGCCACAGGACGCGGTCGCAGGTGTCCCTGATCGACTTGTTGCTGTGGCTGACCAGGAAGACCGTGCCGGCCTCCTTGCGGAGCTCCCGGATGCGCTGCTCGGAGCGGATCTGGAACTTGCGGTCACCGGTCGCGAGCGCCTCGTCGATCATGAGGACGTCGTGGTTCTTGGCGGCCGCGATGGCGAACCGGAGCCGGGCGCCCATGCCGGAGGAGTACGTCCGCATGGGAAGGCTGATGAAGTCGCCCTTCTCGTTGATGCCCGAGAAGTCGACGATGCTCTGGTAGCGCTCGCGGATCTCTTCCCTGCTCATTCCCATGGCAAGGCCGCCGAGTATCACGTTGCGCTCGCCGGTCAGGTCGTTCATCAGCGCCGCGTTGACGCCGAGGAGCGAGGGCTGGCCGTCGGTGTAGACCTTGCCGCTCTCGGTGGGGAGCAGGCCGGCGATGGCGCGCAGCAGGGTCGACTTGCCGGATCCGTTGCTGCCGATGAGGCCGATGGCCTCGCCGCGGTACGCGGTGAAGGTGACGCCTCGCACGGCGTGCACCTTGCGCACGCCCCGGGTGACCTCGGCCTTGCCGCGGCCGAGCATGCGGCTGAGGGCCGCGGTGGCGCTGCCCTTGCCGCCGCCACCGGTGTTGACCCGGTAGACGATGTGGACGTCGTCGGCGATGACGGTGGGAACGAGTCCCTGGGTGGAGTCAGCCACGGCCGTACCTCTCCTCGGCCTTCCAGAAGTAGACGAAGCCGCCGATGCCGATCGCCAGGGCCCAGCCCAGGGCGGTCGCCCAGACGTGCGAGGGCAGGTTCTCGGCGCCGTAACCGTCGATCAGCGCGAAGCGGACCAGGTCCATGTAGACGGCGGCCGGGTTGTACATGAGCACGTCGGCGATCCAGGCCGGCTTGTCCGCGAGCATCACCGGGATCGAGAACATCACGCCGGACGCGTACATCCACGTGCGCATGACGAACGGCATGAGCTGGGCGAGGTCGGGGGTCTTGGAGCCCATCCTGGCCATGATCATGGCCAGACCGACGTTGAACACGAACTGCAGGAACAGCGCGGGGATCAGCAGCAGCCAGCTCATCGAGGGGTAGCTGCCGAAGGCGATCGCGACCGCGGCCAGCACGATCATGGAGAAGAGCAGCTGCTGGAGCTGCTGCAGCGCGAACGAGATGGGCAGCGAGGCGCGCGGGAAGTGCAGGGCCCGTACGAGGCCGAGGTTGCCCGCGATCGCCCGCACGCCCGCCATGACCGAGCTCTGGGTGAAGGTGAACACGAAGATGCCGGTCACCAGGAAGGGGATGTAGACCTTGGTCTCCATGCCCCGGCCCGCGTCCAGGATCAGGCCGAAGATCAGGAAGTAGACCAGCGCGTTGAGCAGGGGGGTCGCCACCTGCCAGATCTGGCCGAGCTTCGCCTGGCTGTACTGCGCCGTCAGCTTCGCCGAGGAGAAGGCGAGGATGAAGTGGCGCCGCCCCCAGAGCTGGCGGATGTACTCGAAGAACCCGGGCCGGGCGCCGCTGACCGACAGACCGTACTTCGCGGCCAGCTCGGCCGGGGGCAGGCCGTCGTCGGCGGATGGCGGGGCGCTGGTCGCGACCCCGCCGTCGTGGGTTGTGTCACTCACAGGTCGGAACTTTCGTATTCAGATGCGCGGCAGGTCGGGCACCACGTGTCAGACGACGGGCGGGCGTCCCAGTCGGGTCAGCCGCCACACCGTACGCCATTTCATGGGCCGGCGCGGTCCGCAGGGGGTGGCCCAGCCCTCCCGGAAACCGCCGAGCCACGCCTTGAGCGCGGGGCCCGAGGGACGTCGCGCGAGGGTCAGCAGCAGCCAGACACCGAGGTAGACCGGAACGAGCAGAGCGGGGAGGTTACGCCGGGCCAGCCATACCCGGTTGCGGGCCACGTTGTAGTGGTACGTCGCGTGCCGGGACGGTGGCGTGGTGGGGTGGAGCAGCACCATGTCGGAACGGTAGTCGATCATCCAGTTGGCGTCGAGGGCCCGCCAGGCGAGATCGGTCTCCTCGTGCGCGTAGAAGAACTCGTCGGGCAGTCCGCCGACTTCGGTGAGGACCTGGCTGCGCACGGCGTTCGCGCCGCCGAGGAAGGTGGTCACGCGCGAGGACCGCATCGGGTCGGAGGCGCGCAGCCTCGGGACGTGCCGACGCTGGGTGAGACCGGTCTCGGGGTCCGCGATCCGGAAGCTGATGATGCCCAGCCTCGGATCGGCGGCGAAGGCCTCGCGGATCAGCTCGGCGGTGTCGTCGCGTTCGAGCAGACCGTCGTCGTCGAGGAAGAGCAGGGCGTCGACGGGCCCGCACGGGCCGCCGGGGCCGAACGCCTCGATGCCGACGTTGCGGCCCCCGGGGATGCCGAGGTTCTCGGGCAGGTCGATGGTGTGAACGCCCTCGGGCACCCCTGTGACGGGGGCGCCGTTGCCGACGACGACGACCTCGACCGGCTCGCCCTCCTGCTTGGCCACCGACTCCAGCAGCGCGCGCAGGTCGTCGGGCCGGTTGCCCATCGTGATGATGACGGCACCCAGCTTCATCGCCGTGGTCACGTTCGTCCTCCCCGCGCTTGTCGTCGTCTCGTCTGTCGTCCGTGCCCTCGCCATGTCCCCCGGCCTCACTTCAGCCGGCTCGACGCCAGGATCGACACCAGGTGCAGGACCGTCTGGAGCATCGCGATACCGGCGAGGACCGCGACACCGAGCCGGGTGAAGAACAGCCCGCCCTGGACCGCGTCGAGGATCGCCAGGACCAGGATCAGCAGCGAGGCCTCGATGCCGAGGACCAGGCGGTGGAACTGCAGCGCCGAGGCCGCCCGGCGGGCGAGGGCCATGCCGGAGGAGCGGGGCTCGCTCGCCGCCTCCTTGACCGGGGGCAGCCCGCCCTGGTGGCGGGCGACACCGACGAGGTCGGTCTCCGCCTTGATCAGGACGGCGCCGAGCGCGGCGAGCGTGCCGAGGAAGGCCCACAGCCAGTCGATGCGGCCACCGCCCCAGAGGTCGGCGGCCCGCAGGCCGAAGCCGACCAGCACGGCGGCGTCGCACAGGTAGGCGCCGACGCGGTCGAGGTAGACGCCGTTGAGCGAGAACTGCTTCTTCCAGCGGGCGACCTCGCCGTCGACGCAGTCGAGCAGCAGGTACATCTGGACCGCGACGACACCGAGGACGGCGCCCCAGATCCCCGGGACGAGCAGCGCCGGGGCGGCGAGCACGCCGAAGAGGGTCATGACGTACGTCAGCTGGTTCGGCGTGACGTTCGTGGTCACCAGGCGGCGGGTGATGCGCAGCGAGATCTCGCGCATGTACAGGCGGCCGCCCCAGTGCTCTCCGCTACGCCGGTCCTTCACACCCGCCGGGTGCACGACCGGGCGGAGTTCAGCTACGGATGGTCTTGGCATAGTCGGCGTACGCGTCCCTGATCTGGTCGTCGGAGAGGTCGAGGTGTTCGAGGATGGTGAAGCGGCCGGGACGGGTCTGCGGGGCGAAGGACACGGCCTGGACGAACTCGTCCACGCTGAAGCCCATCTCCTCGGGCGTCACGGGCAGCCCGTGGCGGCGCAGCGTCTCGACGATCCCCAGCGAGCCGTCGGCGGCACCGCGCAGGTGCATCGCGAAGGCGGCGCCGAGGCCGCACTGCTCGCCGTGGCTGGCGGCGCGCTGGGGGAAGAGCAGGTCGAAGGCGTGGCTGATCTCGTGGCAGGCGCCCGAGGAGGGCCGGGTGTCGCCGCTGATCGACATGGCGATGCCGGACATCACGAGGCCCTCGGAGAGCGTGACGAGGAAGTCGTCGTCGCCGACGCCGCCGGGGTGGCGGAGCACCGCCTCGCCGGCGCTGCGGGCCATCGCCGCGGCGAGGCCGTCGACCGGCTCACCGGTCTCGCGGTGGGAGAGCTCCCAGTCCGCGATGGCGGAGAGGTTGGAGACGGCGTCGCCGATCCCGGAGCGGACGTAGCGCACCGGGGCGTCCCGGATCACGTCGAGGTCGATGACCAGCGCGATCGGGGTCGGCACACCGTACGAGCCGCGCCCGTTGTCGTTGTCCAGGGTGGAGACCGGCGAGCAGATGCCGTCGTGCGACAGGTTCGTGGCGATGGCGACCAGCGGCAGGCCCACCCGGGCCGCCGCGTACTTGGTCACGTCGATGATCTTGCCGCCGCCCAGGGCCACCACCGCGTCGTACCGCTGGCCCCTTATGGCGTCGGCGAGCTTCACGGCCGCGTCGATGGTGCCGCCGTCGACGGGGTACCAGTCGGCGCCGGGCAGCTCGGGGGCGAAGTGCTCGCGCAGCTTCAGGCCCGAGCCGCCGCTGATCGCGACGGCGATACGGCCGTTGCTGGAGATCCGCTGG
Source organism: Streptomyces sp. NPDC013457 (assembly GCF_043089925.1). Lineage (NCBI taxonomy): Bacteria > Bacillati > Actinomycetota > Actinomycetes > Kitasatosporales > Streptomycetaceae > Streptomyces > Streptomyces sp. NPDC013457. Next base: position 891,421 of record NZ_JBICBL010000001.1, read on the forward strand.
TCCGCCAGGAGCGTGGAGAGGTCCTCCATCGCTCCGCGCCGGATGTCGACGACGACCGGCGAGGGGATGAGCCGGGTCAGTACTGGCACGCGATCTCACGGCCCTTCGCGAGGTCGTCGTGGTTGTCGATCTCGACCCACTTGACGTCCCCGATGGGCTCCACGTCGATCCTGAAGCCGTCGTCGGCGAGCTTCTGGTAGCCGTCCTCGTAGTAGAGGTCGGGGTCGCGCTCGAAGGTGGCCTTCAGAGCGTCGGCGAGCGCCTCGGCGGCCTCGGGCTCGATGAGGGTGACACCGATGTACTCGCCGGTGGCGGAGGCCGGGTCCATCAGCTTGGTGATCTTCTCGACACCCTTGCCGTCGGCGACGACGACCTTCATCTCCTCGTCGGCGAGGCTCTTCACCGTGTCGAGGGCGAGGATGATCTTCTGACCGTCGCCGCGCGCGGCGAGCAGCGTCTTCTCGACGGAGACCGGGTGGACGGTGTCGCCGTTGGCGAGGATCACACCGCGCTTGAGGACGTCACGGGCGCACCACAGGGAGTAGGCGTTGTTCCACTCCTCGGCCTTGTCGTTGTCGATCAGGGTGATCGAGACGCCGTAGGCGGCCTCCAGGGCCTCCTTGCGCGCGTACACGGCCTCCTTGCGGTAGCCGACGACGATGGCGACCTCGGTGAGGCCGACCTCCGCGAAGTTCTTCAGCGTGAGGTCGAGGACGGTGGTGTCACCGTCGACAGGCACGAGGGCCTTCGGAAGCGTGTCGGTGTAGGGGCGCAGACGCCGTCCGGCACCGGCTGCCAGTACGAGGCCGATCATGCGGTTTCTCCTTCGTCGTGTACGGCGGGTGCTCCGGAGGACACCCAGAAGCGGATGGACTCCACGAGCACCACGAGCGCGACGACGACCGCCAGAGCGGTGAGCGCCAGGGTGAAGTCGTCGCCGCGGTCCGCCAGCAGGGCGGCGAGTACGACCACCAGCAGCGTGCGGCCCTCGTGACCGCCGACGGTACGCACGAGCCAGGCGGGCGGGGCGCCGGTGCCGCCGCGAATGCGGTACACCGTGTCGTAGTGATGGTAGGCGACGGCGGCCACGAGCCCGTAAGCCGCGGGCAGGGCGCCGTCCACCTCGGAGCGGGCGGCGACGATCAGGATCGTGCCGTACTCGGCGGCCCGGAACAGCGGCGGGACGAGCCAGTCGAGGGGTCCCTTGAGGGAGTGCGACACGACGACGCCGGAGACCAGGACGTACACCACGGCGGCGAGGACGACCCAGAGGCTGCCGACGTCCTGGGTGCCCGCCTCCATCAGGACGAGGACGGTGCCGAAGGCGGCCATCAGCGGGGCCACCCAGGTGCCGCGGGCCGCCCCGGGCCGGCCGGCCACGAACTGGGCGATCGGCCCGGAGTCCGCGAGGTCGGCGAGGGCCTGGGCGGCCCGGTCGGTCCGCTTCGCCTTGCGGGTCAGGGACCGCAGCACGCGCCCGGCGGTGGTGTAGCAGGCGCCGAAGGCACAGCCGATGATCAGGGCCCAGAAGACGACCCGCGGGGTGGTGACGGCGGTGAGGACCGCGATCATGGCCCAGCGTTCGCCGATCGGCAGGATGATCATCCGGCGGACCCAGACGGTCCAGCCGACGCTGTCGAGCCGGCTGGAGAGGGCCGCGGTGGGGCTGGTGTTCGCCGTGGCGTCGTGGTTCGCCTCGTTGAACGAGAAGTCCACGACGTGCCGGCAGGTCATCAGGACCATCGCGCCGAGCGCGAGCGCCCAGACGTCGTCGCCGTTGCGCGCCGCGCCGAGCGCGAGGCCCGCGTAGAAGGCGTACTCCTTGGCGCGGTCGAAGGTGGCGTCGAGCCAGGCCCCCATCGTCGAGTACTGCAGCGAGTAGCGGGCGAGCTGCCCGTCGGTGCAGTCCAGGACGAAGGAGACGAGGAGCAGCACGCCGGCGGCGATGTAGCCGCCGCGCTCGCCCGTGGCGGCGCAGCCGGCCGCGATCAGCGCGGTGAGCAGCGAGGCCGTGGTGACCTGGTTGGGGGTGAGGCCCCGCCGGGCGCACCAGCGCGCGATGTAGCGCGAGTACGGACTGACGCAGAACGTGGTGAAGAAGCCGTCGTGGGCCTTCACCGCGGAGCGCAGCCGTACGGCCTCGTCGTCGACGGCGGCGACGGCGGCGCGGGCCTCGTGGCGGGCCTCGGCGTCGGTCGGAACGGCGGCGACGAGCGTGCCGAGCTGGGGCCGGTGGACGGCGACGCCGTCGGCGTCGAGGGCGTCGGCGAGCGCGTCGGGCAGGATCTCGCCGTCGGCCGCGGAGGCGGGTGCGGCCGGGGCGCCGGGCACCGAGGCGTACGCGTCGGTCAGGGCGCGGGCGAGCGCCGGGCGGGCCTCGGGCTGCGCGGTGAGCGCGCCGGGCGCCGCGGCGGCGGGGAAGCGGGGGTCGGTGAGGGCCAGCCGCAGGGCGTGCAGGTGTCCGACGAAACGAGGATCGACGACGGCGATCCGCTCACCCGCCGGTGCGGCGGCGAGCAGTGCGCCGGTGTCCTGCGGGCCGGAGGCGACCCGTACGTCGAAGCCGAGCGACCGCAGATCGCCGTCGAGCGACGATCCGGGTACCGGCGGACCGGTGAGGATGGCGGTCGACAGACGAACTCACTCCTTGGAGCTGACGGGCGGGCCCGCGGGGGCCCATGGCACGGCCCCGGGCGCGGCGGCTCCGCCCGGCATCGGGCGGCGGCACGTCGGCTGAGGCTATCGGATGGACGAGGGTGGGAGTTCACCGAGGCTTTGCGGTGCGGACTCCCCCGGGCCCACTCGAATCCGCCCGAGTGCGCCATGCCCTGCGGAGATCATCATGGGTGATCCACCGGCCGCCTCACAAACCGCGTTCACCGGGGCCACGGAACCACCCTCGCACGGTCTCCCACCAGGCCCGCATCACCGCAGGTCAGATGATATGACAACGGTCTTCAGTACCGTGTTGCACATACCCCCCACCCGTAGTTGACTTGCGGCTCGGGCACCGCACACGACGACGACCGGGAGGCCGCGCCATGGGGGCTGGACACGACCACGGACACAGTCACGGAGGGCCGCCGCCCACGGGGACCGCGGCCGCGGCCTACCGGGGCCGGCTGCGGATCGCGCTCGCGATCACACTGTCCGTGACGGTGGTCGAGATCATCGGCGGTGTCGTCGCGGACTCGCTGGCCCTGATCGCCGACGCGGCCCACATGGCGACCGACGCCGTCGGCCTGGCGATGGCGCTGCTGGCGATCCACTTCGCCAACCGCCCGCCCACCCAGAACCGGACCTACGGCTTCGCACGGGCCGAGATCCTCGCCGCGCTGGCCAACTGTCTCCTCCTGCTCGGCGTCGGCACCTACGTCCTGTACGAGGCGGTCCAGCGGTTCATCGAGCCGGCCGAGACCCGGGGCGGACTGACCATCGCGTTCGCACTGGTCGGCCTGGTCGCCAACATGGTCTCGCTCTCGCTGCTGGTCCGCGGCCAGAAGGAGAGCCTCAACGTGCGGGGCGCCTATCTGGAGGTGCTGGCGGACGCGCTCGGCTCGGTGACGGTCCTCGTCTCCGCCGGCATCATCCTGGCCACCGGCTGGCAGTACGCCGACCCGATCGCCTCGATCCTCATCGGCCTGATGATCGTGCCGCGCACCGTGAAGCTGCTCCGCGAGACCCTGGACGTCCTGCTCGAGTCGGCCCCGAAGGGCGTCGACATGGGGGAGGTACGGGCGCACATACTGGCGCTGCCGGGCGTCGAGGACGTCCACGACCTGCACGCCTGGACGATCACGTCCGGGATGCCGGTGCTCTCCGCCCATGTGGTCGTGTCGCAGGCGGCGCTCGACTCCGTCGGCCACGAGAAGATGCTGCACGAGCTGCAGGGCTGCCTGGGCGACCACTTCGACGTGGAGCACTGCACCTTCCAGCTGGAGCCCGCGGGCCACGCCGCCCACGAGGCGAAGCTCTGCCTCTGACTGCTAGCCTTCCGGGACGTACGTGAGGTGTGGAGAGGAGCTGAGGTTGATGACCGTCGCGATGGAGGCTGCCCAGTGCGGCAGCGCCCGGTCCTCCCTCAGCTTCCGGGTTTCCGGCTGACCTGACGTTCCACGTCGGCCGGGGCCCTCTCACACAAGGGTTTCCCACGTTGTCCGACAACGCTCTGCACACCGCTTTCTTCACCCTGCACCACGGTCTTCCGCGGCAGGGTCCCGGCTCCGACGCCACCACCCGCCGGCTGCTCGCCCTCTCCCCCTACGCCCCTGGGGGGCGTAGGGGGACCCCCAGCCCGCTCCCCGAGCGGCCGCGCGTGCTGGATCTGGGCTGCGGGCCCGGCCGTTCCGCGCTGCTCCTGGCCGCCGAGGCCGGGGCCGAGGTGACGGCGGTCGATCTGCACCGGCCGTTCCTCGACGAGCTGCGGCAGGCCGCCGAGGCCCGCGGGCTCGGCGACCGTGTCCGTACGGTCCACGCCGACATGGGCGAGCTGCCGTTCGCGGACGGATCCTTCGATCTCGTCTGGGCCGAGAGCTCGGCCTACGCGCTCGGCTTCGACACCGCGCTGAGCTCCTGGCGCCGGCTGCTCGCCTCTCCCACCGGTGGCACCCTCGTTCTGACCGAGTGCGAGTGGACGGTGGACGAGCCGAGCCCGGAGGCCCGTGCCTTCTGGGACGAGCACTACCCGCTCCGTACCGGGAGGGCGAACACCGCCGCGGCCGTCGGGGGCGGCTATCACGTCCTCGGCACCGTCTCCCAGCCCGAGAGCGACTGGGACGAGTACTACGGCCCGCTCGCCGAGCGGGCCGACGCGGCCGACCCGTCCCTCCCCGGGATGGCCGAGGCTCTCGCCGCGACCCGGGCGGAACTCGCCATGCGCCGTGACCACGGCGGCGAGTACGGCTACACCGGCTACGTCCTGCGGCCGGCCGACACCCGGTGGCGGACACGGCCGGAGACCGCTGCCGACGTCCGTGCCGTGCGGGACGTCAACGCGACGGCCTTCGAGACGAGAGCGGAGGCCGATCTGGTCGACGCCCTCCGCGAGGACGCCGGGGCCTGGCTGCCCGGTCTGTCGTTCGTGGCCGAGGCCCCGGACGGCTCGGTCGCGGCGCACGCACTGATCACCCGGTGCCATGTCGACGGTGTTCCGGCGGCGGCGCTCGCGCCGGTCGCCGTCGCACCCGCGCACCAGCGGCAGGGGGCCGGGGAGGCCGTCGTCCGGGCCGTCCTCGACGCGGCGCGGCTGCGCGGGGAGCGGCTCGTGCTCGTCCTCGGGCACCCGGAGTACTACCCCAGGTTCGGCTTCGAACGGGCGTCCGCGTATGGAATCAAGCCGTCCTTCGACGTTCCGGACGAGGCGATGATGGCGCTCGTCCTGGCCGGTTCCGGCCCGGTCCCCCCGGGCACGCTCCGCTATCCGGCGGCCTTCGGCGTCTGACGCGCCGCCCGCTCCCGCCGCGCCGGATGTACTCCGGTGCGGTGGGAGCGGGCCATGTCCGGCCGCCCAAGTACGGACAAGTGGTTCTTGTGCGGCAGACTGAGGGAGCCCCACCGGGCCGAGACCGAAGCGAAGGACGGTTATGCCGACCACATCAGCCAGCGTGGCTCACAGCTCGTCGAACGGCGTCCAGCCGACCGCAGCCCAGGCGTCGATCATGCTCGAACTGGTCGACGAGAACGGCATCACCATCGGTACGGCGGAGAAGCTCGCCGCCCACCAGGCGCCGGGCCAGCTGCACCGGGCGTTCTCCGTCTTCCTCTTCGACGAGTCGGGCCGGCTGTTGCTGCAGCGGCGGGCGCTCGGCAAGTACCACTCCCCCGGCGTCTGGTCGAACACCTGCTGCGGCCACCCGTACCCGGGCGAGGCGCCGTTCGCTGCCGCGGCCCGGCGGACGTACGAGGAGCTGGGCATCTCGCCCTCGCTGCTCGCCGAGGCGGGCACCGTCCGCTACAACCACCCGGACCCGGCGTCGGGCCTGGTGGAGCAGGAGTACAACCACCTCTTCGTCGGCATGGTCCAGGCCGAGCTGCGGCCCGACCCGGAGGAGATCGAGGACACGGCCTTCGTCACGGCGGAGGAGCTGGACGAGCGGCACGCGACCGCACCGTTCTCCGCGTGGTTCATGACCGTGCTCGACGCGGCGCGTCCGGCGGTCAGGGAGTTGACGGGTCCGGCCGGGGGCTGGTGATCCCGGGCAGCGCTTCCGGTGCCGGCCCCGGCGCCGGAAGCCTCGGGACCAGGGGCAGGGCCGCCCAGATGATCTTTCCGCCGCTCGCGGTGTGCTCCACGTCGCAGGCCCCGCCCGCCTCCAGGGCGGTCTCCCGGACCAGGAGCAGCCCACGGCCGCCGGTCTGCCCGTCGTCGGCCTCCAGCGCCTTGGGACGGTACGGGTGGTTGTCCTCGACGGACACCCGGATCCACTCCGCGCCGATCGCCACCTCCACCGCCACTTCGGGGGAGAGCAGCGCCGCGTGCTTGACGGCGTTGGTGACCAGCTCCGACACGATCAGGAGCAGGCCCTGGAGCGTGTCGTCATGGACCGGTACACCCTGACGGATCAGCAGGTCGCGTACGGCGTGCCGGGCCTGCGGAACGGAGACGTCGACCGCGGGAGCGGTGAAGCGCCAGACCCCTTCGTAGGACGGTGGCCGTGCGGGGACGCTCCCCCGGCTTTCCATAGTCCGGCTCCCACCCTCGTGCTCGATTGTCGCCACGAGTCGAGTCTTGGTAATGCGCAGGTCCGGACCGGGCTACTGACCAGAAGTCGACACTTATCGACCGCATTCCGATCGGGTGAGTATGCCAACGTCAGTTGTTCGACTGCTCCTGACCTTCTTCTGACCTCTTCGGAGGGATGTCCGGTGCGCCGCCCGGCAGTGTGGCCTGCGGCGTCTCCGGTTCGCCTGCCGGAGGGCAGGCCTGTCCTGCTCTCGAACCCCTTCGTGATCGTACGGTCGGGGTGCCCGGATAGCATCCGGCCCATGGAGCCCACCGAACCGCGCGTGAAGGTCGTCGTGGCCGACGAGGTCGCCACCGTCGTCATCTCGAACCCGGCCAAGCGCAACGCGATGACGGCCGCGATGTGGCGGTCCCTGCCCGAGCTGCTCGCGCCGCTCGCCGCCGACGCCGCGGTCCGTGCTCTGGTGCTCACGGGCGACGGCGCGACCTTCTGCGCCGGCGCGGACATCTCCACCCTGCGGGAGCCGGGCGACGAGCAGCAGTCGCTCGCGGTGCGCGCCGAGGAGGCGCTCGCCGCGTTCCCCAAGCCGACGCTCGCCGCCGTCCGCGGCTACTGCGTCGGCGGCGGCAGCCAGCTCGCCGCGGCCTGCGATCTGAGGTTCGCGGAGGAGGACGCGCGGTTCGGGGTCACCCCGTCGAAGCTCGGGATCGTCTACCCCTCCTCGTCGACCCGGCGGCTGGCCGCGCTGGTGGGGCCGTCGGCCGCCAAGTACCTGCTCTTCTCCGGCGAGCTGATCGACGCGGAGCGGGCGCTGCGCACCGGCCTGGTCGACGAGGTGCTCCCGGCGGGCGAACTGGACAAGCGGGTGGCCGAGTTCACCCGGGTGCTGGTCACGCGCTCCCTGCTGACCCAGGCGGCGGCGAAGGAGTTCGCGGACGGGCGCACCGACCGGGACGCGCACTGGGCCGAGCAGGCACGCGGCAGCGGCGACACCGCCGAGGGTGTCGCCGCCTTCCTGGAGCGCCGCGCGCCCCGTTTCACGTACGAGGTCTGAGGCTCCGCTCACGTACGAGGTCCGAGGCTCCGCCCCTTCGGGGAGCTCGCGGTCAGCCCTGGGGGAGGTCCTCGGTGGCCGTACCGCGCCAGCGGGCGACGATCTCGGCCGGCGCCTTCTCCGGGGAGCCCGCGTCGTAGGGCGGCTGCGGGTCGTACTCGGTCAGCAGCTGGATGGTCTGCGCCGTCGCGTCGCCGGCGATCCTGCCGATGAGGTGCAGCGCCATGTCGATGCCGGACGAGACCCCGGCGGCGGTGACGTACTTTCCGTCGAAGACGACCCGCTCGCCGGTGGGCTCGACGCCGACCGCCCGGAGCTCGTCGAAGGCGAGCCAGTGGGTGGTCGCGCGGCGGCCGTCGAGCAGACCCGCGGCGCCCAGGATCAGGGAGCCCGTGCAGACCGAGGTGGTCCAGGTGCTGGTGGCGTCGGCGGTACGGAGCCAGTCGAGGATCTCCGGGTCGTTCATCGCCGTACGGGAGTCGGGGCCGCCCGGAACCAGGACGATGTCCGGGTTCGGCACGTCCGCGAGGGTCTTGTCGGCGACGAGCGCGAGGCTGCCCTGGTCGTTGCGGACCGGTCCGGCCTCCTTGGCGACGAAGACGGTCTCGGCACCGGGGATGCGGGCGAGCAGCTCGTAGGGCCCGACGGCGTCGAGCGTGGTGAAGCGGTCGTAGAGCAGCACGGCGATCTGCATGGGATTCCCTTCAGCGGGTGGTCTGCGGTGCGTTCGGTACGGGTGCGTGGAAGCGGCGGCGGTACTCCGCCGGGGCGGTGCCCAGCGCCTTCACAAAGGCCCGGCGCATGGCTTCGGCGGTGCCGTAACCGGCGGCCCTGGACACCTCCAGGACGCCGCCGGCCGTCTCCTCCAGGAGCCTGCGCGCGTGTTCGAGCCGGACCTGGTCGACGTACCGGCCCGGGGTCGTCCCGGTCTCCGCGTGGAACGCGCGGGCGAAGTGGCGCGGCGACAGCCGGGCGCGGGCGGCGAGCGCCTCGACGGAGAGGTCTCCCCCGGGATGCTCGGTGATCCACTGCTGGAGGTCCCGCAGGGGCGCGCGCTGGGCGGTCTGGGCGGAGAGCTGGGCGCTGAACTGCGCCTGGTTGCCCGGTCGGCGCAGGAAGACGACCAGATGACGGGCGACGGTCAGCGCGGTGTCGCGGCCCAGGTCCTCCTCCACGAGCGCGAGGGCGAGGTCGATGCCGGCGGTGACGCCCGCGGAGGTGGCGAGGGTGCCGTCGCGGACGAAGATGGGATCCGGCTCCACCTCCACCTCGGGGTAGCACCGGGCGAGGTGGTCGCAGACGGACCAGTGGGTGGTGGCCCGGTGACCGTCGAGGAGGCCGGCCTCGGCGAGCAGCAGGGCGCCCGTGCAGACAGAGACCAGTCGCTCGGCACGCGGCGCGTTCGCGCGCAGCCACGCGATCAGCCGCGGGTCCGGCCGGCGGGTGCCCTCGCCGCCGGGGACGAGCAGGGTGTGGGGGCGCTCCGCGGCGGCGAGCGTCGTGTCCGGGAGCAGCCGCAGACCGCTCTGGGTGCGGACCGGGCCGCCGTCGAGCGAGGCCGTCACGATCGGGTAGGCGCTGTCGCCGCCCACGGCGCGGGCGGCTCCGGCGAACACCTCCACCGGTCCGGTGACATCCAGGCTCTGCACGTCGTCGAAGAGGACGACGAGCACGGGTCGCTTCGTCATGCGTCCCATCCTTGGCGGAGCGCGGGATGTCCGCAATGACGAGGATCCCACCTTTCCTGCCATCGCCGCCGCGTGGCGGAGCCCGCCCTTCCGGTCGTACCGACCAGTCGGTAACGTTCCGTTCCATGACCTCTCTGCCGCCCCGCGCGGGCCGCCGCTGCCACCACATGCTCAACCCGATGCACTCCACCGTGTACTTCTCGCCCGATCTGGACACCGAGTTCCGTGCGCTCGGCTTCGACGACGTGACGGCCATGCGGCTCGCCTCGCGCAGCGCCGCGATGGGGGCCGTCGGCGCGGGAACGGTCGCCGCGGCCTTCTCCAACTACAACGTCGAGATGCTGGCCCAGCACCTGCCCGCCGTCTGGGACATCGCCTCGCCCGCGGAGGTGGTGGCCGCACGGCTGCGCGCCGTGGACGCCACGATGCGCCGGCTCCTCGGCGCGGACGCCCTCGCGTCGGCCGAGATGGCGGAGGCCGCCGAGCTCGCCCTGCGCGCCACCGAGGCCTGCACCCGGCACGCCCGACCGCTCTACTCGGCCCATGCCGACCTGCCCGTTCCGGAGCAGCCGCACCTGCGCTACTGGCACGCCGCGACGCTCCTGCGCGAGCACCGGGGCGACGGTCACCTGGCGGCCCTCCTGAGCGCGGGCCTCGACCCGCTGGAGGCGATGGTCAGCCACACCGCCACCGGCACGGGCATGAACCCGCGCTGGGCCCTGGGCGCCCGCGGCTGGCGGCGCACCGACTGGGACGCGGCGGCGGCGCGCCTGCGGGAGCGCGGACTGCTGGACTCGGACGGCGAGCTCACGCTGGAGGGCACGGCCCTGCGCGACGCGGTCGAGGACCACACGGACCGTCTGGACTCGGCCCCGTACGAGCACCTGGGCGCGGCGGGGGTGGAACGCCTCACGGAGCTGGGCAAGGCCTTCCGCAACGCGGCACTCCTCGCGGGCGCGTTCCCCGCGGACCTCGCCGACAAGGGCTGACACGGCCGGACCGGGGCGCGTGCGGGGTTCCGGGAGGGGACGCGGCAGAATGCAGTCGCAAGCTTGAGGCACGAGAAGGCGAGTCGGGACACCGTGACGACGTCCATCGAAGGCAGGATCGCCGAGGAACTCGGCGTACGTGAGCGACAGGTGAGGGCGGCCGTCGAGCTGCTCGACGGCGGCTCGACCGTGCCGTTCATCGCGCGCTACCGCAAGGAAGCGACCGAGATGCTCGACGACGCCCAGCTGCGCACGCTCGAGGAGCGGCTGCGTTATCTGCGGGAGCTGGAGGACCGGCGGGCCGCCATCCTCGACTCCGTACGGGAGCAGGGAAAGCTGACGGCCGAGGTGGAGGCCCAGCTCCGGGCCGCCGACACCAAGGCGCGGCTGGAGGACATCTACCTGCCCTTCAAGCCCAAGCGCCGCACCAAGGCGCAGATCGCCCGGGAGGCCGGTCTCGAACCGCTGGCGGAGGGGCTCCTCTCGGACCCCTCGGTGGACCCCGTCGCCGCCGCGGCGGCCTTCGTGGACGCCGACAAGGGTGTCGCCGACCCCGCCGCCGCGCTGGAGGGCGCCCGCGCCATCCTCACGGAGAAGTTCTCCGAGGACGCCGACCTGATCGGCGAGCTGCGTGAGCGGATGTGGGGCCGGGGCCGGCTCGCGGCCAGGGTCCGGGACGGCAAGGAGGAGGCGGGGGCGAAGTTCGCCGACTACTTCGACTTCGCCGAGCCGTTCACGGCGCTGCCCTCGCACCGGATCCTCGCGATGCTGCGCGGCGAGAAGGAGGACGTCCTCTCCCTGGAGCTGGAGCCGGAGGAGCCCTCCGACGCGCCCGGCCCGTCCTCGTACGAGTCCCTCGTCGCCTCCCGCTTCGGTGTGGCCGAGCGGGGGCGCCCGGGCGACAAGTGGCTGCTCGACACGGTCCGCTGGGCCTGGCGGACCCGGATCCTCGTCCACCTCGGGATCGACCTGCGGCTGCGGCTGCGGACGGCGGCGGAGGACGAGGCGGTACGGGTCTTCGCGGCGAACCTGCGCGACCTGCTGCTCGCCGCCCCGGCCGGGACGCGGGCGACCCTGGGTCTGGACCCGGGCTTCCGTACGGGTGTCAAGGTGGCCGTGGTCGACGCGACGGGCAAGGTCGTGGCCACCGACACGATCTACCCGCACGTCCCGGCGAACAAGTGGGACGAGTCGCTGGCGAAGCTGGCGCGGCTCGCGAAGCAGCACGCGGTCGAGCTGGTCGCCATCGGCAACGGCACGGCCTCCCGCGAGACGGACAAGCTGGCCGGTGAACTCATCGCCAAGCACCCGGAGTTGAAGCTCACCAAGGTCATGGTCTCCGAGGCGGGCGCCTCGGTGTACTCCGCGTCGGCCTTCGCCTCGCAGGAACTGCCGGAGCTGGACGTCTCGTTGCGCGGCGCGGTCTCCATCGCGCGGCGGCTCCAGGACCCGCTGGCCGAGCTGGTGAAGATCGATCCGAAGTCGATCGGCGTCGGGCAGTACCAGCACGACCTGTCCGAGGTGAAGCTCTCGCGCTCCCTCGACGCGGTCGTCGAGGACTGTGTGAACGGTGTCGGCGTGGACGTCAACACCGCCTCAGTGCCGCTGCTTTCTCGGGTGTCCGGCATCGGCGCGGGCCTCGCGGAGAACATCGTGGCGCACCGCGACGCCAACGGGCCCTTCCGGTCGCGGAAGGCGCTGAAGGACGTGGCGCGGCTCGGACCGAAGGCGTACGAGCAGTGTGCGGGCTTCCTGCGGATCCGGGGCGGTGACGACCCGCTGGACGCCTCCTCGGTGCACCCGGAGGCGTACCCGGTGGTGCGGCGGATGGTGAAGACGACGGGCGGCGAGGTCGCGTCGCTGATCGGCAACACGGGCGTGCTGCGGTCGCTGCGGGCGGACGCGTTCGTCGACGAGACCTTCGGTCTGCCGACGGTCACCGACATCCTGCGCGAGCTGGAGAAGCCGGGGCGCGACCCGCGGCCGGCGTTCAAGACGGCGACCTTCAAGGAGGGCGTCGAGAAGATCGGCGACCTGGTGTCGGGGATGGTCCTGGAGGGCGTGGTCACGAACGTGGCGGCGTTCGGGGCGTTCGTGGACATCGGCGTGCACCAGGACGGGCTCGTGCACGTGTCGGCGATGTCGAAGAACTTCGTCAAGGACCCGCGGGACGTCGTGAAGCCGGGTGACGTGGTCCGGGTGAAGGTCCTGGACGTCGACATCCCGCGCAAGCGGATCTCGCTGACGCTGCGGCTGGACGACGAGGCGACGGCGGAGGCCGGCGGCGGTGCTCCGAAGAGGGAGCGCGGCGGACGCGGCGACCGTGGTGAACGCGGCGACCGTGGCCGCCCGCCGCAGCAGCGCCGCGGGCAGTCTCCGTCCCAGGGCGGCTCGGCCCCGGCGCCCGCGAACAGCGCGATGGCGGACGCCCTGCGCAAGGCGGGTCTGCTGAACCAGGAGGGCGGCGGCGGGAAGCGCCGCGGCCGCTGACGCGATGCGGGCCCGGCCTCACGGCCGGGCCCGTTCCGCTTCCCGGCGGGCGCCGGTGCGGGTCAGCTGTTCGGAAGGAAGCGCAGGGCCCATTCCGCGCGGTGGGCGACCGTGAGGTCGTCGTCCTGCGTCAAGGGCTGGAGCAGGGCCCGGGAGCGCTGTGGATCGGCCTGGACCAGGTCGACGATCTCCGCCGCCAGGGAGTCCTGGTCGTCGCCGAGGTCGACGGACGAGGCCCGCAGCAGCGCCGGAAGCGCGTCCGGGCCGCCGATCGCGGCGAGGACGCCGCCGAGCAGCTCGCGGGCGTAGGCGTTGCGCTCGACGAGGGCGCGGTCGAGTTCGGCCTGGAGCCGCGGGAGCAGCGCCGCGTCGCCCGAGGCGGCGATCTCGTCCGCGAGGTCGATGGTCTCGTCGACGTCGGAGTCGAGGTCGTCCAGCATCTCGGTGAGGCGGGTCAGCAGGTCGGTCATGGTGTCTCCTGGAATGCGCCGTCCCTCAGGACGGGGACCGTCTCCGAGGTGTCGGCCTCGGCGGCCACCGCGACGTCCTGCGGATAGCCGTACTCGTACAGTTCACGCCCGGAATCGCAGCGGTGCAGCTCCGCCACGGGATCGTCCGTCGCCTCCCAGAGCGTCGCCGCCGCCCGCGCCTCGGGCGTGAGGGCGTACGGGCCGAGCGCGCGGAGGGCCGAGATCACTCCGCCCGCGCCGAGGAGGTCCTCCAGGGCCGGGCGCAGGGAGCCGTCCGGCCACCGTTCGCCCGAGGCGACGACGGCGAGGGGGCGTGACTCGGAACCGTACCCGTGCCGGGCGAGCCAGCGGGCGACGGCCGTGCGGTTGCGCAGCGACGCGGCGACCACGGTGGCCTCTCCCGCCTGCGCGGAGATCGTGGAGCCGTTCGGGGACGGCAGGACCAGGCGAGGGGTGGGCGGGGCCGCCCGCAGGGCGGCCGGGGAGAGGGTCCAGGGCGTCCGGGGCGACGCCTCGCTCCGGCCGACGGCCAGCGCCGCGTCGAGCCCGGCCGCGTACGTCACCGCCGTCTCGTCCCTCCAGCGGTAGGGGAAGACGGCGGTGCCGGACTCCACCGCCACGCCGACCGAGGTCGTGAACGAGAGGACGTCGACGACGACCAGGCAGGCGGCGTCGCGGGCGAGGGCGGCGGCCTCCGTGGGACCCCAGCCGAAGGCCACCCCCATCAGAGTTCGGTCACCTTGCCGGCGGCGACCTCGATGCGCCGGGTGGTGCGGACCGCGTCCAGCATGCGCCGGTCGTGGGTCACCAGGAGGAGCGTGCCGGTGTAGGAGTCGAGAGCGGACTCCAGCTGCTCGATGGCCGGCAGGTCCAGGTGGTTCGTCGGCTCGTCGAGGACGAGGAGGTTGACTCCCCTGCCCTGGAGGAGGGCGAGCGCGGCCCGGGTCCGCTCACCCGGGGAGAGCGTGGTGGCGGGGCGCAGGACGTGGTCGGCCTTGAGGCCGAACTTCGCCAGCAGGGTCCGTACCTCGGCGGGCTCCGTCTCGGGGACGGCGGCGCAGAACGCGTCGAGCAGGGACTCGGAGCCGTGGAAGAGCTTGCGGGCCTGGTCGACCTCGCCGACCACGACGCCCGAGCCCAGCACCGCGTCGCCCGCGTCGAGCGCCAGGCGGCCGAGAAGCGCGGCGAGCAGCGTCGACTTGCCCGCGCCGTTCGCGCCGGTGATCGCGACCCGGTCGGCCCAGTCGATCTGGAGGGTGGCGGGCCCGAAACGGAAGTCGCCGCGCCGGACCTCGGCCTCGCGCAGGGTCGCCACGACCGAGCCGGAGCGCGGGGCGGAGGCGATCTCCATCCGCAGCTCCCACTCCTTGCGGGGCTCCTCGACCACGTCGAGCCGCTCGATCATCCGCTGCGTCTGGCGGGCCTTCGCGGCCTGCTTCTCGCTCGACTCACCGCGGAGCTTCCGGCCGAGCTTGTCGTTGTCGGTGGCCTTGCGGCGCGCGTTGCGCACGCCCTTGTCCATCCAGTTCCGCTGCATCAGGGCGCGGCCTTCGAGGGCGGACTTCTTGTCGGCGTACTCCTCGAACTCCTCGCGGGCGTGCCGCCGGGCGGTGTCCCGCTCCTCCAGGTAGGCCTCGTAGCCGCCGCCGTAGAGCGTGATCTGCTGCTGGGCGAGGTCGAGTTCGAGGACCTTGGTGACCGTGCGGGTGAGGAACTCGCGGTCGTGGCTGATGACGACCGTCCCGGCGCGCAGTCCCTGGACGAAGGCCTCGAGCCGTTCCAGACCGTCGAGGTCGAGGTCGTTGGTGGGCTCGTCGAGCAGGAAGACGTCGTACCGGGAGAGGAGGAGGGAGGCGAGTCCGGCGCGGGCGGCCTGGCCGCCGGAGAGCGAGGTCATCGGCTGGTCGAGGCCGACGGTCAGGCCGAGGGAGTCGGCGACCTCCTCGGCCCGCTCGTCGAGGTCGGCGCCGCCGAGGCCGAGCCAGCGCTCCAGGCTCACGGCGTACGCGTCGTCGGCGCCGGGCGTCCCGTCGACCAGGCCCTGGGTGGACTCGTCCATGGCGGTCTGCGCGGCCGCGACGCCCGTCCGGCGGGCCAGGAAGTCCCGGATCGTCTCCCCCTCGCGCCGCTCCGGCTCCTGCGGGAGGTGGCCGACGGTGGCGGTGGGGGGCGAGAGCTTCAGCTCACCGTCCTCGGGGGTGTCGAGTCCGGCGAGCAGCCGCAGCAGCGTCGACTTGCCGGCGCCGTTGACGCCGACGAGGCCGATGACGTCGCCGGGGGCGACGACGAGGTCGAGGCCGGCGAAGAGGGAGCGTTCGCCGTGGCCGGCGGCGAGGTCCTTGGCGACGAGAGTGGCAGTCATCAGGAGACGAATCGTATGCCACCGCTCAGGGGAGGAGCGGGACGACCAGCACACCCCCGGGAGTGCGGGCCACCGGGACGTCTCCCCCGCCTCCGCCCGGGGCGAAGGCGGGGGTGCGGCGAAGGCCGCGGTGCGGCGGAGGACGGGGTCGTGCGTACGGCCCCTCGCGCGGCGGTCGCACAGGGGTGCGCGGCACTCGGGCCGGGGTAGCGTCCGTTCATGAGCGACGACGTGATCGTGGTGGGTGGCGGGGTCATCGGTCTGACGACCGCCCTGACGCTGGCGGAGCGTGGCCTTCGGGTACGGGTGTGGTCGCGGGACGCGGTGACGGGGACGACCTCCGCGGTGGCGGGGGCGCTGTGGTGGCCGTACCGGATCGAGCCGGCCGACGAGGTGGCCGGCTGGTCCCTGGAGTCGCTCCGGGTGTACGAGAAGCTCGCGGGCGACTCGGCGGCGACGGGCGTGCGGATCGTGGCCGGCGTCCACGCGGACATGGTCCTCGGGGACCTGGGCGACTGGGCGAGCGAGGTCCCGGGGCTCCGGCAGCTGGCGTCCGGCGAGGTGCCGGGGCCGTACGGAACGGGTCTCGCGGCGCGGCTGCCGCTGATCGACATGCCCGTCCATCTGGCCTGGCTGCGCGGCCGGTCGGAGGCGGCGGGCGTGGTGGTGGAGCGCCGGACGGTGACCGGGTTCGCCGAGGCGGCCCGGGCGGCGCGGGTGGTGGTGGACTGCACGGGTCTGGCCGCCAGGGAGCTCGTACCCGACGCGCGGGTGCGGCCGGTGCGGGGGCAGTTGGTGGTCGTGGAGAACCCCGGGATCAAGGAGTGGTTCACGGCGGCCGACGCGGCGTCGAGCGAGACGACGTACCTCTTTCCGCAGCCGGGGCGGCTGATCCTGGGCGGAACGGCGCAGGAGGACGACGAGCGGCCGGATCCCGATCCGGCGACGGCCGCGGCGATCGTGGCGCGGTGTGCCCGCGTGCGGCCCGAGATCGCGGAAGCCCGGGTGCTCGGGCACCGGGTGGGGCTGCGGCCGGCGCGGTCGGGCGGGGTACGGATCGCGGCGGAGCCGCTGGCGGGCGGCGGACGTCTCGTCCACAACTACGGCCACGGCGGGGCGGGGCGGGGGTGACCGTCGCCTGGGGATGCGCCCTGCGGGCGGCGGAGCTGGCCGTCGGCTGACGGCCGACGAGCGGGGGCTCCGGCTCGATCCCGGGATCGAGCCGGAGCGGGCGGGTCCGGTTCAGGGTGCGTCCCCCGGCGTCCCCGCGCCGGGCCCGATCCGCAGCTCGAAGTCTCCGTCGTACTTCTCGTGGCCCGCGATCACGGCGAGTTCGACGACCTCCTCGCCCACCTCGCCCCGGACGATCAGCGGGTCGTGCCGCAGGTCCCGCATGAGCGCCACGCACATGCCGATCATCACGAGGACGAACGGCGCCGCCACCAGGATGGTGAGGTTCTGGAGGCCCGCGAGCGCGTCACCCTGGCCGTCTCCGATGAGGAGCATGATGGCGGCGACGGCACCGGTCACCACACCCCAGAACACGACGACGGGGCGGGTGGGTTCGAAGGAGCCGCGCTGCGAGAGGGTGCCCATGACGATCGAGGCGGCGTCCGCGCCCGACACGAAGAAGATGCCGACGAGGATCATCACGAGCAGACTCATCGTGCCGGTGAGGGGGAACTCCTGCAGAAGGCCGAAGAGTTGGCCCTCGGGGGTCGTCTCGTCCCCCAGCTGGCCGCGTTCGCTCAGCTTCATCGCCGAGCCGCCGAAGACGGCGAACCAGACGAGGCTCACCGTGCTCGGGACGAGGATGACCCCGCCGACGAACTGGCGGATCGTCCGGCCCTTGCTGATGCGGGCGATGAACATGCCGACGAAGGGCGTCCAGGAGATCCACCAGGCCCAGTAGAAGACGGTCCAGCTCCCCAGCCAGTCGTGGACGTCCTCCCCTCCCGTGACCTCGGTGCGGCCGATCAGCTGCGGCAGGTCGCCGATGTAGGCGGCGATCGAGGTGGGCAGCAGGTCGAGTACGACGATGGTCGGGCCGGCCACGAAGACGAACACGGCGAGCACCAGGGCGAGCACCATGTTGGTGTTGGAGAGCCACTGGATGCCCTTCTCGACACCCGAGACGGCGGACAGCACGAACGCCACGGTCAGGACGGCGATGATGCCGACGAGCAGTCCGGTGCCGGTCGTCTCGAGCCAGCCCAACTCCTCGACGCCGCTGCCGATCTGGAGGGCACCGAGGCCCAGCGAGGCGGCCGAGCCGAAGAGGGTGGCGAAGATGGCCAGGATGTCGATGACCCGGCCCGGCCCACCGTAGGCCGCCTTCTTGCCGATCAGCGGGACGAAGACGGCGCTGATGGTCTGACGCCGGCGCCGCCGGAACGTGGAGTACGCGATCGCGAGCCCCACGACGGCGTAGATCGCCCAGGGGTGGAGCGTCCAGTGGAAGAGGGTGGTCGCCATGGCGACCTGCATCCGCTCCGCCGAGTCGGCGGGGCTCGTACCGGGCGGCGGTGTGCCGTAGTGGGCGAGCGGCTCGCTCACGCCGTAGAACATCAGGCCGATGCCCATGCCCGCGCTGAACATCATCGCGATCCACGACACGGTCCGGAACTCCGGCCCCTCGGTCTCGTGGCCCAGCGTGATCCGCCCGTACCGGCTGATGGCGAGCCACAGCGCGAAGACGACGAAACCGGAGGCGGCGAGCATGAACGCCCATCCCCAGTTACGGATCAGGCCGTCGAGGAGCTTGCTGGAGACGCTCTCCAGGCTGTCCGTGGCGGTGGCGCCCCAGACCACGAAGGCGACGGTGAGGACGGCGGTGACGCCGAACACGACCCAGTCGGTCCGTGCCTTGGGTTCGTGACCGGGGTGGCGTGGGAGAGCCGCCGTCACCGGCAGCCCCTCACGGCGCCCGCCCCGGCCTCCGCCGCCCCGGGGTTCGCCCGCTCTCTGATCTTCCTGCGACACAGGTGGCACCTTTCACGGCATTACGGGACAAACTCAACTCGCTCCGTAAGGCATTACCACAGGTGACGCGCTACTTCGGGGACCAACTCAGCCGATCAACAGACCTCCACCGGCACTCCGGTGGTGAGCCGGTAGACGGCCCGGCCGTCGAGCAGCAGCGGGACCAGGGCCCGCTGCGACTGGCGCAGGGGTACGAACGCCCCGCCGCCCGCCCTGCGGACCGTGACCCCGTGCAGCTCCAGCTCGTCGCCGAACTCGGCGTACTGCGAGGCGTCCAGGCGGTATCCGCAGGGCGGGTCCTGGAGGATCTCCGCGGGCTCGGCCGGGTCGTTGTCGGCGCCGCCGAGCAGCACCGGGCCCCGGTCGGCGAATCCGGTGTGGCGCGCCAGCGCCGTCGTCGCGCCGAGACGGTCGCGCCGCTCCTCCACGTAGGCGAAGGCTCCCTCCAGCGCGCTGAGTTGGGTGGCGACGCGGCGGCGCTGGTTGCGGGCGACGTCGTCCTTCTCGGCGTCGGTCAGGGCCTCGATCCGGGTCTCGACGAGCAGCCCCACGGAGTGCTTGACGCCGGCCGTGTTGCGCAGGATGCGCTCCTGGCCGTCACCGGCCACCTGCTTCACCGGCCGCCCGGTCAGGGGATCGGTCCAGATGCCGTAGATCCCGCTGCTGAAGCCGGCGAGCCCGGCCGACGGCCGGACGTAGGACTCCGACAGGGTGCGGGCCTCGTCGTGCACGTCGGCGTCGGCGTTGAGGTTGCGCGGCCAGAGGGCGAGCAGGTCCTTGTCGTAGTACGGCGAGGTGCCGTCGTACTCGTGCAGGTCGTAGATCAGCTCGGGGCGCCGGTCCCGGATCAGGGCGGCCAGGGCACGGCCCTCGGCGGTCTCCAGGGCGATGTGGTCGCGGTTGACGTCGATCCCGTCGGCGTTGCCCCGGGTGTCCGCCTCGCGCCCGTCGGGGTTGGCGGTGGGGACGACGAGGACGGTCGTACGGGAGAGGAAGCGGCGGGTCTCGGCGTCCCGGGCGTACGCCAGGTCGCGCAGGGTGGTGAGGCAGGCCTCCCGGCCCGACGGTTCGTCACCGTGCTGGGAGCAGACGAGGAGCACGGTGGTGCGGGCCGCGCCGGGGCCGGGGGTGCCGACCGTGGCGAGCCGGATCGGGCGCCCCTGCTTCGTCGTCCCGACGGTCCGCACGGCGACGCGGCCACTGTCCCGGTCGACGGCGGCGAGGAAGTCGGCCTCCTGCCGTTGGGTGGTCCACCGCGCCCCCTGGCTCAGCTCGAAGCCGGTCCGTGGGGGTGGGGCGGGGGCCGCGCCGCCGGCCGCCTCGGCGGGCACGGCGACGAGCGGGAGGGCGAGGGCGGCGACCCCCGCCACGAGGACGGTCGTGCGTCGGGAGCGGCGGCTCGGTGTGCGGGTCATCGGGCCTCACCCGGGACAGGGATGTCCGACCGCGCGGGCCCGACACCGGTGAGCGGCTGCCCGGCCTGTGCCGAGCGTGCGTCGACGCTACCGGCCGTCGCCCGAGCGAAGGCCGAGGCGCCGCCGACGAGGGGCAGTCTCGCCCACGTACCGGTGAGGTCGAGGGTGAGGGCCGGCGTGGTGGACGGGGGGTCGAGGAGGTCCCGGTCCGTGCCGCCGACGATCAGGGCGAGCCGGTGGCCGGCCGGTACGACGTGGTCCGTGGCCGCCAGCTTCAGCGTGATCGTGTAGGCGGTGCCGGGGGTCAGCGGCCGGCCCTTGCGCGGATCGGCCCAGGTGCCCAGGTCGGCCCAGCCGCGGCTGACGACGGTGAAGCCGACGTCCGCCGTGCGGGCCTCGGTCTCCTTGAAGCAGGCGCTGTCCCCGCTCGTGCTCGCACCCCAGCAGGACCGCCGGGCGAGGGTGGTGATGCCCTCGCCGGGCGCGGCGTAGTCCCTGATGGTGTCGGGGCCGAGGTCGACGAGAACGGCGGTCAGATGCGCGGTCGGGGTGGTCGGGGTGGCCGTGACGGTCACCGTGGAGGATCCGGAGAGGCGCAGGTCGCGGGTGAGCGGACGCGTGGTGAACCCGGCTTTGGCGGGGGTGGGGTCGTCGATCCGCGCGGCCCAGTCGGTCTCGCCCAGGGCGGGGTCGTCGGTGAAGGTCTCCGTGGCGCCGGCGGCGGCGGGGATACGGGTCAGCGTCCCCACACCGGGCGCCGGGCCGGTGCCGGGGCGCAGGGTGGTGGGATCGGTGGCGCGCGGCGGCCAGACCCGGTCGGTGGTCCAGCGGTCCGGCGCCCGCTCGATGTCCGCCATCGGCTCGCGGTCGATGCCGTTGTCGAGGCCGAGGAGGTAGTGGTCGAACCAGCGGTGCAGGGTGCGGACCCAGTCGGCGCGCCGGAAGTCGAAGGGGTCGACGTGACCGGTCTGGGAGAGCCAGATCTTGCGTTCGACACCGCGGGCGGCGAGGGCGTCCCACCACTGGCCGAACTGGTTGGCGCGGACGTTCAGGTCCTGCTGCCCGTGCACCACGAAGACGCTCGCCCGCACCTTCCCGGCGTCAGCGACGTGGTCGCGCTCGCTCCAGGCGGGGGTCCAGTCGCCGCTGTACGGGGTGGCGGCGGCGATGCGGTCCTGGACCGCGCCGCAACGCCCGTTCGACTCGGGGCTGTTGACGTAGTCGGAGAGCCAGCTGGGGTTGGCGTCGTAGAGCGGGGCGCCCTGGGAGTGGAAGTAGTCGTACCAGGAGGAGATCGCGCCGATCGGGACGATCGTCTCCAGGCCCTCCACGCCGGTCGCGGCGACGCCGTTGGCGATGGTGCCGTCCCAGCTCTTGCCGATCATGCCGACCTTGCCGGTGGACCAGGTGGTGGCGCGGGCCCGTTCGGAGCCGGTGCGGGTGGTGTAGCCGCGGGCGCGGCCGTTCAGCCAGTCGACGACCGCCTTCGCGGACCGGACGTCGGAGCGGCCGCCGACGTCGTCGCAGCCGTCGGAGCGGTTGGTGCCGGCGAGGTCGACGGCGACGAAGGCGTAGCCGCGCGGCACGAAGTAGTTGTCGTAGAAGAGCGGGAACTGCACGGGGTTGCCGGCGGCGTCGTAGGTCTTCTTCTGGCTCTCGTTGCCCCGGCCGCAGCAGGCGTAGTACGGGCTCGCGTCCATGATGACCGGGATCTTCCGGCCGGTCGCCGCGGTCTCGCGGGGGCGGACGATGTCGGCGGCGACCCGGTCGGTGCGGCCGTCGCCGTCGCCGTCGAGACCCGTGTCCACCCAGACGGACTCCCGGACGGCATCGCCGTAGGAGTAGACCGGCCGGGACTCCCGTACCCCTGAGGCGGTCGCCTGGGTCGTGGCGCCGGCCGGGGAGACGAGGGCGGACATCAGGGCGGCCGTGGCGGCCACGGCCAGGGTTCTGCACGACAGACGGACTCCGCGGGTTCTCCGCACACGTATCGCCATGGGGCGGAACGTACCCCCGTCAACTCCCTTGCAAAAGAGGGCCGTCGGGGGCCGGACGGGCCGCCTGCGGCGCGAGGGTTCATTTCGGCCGAATGGCGATCGTGTGAAAGGAGGTCCTCTGGACGTGACGGGGCGTCGGGGGCTGAATAGCGTCGCTAAGGACCGAACACCCTTCGGGCGCCTTACCCTTCCCTCCTTACCGACTTGGAGCTCTCGTGCACCGCAGACTTGTCGTTCCGAGCGCGCTCGCGGCCTCTCTCCTGCTGGCGATCCCGGCATCGGCCGCCGACTACGTTCCCGGCGCGTCGGGCATCGGCGACCCCTACTACCCGGCCAGTGGCAACGGCGGCTACGACGTCTCCCACTACGACCTGAGGCTGACCTACCAGCCCGCGACCGACCTCCTGGAGGGCGCGGCGACGATCGTCGCCACCACGAAGCAGAACCTCTCCCGCTTCAACCTCGACCTCGGACTGAAGGTCAGCGAGGTGCGGGTGAACGGCAAGAAGGCACGGTTCGCCAGGAGCGGCGAGCAGGAGCTGGTGATCACCCCGGCGACCCCGCTGGAGAAGAACCGTACGGTCTCGGTCGTCGTGCGGTACGCGGGCAAGCCCTCCGAGGTGAAGATCGGCGGCTGGACCGCCTGGCACCGCACCCCCGACGGCGGTGTGGCCGCCCAGGAGCCGGACTCGGCCGCCTGGTGGTTCCCGTCCAACGACCACCCCCTGGACAAGGCGACCTTCGACGTCTCGGTCGCCGTTCCGGACGGCACGCAGGCGATCAGCAACGGCGTGCTGCAGTCGCAGTCCTCGCGGCTCGGCTGGACGCGCTACAACTGGCGGTCGAACAAGCCGCAGGCGACGTATCTGGCCACGCTGGCGGTGGGGAAGTTCGACATCACCACCGACACCACGGCCAACGGACTCCCGGTCCTCAACGCCTACAGCAAGGACCTCGGTGACAACGCGGGCGCGGCGCGGGCGTCGATCGAGCGCACAGCCGAGGTCACCGAGTGGCTGGAGGAGATCTTCGGGCCGTACCCCTTCAACGCGCTCGGCGGCTACGTCCCCAACGTGACCAGCGGATACGCCCTGGAGACGCAGACCCGGCCGTTCTACAGCCCCCGGCAGTTCGCCAACGGGGCGAACGTGTCGGTGGTCGTCCACGAGCTGGCGCACCAGTGGTACGGCGACAGCGTCTCGGTCGACCACTGGAAGGACATCTGGGTCAACGAGGGCTTCGCCCGCTACAGCCAGTGGCTGTGGTCGGAGAAGGAGGGCGAGGGCACCGCCCAGGAGCTGGCGGACTACGTCTACGGGACGCGGACGGCCGAGGACCCGTTCTGGACCGTCAAGCCGGGCGACCCCGGGCCCGACAACCAGTTCCACATCGCCGTGTACGACCGGGGCGCGCTGGCACTCCAGGCGTTGCGCAACGAGATCGGCGACGAGGACTTCTTCGCCGTCCTGAAGGGCTGGCCGACGGAGTTCCGGTACGGCAACGCCAAGGTCGCGGACTTCGTCGCGTACGCCGAGCGGGTCTCGGGCAAGCCCTTGGCCGAGCTCTTCGACACCTGGCTCTACCAGCCGGTCAAGCCGGCCACGTCGACGGCGGGCGGGACGGGGGCGTCGGCGCGGTCGGCCGCCGCGGGGCCCGCGGCGGCATCCGAGGCTGCCTCCTCGGCTGCTTCCACGGCCGCGCCGGTGCGGCCGAGGTCGTGGAAGAAGATCGCGGAGACGAACACGATCCACGAGCACTGACCACAGGCGCTGACCACAGGCGCTGACCACGAGCGCTGATTGCGCAGGCCGAGTGCGAGCACTGAGTGCGCGGGCGCGCCCCACGCCCCCCGTCCCGGGGCGAGGCGCGCCCGTCGTTCTGGATAGGCTCGTCTGCCGTACGGATGCGACGGGCGGGAGCGGACGGTGGCGGTGGAGGCCGAGCGGTACGGCGATCCGGCGGTACGGGAGACCGTCACGCGGCGGGTCGAAGCGGAGTGGGGACTCGAACTGCCCGACTCCTTCTTCAGGTTCACGGACTTCCTCGCCGCACTCGGTCCCGTCGAACAGCGGGCGCTGAACGACCTGGAGTTCTCTCCGTCCGGCGTGACGGACCTGTTCGCCGACCCGTCGGCGCTCCCCCGGGAAGGCGTCGACATCCGGGCGCACGGGCGGTACTACCGCGATCCGCCGGAGTTCCTCACCTTCCTGCACGGGGGTTCCGACGGCCTGCACTTCGGCCTCTGGTCCGACGACGGGCGCGTGTGCGACGGGGTCGCCTCGTACTACACGAACGACGGCGACGAGATCCAGCGGTCGCACCGCACCCCGCTGGAGGCCGTCCGCGCCCGGATCGAGGCGGCGCAGCGCGATCTCGCCGACTACGCGGCCGACGGGGACGAGGACGAGCTGGCACGCCTCGACGATCTCGGGCACCTGCGGACGGCGCTGACCGGCTTCGAGACCGGGGAGCGTACGGACAGGGGACTCGCCTATTCCGAGGCGTACGTGTTCCGCCGGCAGCCCGTCGACACCGCCCGGATCACGACCATGGACGGCGCGGGGGCCCTGGTCTCCGGGGCGACGGCACTGGACCGTTCGCCGCTGGGCGCTGCCGACGCGTACCGCTTCGGGACCGCCATGGAGAAGCTCTTCGACGACGCCGAGGCGGTCCGGGAGGCCCGTGACGAGGCCCTGCGACGAGCGGACGGCGGCGATCCGGCAGAGGCCCTGGCACTGGGCCGGGACCTGCACTGGGCCTCGTACGGCCGCGCCGAGCACGAGGCGTACGCCCACGAGCTGCTCGCCGTGGCCTACCGGGAACTCGGCCGCCCGTCTCTCGCGGGCATCGCGGACGCCCACCACCGCCACCGGGGGCTGCCGAGCGTGAACGTCCTGCGAACCGGCCGCTGAGCGCACTCCCGGGTGTCCAAGAGCGCTTTCCCCTCCGCCCTGGCCCGGCCGACCAGGCGTTACCCTCGACGCTGTCAGCACTGTCGCACCATCATGCCCGTGGGGAGCCAGCCTTGAGCGAAACGACGACCGGGACGCGCCCGACCCTGGAAGCCGTCGCCGCGCGCGCCGGGGTGTCCCGGGCGACGGTGTCCCGCGTCGTCAACGGCGGGGCCGGAGTGCGGGAGGCGCTCGCGGAGAAGGTGCGCGAGGCCGTCGAGGAGCTCGGGTACGTGCCCAACCACGCCGCGCGGACCCTGGTGACCCGGCGCAACGGCGCCGTCGCCGTGATCATCGCGGAGCCCGAGTTCCGGATCTTCTCCGACCCCTTCTTCGAGCAGCAGGTGCGCGGCATCAGCCGCGAACTGACCGCCCACGACGCCCAGCTGGTCCTGCTCTGGGTGGAGGGCCCGGGCGATCACGAGCGGATCGCGCGCTACCTCGGCGGCGGCCACGTCGACGGGGCGCTCGCCTTCTCGCTCCACAACGACGACCAGCTCCCGGAGATCGTCCGGCGCGCGCAGGTGCCCACGGTCTTCGGCGGGCGGCCCGGCTGGACGGGACCCGCGGACGAGCCGCCCGTCCCGTACGTCGACTGCGACAACCGCGGGGGCGCCCGCACCGCCGTGCGCCATCTCCGTTCGCTCGGCCGCCGGAACATCGCGCACATCACCGGGCCGCGCGACCAGACCTCCGCACTCGACCGGCTCGACGGATACCGGGACGAACTGCCCGACGCCGACGCGAACCTGGTGGCCGAGGGCGCGTTCACGGAGGAGAGCGGCGCGCGCGCGATGACCGAACTGCTGCGCCGCCGCCCTGATCTGGACGCCGTCTTCGCCGCCAACGACCTGATGGCGTCGGGCGCGCTGCGCGTCCTGCGCGAGCACGGCCGGCGGGTCCCGCAGGACGTGGCGCTCGTCGGCTTCGACGACGTGCTCCCGGTGGCCGGGACGACCGACCCTCCGCTCACGACGGTCCGTCAGGACATCGAGGGAATGGGCCGGTTGATGGTGCGGCTGCTGATGCGGACGCTCGACGGCACGGGCGTCGCGGAGCCGGTGATCACCGAGACGCAGCTGGTCCGCAGGGACTCCGCCTGACCCGCCGACCAGGGTTCCGCCGCCTACGGCTCCTGAAGCGGGCGGACAAGTCCGGGCGTAGTCCGAGCTGTTACGCGTTCGACTCTTGACGGGAACCCACCCCGACAGGCACGCTCCAGACGCATTCCTGAGAGCGCTCTCAAGACGGAGGCCTTCCATGCCCACTGCCCGAGCCGCCAGAACGACCGCCGCCGTACGGATCGGCGCGGTCGTTCTCACCGGGGCCCTGCTCGCCGCCTGCGGATCCGGGGGATCCGACGGCTCCTCCGACAGCGCGGGCGGAAAGGTCACGATCACCGTCGACCTCTTCGGCTCGTTCGGCTACAAGGAGGCCGGGCTCTACGCCGCGTACGAGAAGCTGCACCCCAACGTGACGATCAAGCAGTCCGACACCGAGGACGAGCAGGACTACTGGAAGTCGCTCCAGACCCGGCTCGCCGGCGGGGGCGGGCTCGCCGACGTCCAGGGCATCGAGGTCGGCCGGATCGCCTCCGTCACCCAGCAGCAGTCGGACAAGTTCGAGGACCTGACGAAGTACGGCGCGGACGCGCTCAAGGGCGAGTTCGCCGAGGCCAAGTGGTCCGCCGCGACCACCAAGGACGGCAAGGTCCTGGGGCTCGGCACGGACGTCGGCCCGGAGGCCATGTGCTACCGCACGGACCTGTTCAAGCAGGCCGGCCTCCCCACGGACCGCGCCGAGCTGGCACAGAAGTGGTCCACCTGGGACGGTTACCTGGCGCTCGGCGAGCAGTACAAGGCCAAGGCCCCGGCCAAGAGCGCCTGGGTGGACAGCGTCGGCAGCCTGTACGCGGTCATGATCGGCCAGGAGAAGGAGCGGTACTACGACGCCTCCGGGAAGCTCGTCTACGCCGACAGCCCCGCCGTGAAGAACGCGTGGGACACCTCGGCCAAGGCCGCCCAGGAGGGGCTCAGCGCCAAGCTCGACCAGTGGTCGCCGCAGTGGAACCAGGCGTTCTCGACCGGTTCCTTCGCGACGCTTCCCTGCCCCGCGTGGATGCTGGGCTACATCAAGGGCCAGGCCGGTGACGCCGGCAAGGGCAAGTGGGACGTCGCCAAGCTGCCCGGCGGCGCCGGCAACTGGGGCGGTTCGTATCTCTCCGTACCGCGTGCGGCGAAGCACAAGAAGGAGGCGTACGAGCTGATCAAGTGGCTCACCGCCCCCGAGCAGCAGGCCACGCTCTTCACCAAGCAGGGGAACTTCCCCTCGTCCACGGGTGCCATCGCCAAGGTCGCGACGGCGACGGACCCGTACTTCTCGGGTGCGCCGATCGGCCAGATCTTCGGCGACGCGGCCAAGGCCGCGCCGGTCCAGGTGCTCGGGGTCCACGACAAGAACGTCGCCGACCAGATCACCAATGCGCTGAGCGAGGTGGAGCGCAAGGGGACCTCGCCCGACAAGGCGTGGTCCAACGCCCAGAAGGGCGTCGAGAACGCGGTCGGCTGACACCGGCGGGGGGGGGGGGGGCCCGCCCCCCCCCCGGGCCCCCCCCCCCCCCCCGACCCGCCCCCTGGCCCGCCCGCCGACCCGCCCACCGGGGAAGCCGCCGCAGCGCGGCGCACCGCACCTGTTCATCCGACCCGAAGGGCCGCACCGTGACCCTGACCGCCTCCGGGCCGACGAAGGCGCCCGTACCGCCGTCCTCGGCCCGGTCCTCCGGACCGGCCCGCCGCCGCAGACGGTCCGCCCTCGTTCCGTACGCCTATCTCGCCCCGTTCTTCACCCTGTTCGCGGCGTTCGGTCTCTTCCCGCTGATCTACACCGCCTTCGTCTCGCTCTACCGCGTCGAGCTGCAGACCCCCGGCGAGATGGAGTGGCGCGGCTTCGGCAACTACGCGGCGCTGCTGACCGACGAGTTCTTCTGGACCGCGCTGCGCAACACCTTCACGATCGGTGTGCTGTCCACGGTGCCGCAGCTCGCGATGGCGCTCGGCCTCGCCCACCTGCTCAACTACAAGCTGCGCGGCCGGACGTTCTTCCGCACGGCGATGCTGCTGCCGTACGCGACCTCCGTCGCCGCCGCCACCCTCGTCTTCGCCCAGCTCTTCGGGCACGACTACGGGCTCGTCAACTACGCCCTCTCCCTGGTCGGTCTCGACCCGGTCGACTGGCAGAACGGCACGCTCGCCTCGCAGATCGCCGTCTCGTCCATCGTGATCTGGCGCTGGACGGGATACAACGCCCTGATCTACCTGGCGGGCATGCAGTCCATCCCCGCCGAGCTGTACGAGGCGGCGGAGGTGGACGGGGCGTCCCGCTGGCGGCAGTTCTTCCACGTCACCCTGCCCGGTCTGCGTCCCACGATCGTGTTCACCACCGTCGTCTCCACGATCGGCGCGACCCAGCTCTTCGGTGAGCCGCTGCTCTTCGAGGGGTCCATATCGGGCGGCATCTCCCACCAGTACCAGACGCTCGGTCTCTATCTGTACGAACAGGGCTGGGGGTTCTTCCACCTCGGACGCGCCGCCGCCATCGCCTGGCTGATGTTCCTGCTCATCCTCGTCCTCGTCGGGGTCAACGCCCTGATCGTGCGGCGCCGTTCACGGAAGGAGGGCCGGGCATGACCACGCGTGTCGCCGGCCGTACGGGCCACGGAGGCCGGATCACGTACGCGATCCTGATCCTCGCCGTCCTGGTCTCCGCCTTCCCGTTCTACTGGACGATCGTCGCCGCGAGCCGTTCGAACGCCGATCTCGCGCAGGTGCCGCCGACGCTGCTGCCCGGGCCGAACCTCTTCCGCAACTTCGAGGCGGTGATGGAGGAGGCGGACATCGGCAAGGCCCTCTTCAACTCCCTCGTGGTCTCCGGCTCCGTCACCGTCGGCACGGTGCTCTGCTGCACGCTGGCCGGGTTCGCCTTCGCCAAACTGCGCTTCCGCGGCCGGGGCGCCCTGTTGGCGATCACGGTCGGCACGATGATGATCCCGCCGCAGCTCGGGGTGATCCCGCTCTTCATGCTGATCGCCGAACTGGGGTGGGTGAACCAGCTGCAGTCGGTCATCCTGCCGGGACTCGTCTCGGCCTTCGGGGTCTTCTTCATGCGCCAGTTCCTGGTCCAGGCCCTGCCGGACGAGCTGATCGAGGCGGCCCGGGTCGACGGTGCCTCCTCGGCGCGGATCTTCTGGTCGATCGTGGTTCCTGTGGCCCGCCCCGGGATGGCCGTGCTCGGGCTGCTCACCTTCATGGCCGCGTGGAACGACTTCTTCTGGCCGGTCATCGCGCTCTCCTCGCAGGAGCCGACCGTGCAGGTCGCGCTCCGCCAGCTCGGCGGCGGGTACGTCCACGACCAGTCCGTGATCATGGCGGGCACCCTGCTGGGCACGCTGCCCGTGCTGCTCGTCTTCGGCCTGCTGGGCCGGCAGATCGTGGGCGGCATCATGCAGGGCGCCGTCAAGGGCTGAAGCGCGTCCCGCCCCCGCTTCCCCACCCGCGCCTTCCGGCCCCCGCTTCCCCACCCGCGCCTTCCGGCCCCCGCTTCCCTACCCGCGCCTCCCGGCCCCGCTTCCCGGCCCCCGCTTCCCCACCCGCGCCTCCCGGCCCGCGCTCCTCCCTCGCGCTCCGCCCGGGCTCGCCCGCCCGGCCTCCGCCCCGCACGGGCCGGCCGGCCGACTCGGGCACCTCTCTCCTTCTCTCCTCTCACTGGAGGTCTCCGTCCATGAACGCTCTCTTCCCCGACGGCTTCCGCTGGGGCGCGGCGACAGCCGCCTACCAGATCGAGGGCGCCGCCGCCGAGGACGGCCGCACCCCGTCCATCTGGGACACCTTCAGCCGCACGCCGGGCAAGGTGCGCAACGGCGACACCGGTGACATCGCCGCCGACCACTACCACCGGGTGCGCGAGGACGTGGCCCTGATGAAGGAGCTGGGCCTCACGGACTACCGCTTCTCCCTCTCCTGGTCCCGGATCCAGCCGACCGGACGCGGCCCGGCCGTCCAGAAGGGCCTCGACTTCTACCGCGGGCTGGCCGACGAGCTGCTCGACGCCGGAATCCGGCCGGTCGCCACGCTCTACCACTGGGATCTGCCCCAGGAGCTCGAGGATGCGGGGGGCTGGCCGGAACGGTCGACGGCGGAGCGCTTCGCCGAGTACGCGGGGCTCGCCGTCGAGGCACTGGGCGACCGGGTCACCACCTGGACGACCCTCAACGAACCCTGGTGCTCCGCCTTCCTCGGCTACGGATCCGGTGTCCACGCGCCGGGCCGCACCGACGACGCGGCCGCCCTGCGCGCCGCGCACCACCTCAATCTGGCCCACGGCCTCGCCGCCGGCGTTCTGCGCGCGGCCGTCCCCGACTCGGCGGAGATCTCGCTGACGCTCAACCTCCACGCGATCAGGCCGCTGTCCGACGCGCCCGAGGACCGGGACGCGGCCCGCCGTATCGACGCCGTCGGCAACCGGATCTTCCTCGACCCGGTCTTCCACGGCCGTCTCCCCGCCGATCTGGTCGAGGACACCGCCCAGATCACGGACTGGTCCTTCGTCCGGGACGGCGATCTGGAGGCGATCGCCACCCCCATCGACTCGCTGGGGATCAACTACTACTCCCCCTCCGTCGTCGGCGCCGGCACCTCCGAGTCCCCCTCGCCCTGGCCGGGCGCGCCGGATCGGGTGCGGTTCGTCCCGGCTCCGGGACCGCGTACCGCGATGGACTGGCCGGTGGACGCCGACGGTCTGTACGAACTGCTCGTCCGGCTCCGTGACGAGCTGCCGGAGGTGCCGCTGCTGATCACCGAGAACGGCGCAGCGTACGACGACTACGCCGACCCGGAGGGCGAGGTCCACGACCCGGAGCGGGTGGCGTACCTCGACGCCCATCTCGCGGCCGCACACCGCGCGATCGCCGACGGTGCCGACGTGCGGGGGTACTTCCTCTGGTCGCTGCTGGACAACTTCGAGTGGGCGTACGGCTACGGCAAGCGGTTCGGGATGGTGCACGTGGACTTCGCGAGCCAGCGCCGTACGCCGAAGGACAGCGCGCGCTGGTACGCGGAGGTGATCAGGCGCGGCGGCCTGGCCCGGTGAGCCGGGCCCTCGCCCGGGCCTTCGTACGAGCCTCCCGGCGGGCCTTGCTCGCCAGGGGCAGGTAGCGCAGCCGCTCGGGGAGTACGGGCACGACGGCCCGTACCACCCGGGTGAAGCGGCGTAGCCGCCGCTCCTGCTCGTCGGTCCACTCCAGGCCGAGGGCCTCGCGGGCGTCCGGCGGCATCAGACCGACGGTGACGAAGGAGCGGAACCGGGTGTACCGGGGCATGATCACCGGCCAGAGCGCCCGGAACAGAAGCCGCAGCGGCAGGGGTCCTCGGTCGGGCGGCGGGATCTCCTGGTCGTCGGCGACCAGCTCGCGGACGACGGGAGTGGCCTCCACCTCCTCGGCGAGCATCGCGCGGTAGTACGGCCAGAACTCCTCGATCGTCGGGGGCATGTCCCGGTCGTGGATGCCGAGGATGCGGCCGACCTGGAGCCACTCGGCGTAGAGCTGCCGTTCCTGCGCCTCGGTGAGCGGGCGGGCGAGGTAGCGCCGGCCGTAGTGGAACACCGGGAACCCGGTGGCGTGCACCCAGGCGTAGGTGGCGGGGGTGAGGGCGTGGTAGGGGCGGCCGCGGGTGTCGGTGCCCTGGATGGTCCGGTGGATCCGCCGGACCCGGCGGCCTTCCTCGATCGCCGCCTCGCCGCCGTACACCCAGAGCTGCAGGGAGCGCAGCGAGCGCTCACCACGGCCCCAGGGGTCGGTGCGGAAGACGGAGTACTGGTCCACGCCGGCGCCGACGGCGGGGTGGGCGACCTGCAGGGTGAACGCGGCGGGCAGCATCAGCAAGCCCCGGATGTCCCCCGCCATGCCCCAGAGGACTCCGCCGACGGGCGGCGGCGCGGGCGTATCGGGTTCCGCCCGGCGGCCGGTGCCGGCCGTGCCGGCCGTCCCGGTGGTGCCGGTCGCGCCGGTCGCGCCGGTCACCGTCTCGGCGGCCTCGCCCGCGTCCTTCGGTCCGGTCACGTGCGCACTCTCCTCACGTTCTCAGCCTGCCTCGGTCGGGCCGCCGCGGCAAAGGCCCAAAAGTCCGGGGCCGTGCGCCGGGCCGAGGCCCGGGGCACGGCCCCGATCTGGTGGTGCGTGGGTGCGTCAGCCGCGGTCGGCGCCGACCGGCTCGCCGACGATGCGGCCGGCCAGGGCGCGGGCCCAGGCGTCGACGTCGGCGGAGAGCTCGCGCTCGGCGGCGGCGCGCTCCCCGGCGATGCGCTCGGTGCCGGCGGCGAGGATGGCCTCGCGCTCGCGGATGCCCTCGGCGCGGGCGGCGGCGATGGCGGCCGCGCCCTCCTCGGTCGCCTGGGAACGGATGCGGGCCGCCTCGTGGCGGGCCTCGGCCAGCTCGGCCTCGTACTGCTCGCGGATCCGCGTGGCCTCGGCGCGCAGGTCGTCGGCGCGCCCGGTGCCGCCGGCGATGGCGTCCTCGCGCTGGGCGAGGGTGCGGTTGATCTTCGGCAGGATGCCCTTCGCCAGGATCAGGAAGGTGAGGGCGAACAGGACCACGCCGAGGATCAGCTCAGCCGTGACCGGGTTGAGCGGACCAAGGTCCATGTCGAAGATCGTCGAATTCTGCGCGAGGGTCATGCGCGCATGTTACCCGCTCGGACCTGGCGCCCCTTTCCCGGGGGCCGCTCGCGGTGACCGTTCATGCTGACATGATCGCGCAAGATTCCCGGCACCCAATGGCTACCGCAAGGTAACTACGGCTGATTTGATGTGCGGCGCCGCTCCAACCCCCCACCTACAGAGGGAGTTTACGTGCCGCTCGCCGCACACCGCCGCGCCTCCGGCGCCGCCCTGTCCCTGGCGCTCGCCGCCGCGACCCTGGCCACCGCAGCGCCGTCGGCCACGGCCGCCGAAGCCCCGCGCCTGAAGGTGCTCAGCTACAACGCCTTCCTCTTCAGCAAGACGCTCTACCCGAACTGGGGCCAGGACCACCGGGCCAAGGCGATACCCGCCGCCTCCTTCTACCAGGGCCATGACGTCGTCGTGATCCAGGAGGCCTTCGACAACTCCTCCTCGGACGCCCTCAAGGCGAACTCGGCCGCCCAGTACCCGTACCAGACCCC
This sequence comes from Streptomyces sp. NPDC013457, assembly GCF_043089925.1. NCBI lineage: Bacteria > Bacillati > Actinomycetota > Actinomycetes > Kitasatosporales > Streptomycetaceae > Streptomyces > Streptomyces sp. NPDC013457. The sequence goes on from NZ_JBICBL010000001.1 coordinate 924,716, forward strand.
GGTCATGGGTCGCAGCAAGTCGGGCTGGGACGCGACCGGCGGGGCCTACTCGGCCACGACGCCGGAGGACGGCGGCGTGACGATCCTCAGCAAGTGGCCGATCGTCCGCAAGGAGCAGTACGTCTACAAGGACGCCTGCGGCGCGGACTGGTACTCCAACAAGGGCTTCGTCTACACCGTCCTCGACGTGAACGGCAGCAGGGTCCACGTCGTGGGCACCCACGCCCAGTCCACCGACCCGGGCTGCTCGGCGGGCGAGGCGGCGCAGATGCGCAGCCGGCAGTTCAAGGCGATGGACGCGTTCCTCGACGGCAAGAACATCCCGGCGAACGAGCAGGTCATCGTGGCCGGCGACATGAACGTCGACTCCCGGACGCCCGAGTACGGGACGATGCTCGCCGACGCGGGCCTGGCCGGGGCGGACGCCCGCACGGGTCACCCGTACTCCTTCGACACCGAGCTGAACTCGATCGCCTCCGAGCGTTACCCGGACGACCCGCGCGAGGACCTCGACCACGTCCTGTACCGCTCGGGCAACGCGCGCCCGGCGAACTGGACGAACAACGTGGTCCTGGAGCAGAGCGCGCCCTGGACGGTCTCCAGCTGGGGCACGCGCTACACGTACACCAACCTGAGCGACCACTACCCGGTCACCGCGTTCTGAACGGCCTGACCCGCTCCCACCCGGCCCGCCGCGCCTCCGGGCGCCGGCGGGCTGGGCTGTGGATGATCACGGTTCATGGGTCGGGAAGATCTCGCGGACGAGCAACCCGGTCGAGTGCGGGATCAACCGGCTCAAGAGACACCGGGCGGTCGCCAGCCGATTCGACGAACTCGCCGTCCGCTTCGAAGCCACCGTCCTTGTCGCCGCGATCGGAGAATGGCTGTGACCGGTACCAATCGTTAGAGCTGCGGCGACTAGAAGAACGTCATGTCCCAGTCGCCGGAGATCAGGGCCCGCACGGCTTCCTCGAACCCGTGCGCGACCCGCTGAACTCCTGCGTCACCACCCAGCGCGATGTCACCGTTCTCTGCGAGGAGGACCACCTCCTCGGTCGAGAGGGCGATGCCCACCGGCAGGGCGGACATTCCCAGACGCTTCTCGAAAGAGCGGACGTACGCCGGGAACGCCACCACGGCCTCCTCGACGGAGATCGTCAGCGACGACTCGCTCCCGGTGACGTGCGATGGCCAGAAGACCGTCGTCTCGCCGTACGTCCCGAGGAACTCCACGAGCTCGTCGGTGACGTCGAAACCCGCCCCCCGGTAGGCCAGGCGGGCCGCCTCGACGTCCACAGGACCGCACTCGACACGCGAGGCACCGGCGAACGACCTGATGAGGGACTCCTCCCTCGCTCTCTGCTCGTCACTCATCAGCCGGTCACGACCTAGAACCCGTACACGTGGAACTGGGAGTAGGCCCAGAGCCCGACGATCCCGGCGACGCAGAGCACCACCACCCAGGAGCCGAGGCTCGTATGGCGTCTGCCGGCGGGGCGGGGGCGGGCGGACTTCGGCGGGCGCCCGGCGCGGCGAGGGCGTCCGGCACGGGCCGGGCGTTCGGCACGGGCCGGGCGTCCGGTGCGGGCCCGTCCGGTGCGGGCCCGGGAAGGGGCCGGCGCGTCCGCGGCGGCGACGTCGGCGAGCAGACGACGACAGACCGCCGCCAGCTCCGCAGTCCCGGTGGAGAGGTCGACCACGATCTCCGAGCGCGCCGGCGCCGTGGTGCCACCGTCCAGGAGGCGCCCGGCGCGCAGCCGGGCCTGGTTCCTGCCACCGGTCGGGGCCAGGCTGATCCAGCGCTCGACGTGCTCGCCCCGGATCACGACCCCACCGCCCCGCTCCCGGTACACGGTGTGTTCACGCCACAGGACTCCGGCCAACTCCGTTGCCGTCTCCCTGAGTTCCGCGTACATGACCCTCCCAGTCATTCATCCCCGAATTCGAACAAGCACGTGACTCTAGCGGCAGGTACACGCCAGACCGTGCGCGGGTCGACGCGGGACCCGCACGACCGCCTACGCGCCGAAGTCGTACACGGCGACCGGTATCCCCCGCGCCGTGAGCCGCTCGGTGATCAGCGGCTCTACCAGCGACCACTTCCCGCCGGCCAGCCCGCAGCCGATCCGGGGCATGTGCACGGAGGCCCCCAACTCCTCCGCCTTGGCCGCGAGCAGGCCGAGCGCCGCGTCGATCGCCTCGTACCGCACGGGCGCCCCCGTGCTCCGGCCGGTGCGCATCCCGCGCTGGCCGACCAGGTTGGCCACCCAGACGTACGGCCCGACCTGCACGAACTGGGCCGCGCCCAGCGCGAAGTCGTTCCGCGCGCGCTCCCGGTGCCAGCGGCGGTAGGCCGCCTCCGGCTCCGGCCAGCGACGTGACAGCGCCAGCACGAAACCCTTGCCCCAGCCGCCCAGGTCGTTGCAGACATGCGCGATGATCTTGACGCCCTTGCCCTGCGGCGCGGTGGCGTCCCCCCGTACGTACACGATCCCCGACATGTGTTCACCGTAGAGGTCACCACCGACATCGGCCGCACGCTTTTACATCGATGGTGAGACAGCAATACTGTTGCACCGAGGGACGGCACGTCAGGCACGGCACCGGAAGCGAGGCACCTCCAGATGGCCACCGAGACCGAGGCGCAGCCCGAGCAGCCCGAGCAGGCGCCGACGTTCACCGTCGACGAACTGGCCGCCCGGGCGGGAGTCACCGTGCGGACCGTCCGCTTCTACAGCACCAAGGGGCTGCTGCCCCCGCCGGCCATCGGTCCGCGCCGCGTCGGACACTACGGGCCCGGACACCTGTCCCGCCTGGCCCTGATCGAGGAACTCCAGCGACAGGGGATGACTCTCGCGGCCATCGAACGCTATCTGCACCAGCTGCCGCCCGACCTCAGCGAGCGGGACCTGGCCGTGCACCGGGCGCTGATCGCCGCCTGGGCGCCCGAGTCCGCCGAGGAGATCACCCGGCGCGAGCTGGAGCGGCGCGCCGGACGAGCGCTCACCGACGAGGACGTCGACCGCCTCGCGGCCATGGGCGTCCTCGACAGGGGCACCGACCCCGACGTCTTCCGGCTCGACGCCTCGCTGCTGCGGCTCGGCGTCGAGCTGCTCGACGTTCCCATCGCCCACGAGACGATCCTGGCCTCCCGCACCGTCCTGCTGGAGCACGCGCGCGTGGCGGCCCAGGAGCTGTCCCGCCTCTTCCGCGAGGAGGTCTGGAACCCGTACCGGGAGCGGGCCGAGGACCCGGACCACCTCGCCGCGATGAAGTCGCTCTCCGCGCACATGCAGCCCATGGTGATCCAGGCCCTCGTGACGGCCTTCCAGCGTTCCCTCCGGGAGGAGCTGCGGGCGGCGTTCGGTACGGGGACGGCCGCAGGGCCCGCCGCGGAGGACTAGCCGAGCAGCTTCGGCTGGGTTCCCGGCGTCAGGCCGATCCACACGGCGTCGCCCCCGCACGATGTACATGGCGTCGCGTTTCGCCGGCCGCTCGGGTGCGGGCGTCACCGGCTCCTGGGTGAGGCTCGGCGCGGAGCTCGGGCCGTCGTCCTCGCCGTTGCCGGTGTCCGTCGGCGACGGCTCCTCCGCCGGGTCGCCCTCGTCCGGTCGCATCCGCCGAGCAGGGCGACGCACGACGCGCCCACCACCGCGAGCATGACGGCCCTGATCCAGCGACCGGTCCCGTCCCGCATCCGACCTCCTCGATCGTCTGCGAGTGTGGAGAGATCCGGGGCTCCGTCCCCGGCCCCACGCGAGGCGGCCCCGGCGCACCGCCCGATCGGAGGATCGGGCCGGTGCGCCGGGGCCGCTCAGCGGTGCGCGGACGTCACGCGTCCGTGAACACCTCGCCCCGCTCCGCCTTCTCCACCAGCAGCGCCGGCGGCTGGAAGCGCTCGCCGTACTTCTCCGCCAGCTCACGCGCGCGGGCCACGAAGCCGGGCAGCCCACCCTCGTAGCCGTTGATGTACTGGAGCACACCACCGGTCCAGGCGGGGAAGCCGATGCCCATGATGGAGCCGATGTTCGCGTCGGCGACCGAGGTCAGGACGTTCTCCTCCAGGCAGCGGACCGAGTCCAGCGCCTCGGAGAAGAGCATCCGCTCCTTCATGTCCTCGAAGGGGATGTGGACGTCGGACCGGGTGAAGTGCTCACGGAGTCCGGGCCAGAGGCCGACCCGCTTGCCGGTCTCGTCGTACGCGTAGAAGCCCGCGCCCCCGCTGCGTCCCGTACGCCCGAACTCGTCGACCAGACGGTCGATCACCGCGTCCGCGGGGTGCCCGGCCCAGATGCCGCCTGCCTCCTCGATCGCGCGCCGCGTCTCGTTCCGGATCTTCCGGGGCAGGGTGAGGGTCAGCTCGTCCATCAGGGAGAGCACCTTGGCGGGGTAGCCGGCCTGCGCGGCCGCCTGCTCCACGGAGGCGGGGTCGGCGCCCTCGCCGACCATCGCCACGCCCTCGTTGATGAACTGGCCGATCACCCGGGAGGTGAAGAAGCCGCGCGAGTCGTTGACGACGATCGGGGTCTTCTTGATCTGCCGCACCAGGTCGAAGGCGCGGGCCAGTGCCTCGTCACCGGTGCGCTCGCCCTTGATGATCTCCACCAGCGGCATCTTGTCGACCGGCGAGAAGAAGTGCAGTCCGATGAAGTCGACCGGGCGGGAGACGCCCTCGGCGAGCACGGTGATCGGCAGGGTGGAGGTGTTGGAGCAGAGCAGCGCGTCGGGCTCGACGATGTCCTGGATCTCCTCGAAGACCTTGTGCTTGAGCGCGGTGTCCTCGAAGACGGCCTCGATCACCGCGTCGCAGCCGGCCAGGTCGGCCGGGTCGGCGGTCGGGGTGATCAGGGCGAGCAGCTCGTCGGCCTTCTGCTGGGTGGTCCGGCCGCGGGAGACGGCCTTGGCGCACAGCTTCTCGGAGTAGCCCTTGCCCTTGGCCGCCGCCTCCGCCGTGACGTCCTTGAGGACGACCTCGATGCCCGCGCGGGCGCAGGAGTACGCGATGCCGGCGCCCATCATGCCCGCGCCGAGGACGGCGACCTTGCGGACGGGGCGCGGCTCGACGCCCCGGGGACGGTTGGCGCCGGAGTTGACGGCCTGGAGGTCGAAGAAGAAGGCCTGGATCATGTTCTTCGCGGTCTGGCCGGTGACCAGCTCGGTGAAGTAGCGGGCCTCGATGGTGAGCGCGGTCTCGAAGTCGACCTGGGAGCCTTCGACGGCGCAGGCGAGGATGTTGCGCGGGGCCGGGTAGGGCGCGCCGTTCAGCTGCTTCTTCAGGTTGGCCGGGAAGGCCGGCAGGTTGGCGGCGAACCGGGGGTTCGACGGCGTTCCGCCGGGGATCTTGTACCCCTTGACGTCCCAGGGCTGCTGCGACTCGGGGTGCGTGTCGATGAAGGCGCGCGCCTTGGCGAGCATCTCCTCGGGCGTGCCGGCGACCTCGTGGACGAGGCCGTTCTCCAGGGCGCGCTGCGGGGAGTACTGGGTGCCCTGGAGCAGCACCTTCAGCAGGGCGTCGGCGATGCCCATGAGGCGTACGGTACGGGTGACGCCGCCGCCCGCCGGGAGGAGGCCGAGCGTGACCTCGGGCAGGCCGATCCTGGAGCCGGGCGCGTCGAGCGCCACGCGGTGGTGCGAGGCGAGCGCGATCTCGTAACCGCCGCCGAGGGCCGCCCCGTTGATGGCCGCGACGACCGGCTTGCCGAGCGTCTCGATGCGGCGCAGCGAGCGCTTGATCTCGGTGCCGGTGTCGAAGGCGATCCGGGCGTCCTCGGGGCGCAGCCGGATCATGTCCTTGAGGTCGCCGCCCGCGAAGAAGGTCTTCTTCGCGGAGGTGTAGATGATGCCGCGGATGGAGTCCTTCTCGGCCTCGGCGCGGTCGGCGATCGCCGCGATCGAGTCCTTGAACGCCTGGTTCATGGTGTTCGCGGACTGGTTCGGGTCGTCGAGGACGAGGGTGACGACGCCGGACTCGTCCTGCTCCCAGCGGATGGTGGTGCTCTCGCTCATGGTGGTGTCTCCGAAGGTGGGAAGGGAGGGACGGTCAGACGCGCTCGACGACGGTGGCGATGCCCATGCCGCCGCCGACGCACAGCGTGGCCAGGCCGTAGCGCTTGTCCTGGCGCTCCAGCTCGTCGATGAGGGTGCCGAGGATCATCGCGCCGGTCGCGCCGAGGGGGTGGCCGAGCGCGATCGCGCCACCGTTGACGTTGACCTTGTCCAGGCTGATGCCCATGTCCTTGACGAAGCGGAGCACGACACCGGCGAAGGCCTCGTTGATCTCGACGAGGTCGATGTCGTCCATCGTGAGGCCCGCCTTGGCGAGCGCCTTGCGGGTGGCGGGCGCCGGGCCGGTCAGCATGATCGTCGGCTCGGAGCCGGAGACGGCGGCGGCGACGATGCGGGCGCGCGGGGTCAGCCCGTACCGCTCGCCGACCTCCTTGGAGCCGATGGCGACGAGCGAGGCGCCGTCGACGATGCCGGAGGAGTTGCCCGCGTGGTGGACGTGGTCGATCTTCTCCACCCAGTGGTACTTCTGCAGCGCGACCGCGTCGAAGCCGCCCATCTCGCCGATGGTGGCGAAGGAGGGCTTGAGGGCGGCGAGCGAGTCGGCGGTGGTGCCGGGACGCATGAACTCGTCGTGGTCGAGGACGAGCAGGCCGCTGTGGCGGTCCCTGACGGGGACGACGGAGCGGTCGAAGCGGCCGTCCTTCCATGCGGCCGCGGCGCGCTCCTGGGAGAGCGCGGCGTACTCGTCGACGTCGCGGCGGGAGAAGCCCTCGATGGTGGCGATGAGGTCGGCGCCGATGCCCTGGGGCACGAAGCCGGTCTCGTAGTTGGTCATCGGGTCGGCGAACCAGGCGCCGCCGTCGGAGGCCATCGGGACGCGGGACATGGACTCGACGCCACCGGCGAGTACGAGGTCCTCCCAGCCCGAGCGGACCTTCATCGCGGCCATGTTGACGGCTTCGAGACCGGAGGCACAGAAGCGGTTCTCCTGCACACCGGCGACGGTGTCGGGGAGACCCGCGGCGATGGCGGCGATCCGGGCGATGTCGGAGCCCTGGTCGCCGACCGGGCCGACGACACCGAGCACGATGTCGTCGATCGCGGACGGGTCGAGTCCGGGGAACCGGGCCCGGATCTCGTGGATGAGTCCGACGACCAGGTCGATGGGCTTGGTGCCGTGCAGGGCGCCGTTGGCCTTGCCGCGGCCGCGCGGGGTGCGGATCGCGTCGTACACATACGCTTCGGTGCTCACGAGAAGCCTTTCAACGATTCAGCGATGAGGATGAGGAGAGAGGGGTCAGCCCAGCAGGGAACGTCCGATGATCTCCTTCATGATCTCGGTCGTCCCGCCGTAGATGGTCTGGATGCGGCCGTCGGTGAACGCACGGGCGACCGGGAATTCGGCCATGTAGCCGTATCCCCCGTGCAGTTGCAGACAGCGGTCCGCGACCCGCTTCTGCAGCTCGGTGGCCCACCACTTCGCCATGGAGGCGTGGACGGCGTCGAGTTCCCCGTTCGAGTGATCGACGATGCACCGGTCGAGGAACGTCCGGGTGACGGCGCACTCGGTCGCCATCTCCGCGATCTCGAAGCGGATGTGCTGGAGCTTGGCCAGTGGGCGTCCGAAGGCCTCGCGCTCCTTCACGTAGCGCGTGGTGATCTCCAGGAGGTGTTCGGCGGCGGCGATGCCCGCCACGGCGATGGCCATCCGCTCCTGGGCGAGATTGGTCATGAGGTGGACGAAGGCGCCGTTGAGCTCGCCGAGGAGGTTCTCCTTGGGGACCCGGACGTCGTGGAAGAACAGTTCGGCGGTGTCCTGGGACTTCTGGCCGATCTTGTCGAGGTTCCGGCCGCGCTCGAAGCCTTCCATGCCGCGCTCGACGACCAGCAGCGACAGCCCGTGCGCGCCGCCCTCCGGGGTCGTCCTCGCGACGACGATCACCAGGTCGGCGAGGATGCCGTTGGAGATGAACGTCTTGGAGCCGTTGAGCACCCAGTGGTCGCCCCGGTCCTCGGCGCTGGTCCTGATCCCCTGGAGGTCGGAGCCGGCGCCGGGCTCGGTCATCGCGATGGCGGTGATCAGCTCTCCGGTGCAGAACCCGGGAAGCCAGCGGCGCCTCTGCTCCTCGGTGGCGAGCGAGGTGAGGTACGGGCCGATGATGTCGTTGTGCAGGCCGAGGGCTATGCCGGGTGCGCCGGCCCGGGTGAACTCCTCGGCGAGGACCGCGCTGTAGCGGAAGTCGGGATTGCCGCCACCGCCGTACTCCTCGTCGACGGCGAGCCCGAGCAGCCCCTGCCGTCCGGCGGCACGCCAGGCCTCGCGCGCGACGATGCCGTCCTTCTCCCACTGCTCGTAGTGGGGCAGCACCTCCTTGGCGAGGAAGGTGCGGACGGTCTCGCGGAACGCCTCGTGGTCGGCGGTGTAGAGCTGGCGCTTCATGCCTGCGGCTCCTTGGAGGTGAGGGAGGTGACGGCCCAGTCGCGGGCGACCTCGTCGGTGTCGGCGCCGGGCAGGGCGGGGCCGGTGCGCACGGTGCCGGGGGTGGCGGAGAAGCGGGGCGCGGGTGCGGGCTGGGTCTGGCCGGCGTGCTCGACGAAGGTGGCCCGGGCGGCGAGGTGCGGATGGGCGGGGGCCTCCCGGAGCGAGAGGACCGGCGCCACGCAGGCGTCGGTCCCGTCGAAGACGGCCGTCCACTCGTCTCTCGTACGGGTGCGGAAGCGTTCCGCGACGGCGGTGCGCAGCTCGGCCCAGCGTCCGAAGTCCCTGCGGGCGGGGGCCAGGTCCTCGATGCCGAGGAGGCGTACGAACTCGTCGTAGAACTGCTGCTCCAGGGCTCCGACGGCCATGTACCCCCCGTCGGACGTCTCGTAGGTGCCGTAGAAGGGGCAGCCGCCGTCCAGCAGGTTGACGCCGCGCCGGTCCTGCCAGCCGCCGGACGCCAGCATGCCGTGGATCATGGTCGCGAGGTGGGCGGCCCCGTCGACGATGGCTGCGTCGACGACCTGCCCCTCGCCGTGCGCGCGGGCGTGCTGGAGCGCGGCGAGGACGCCGACGACGAGGTAGAGCGAGCCGCCCGCGTAGTCGCCGACGAGGTTGGCGGGGACGGTGGGCGGGCCCTCCGGGTCGGGGCCGATCATCCCGAGGGTGCCGGTGATCGCGAGGTACGCGATGTCGTGTCCCGCGGTGGCGGAAAGCGGCCCGTCCTGTCCCCAGCCGGTCATCCGGCCGTAGACGAGCTTCGGGTTGCGGGCGAGGCAGGCGTCCGGGCCCACACCGAGACGCTCGGCGACGCCGGGGCGGTAGCCCTCGATGAGGATGTCGGCCCGTTCGACCAGGTCGAGGACGGTCGCGGGGCCGCCGTCGGCCTTGAGGTCCACGAGGACGGAGCGCTTGTTGCGGTTGGTGAGGTCGTACGAGGGGTCGATGCCGAGCCCCGAGCCGCCGGGCCGGTCGATCCGTACGACATCGGCGCCGAGGTCGCCGAGGAGCATGGCCGCGAAGGGCCCCGGGCCGATCCCCGCCAGCTCCACCACGCGCACCCCGGCGAGCGGCCCGTTCCGGGCGGTCCGGGTCGGTTCCGTCGACGCCGCCATCAAGCCCCCAGCTGTGTGACACCAATGATGTAACACCGGTGATGCTAGGAACACGTTCCACTCCGCACAAGCCCCCCGGCCGAGCAAGCGCTTGGAAATTCCGTCCGGGAGGAAGAGATCCCGATCTTGCGCCGGTGAAGGCGGATCCGAAGGGCCCGGTCACCTCCCGGAACCGATCGCCTGGATCGAGAAGCTGCGGACCACGCTGGGCGGCGACCGCTCGTTCGCCGACCTGAAGAAGCACGAGACCCTGCTCCCCGGTACGCGGGACCGGATCGACACCTGGATGCAGGGCCACCCCGACGACTACCGCTGACGGACCACGCGCGAGCTACCGCTAGGCTCCGCCGTCTCAGGGGAAGCCGTACGTGAAGGCGAGGGGCTGGATGGACACCGGGAACGGCACGGGACGGGACGCGAGGGAGCGGACGTACGACGTCGTCCTCTTCGGGGCGACGGGGTTCGTGGGCGAGCTCACCGCGGAGTATCTGGCGGAGCACGCGCCGGCCGGGTGCCGGTGGGCGCTCGCCGGGCGCAGCCGCGCCAAGCTCACCGCGCTGCGGGAGCGGCTGGCGGCGCGATGGCCCCGGTGCGCGGAGCTGCCGCTGGTGGTCGCGGACTCCGCGGACGCGGACGCGGTGCGTGAACTCGCCGCGTCCACGCGGGTGGTGGCCACCACCGTGGGCCCGTACGTCTGGTACGGCGAGGGGCTGGTGGCGGCGTGCGCGGAGGCCGGCACGGACTACGTCGACCTCACCGGCGAGAGCGAGTTCGTCGACGAGATGTACGTGAAGTACGACGCGCGGGCCAGGGAGACGGGGGCGCGGATCGTGCACGCCTGCGGCTTCGACTCCGTACCGCACGACCTGGGCGTGTTCTACACCGTCCAGCAGCTGCCCGAGGACGTGCCCCTGCGGATCGACGGATTCGTACGGGCGGGTGCCGTCTTCTCGGGCGGTACGTTCGCATCGGCCCTGACGGCGATGGGACGCGGCCGGGAGATCCTCCGCGCCGCGCACGAACGGCGCCTGCACGAGCCCCGGTTGGTGGGCCGCCGGGCCCGTGCGCCGCTCGGCGGACCGCGCTTCAGCCGGGAGACCGGCACCTGGGCGCTTCCGCTGCCGACCATCGACGCCCAGGTGGTGGAGCGCTCGGCACGGGCCCTTGAGGCGTACGGACCCGACTTCCGCTACCGGCACTACGCCTCGGTCAAGACCCTTCCGATGGCGCTCGGCGGCACCGCCGTCATCGGCGCGGGCGTGGCCGCCGCCCAACTGGCGCCCGTGCGGCGCTGGCTGATGGACCGTTACGAGCCGGGGCAGGGCCCGAGCGCCGAGCGGCGCGCCCGCAGCTGGTTCTCGGTGCGCTTCGTCGGCGAGGGCGGCGGACGGCGGGTCTTCACGGAGGTCTCGGGCGGCGACCCGGGGTACGGCGAGACGGCGAAGATCCTCGCCGAGTCCGCGCTCTGTCTCGCCCTGGACGACCTGCCGAAGACCTCGGGGCAGCTCACCACGGCCGTGGCGATGGGCGACGCCCTGCTCGGCCGGCTCCGCGAGGCCGGCATCCGCTTCCGGGTGGCGCACCGGGGCTGACGCCTGGCCGCAGAGCCAGGGCCGATGCCCTGCCACGGAGCTTCCGGGCGACGCCCGCCTCAGTGGCGTACGAGACAGAAGGGGTGGCCGGCCGGGTCCGCGTAGATCCGCCAGGCTTGGTCGCCGCCCCCGTCGTCGAGCAGCCACGCACCGAGCTCGACGACCGCGTCATGGGCGGCCGCCAGATCGGCCACCCGGACGTCCAGGTGGAACTGCTGCTCCGCCGCGCCCCAGACGGGCGGTCTGTGGTCCGCCACCCCCTGGAACGCGAGCACCGGGGCACCGGCGGCGTCGTGGAGCGTGGCCCAGGCTTCGCCGACGGCCCACTGGGCGTCGGGCCGGTTGATCTCACCGCCGAGCAACTGCTGGTAGAAACGGGCCAGTTCCATGACATCGGTGCAGTCCAGGACGACGCACTGGAGCGTACCGATCACGCCGTCACCCACGCGGCGACGACGTACACCATGGCGCAGAGCCATGCCAGGGCGGCGATGCCGGCGGTGGCGAGCATCGCGACCAGTCCGCGGTCGGCTGATTTCGGCGGGAGGGGTACGGGGCTCGTCATGGACCCCAGCCTGCCGTCCATGATCGTGCCCCGCCATCCGTACGCCTACTCAGTCGCCTACTCAGCTCCCAGGGCGTCCCGTAGGGCGCGGCGGCACAGGGAGTCGGCGTGCCGGGTGCTCTCGGGGATGCGGTAGCGCGGGGCGAGCCGCAGCGTGTGGGCGCAGGCGTTGGCGAGGGAGACCCGATGGCCGACGGAGACGAAGACGGGCTTCACTCCGGCCTGGGTGCGCAGGGCGCGGCCGACCTCCTCCTCACCGGCCATGAGCGGGCTGAAGTCGCCGCGCTCCGGTCCGGGTCGGTCGAAGGCGAAGGTGAAGGGGTTCTTCGCGACGCCGATCGACGGCCGCCCGGTGAGCACACCGAGGTGGCTGGCGAGTCCGAAGCGGCGCGGGTGGGCGAGTCCGTATCCGTCGCAGACGAGCAGCCCGGGGTCGGCGGTCAGCGAGGCGAGCGCGGCGAGCACGGTCGGGATCTCGCGGAAGGCGAGCAGCCCGGGGACGTAGGGGAACGACACCCGGCCGACCGCCGTCGCCTCCTCCACCACGTCGAGCGTCCGGGCGTCCAGCACGACGGCCGCGGCCGCGACGAGGTCGCGCTCGTCGTCGTACGCGACGTCGAGCCCCGTCACATGGCCCGTGCCGGGCGGCGGTCCCGGCTCGTCGAGCACGAGCCGGGAGCGCAGCTCTCCCTGCACGGCGCGGGCCGCCGTCTCGTCGGTGGGCCAGCCGTCGGGAAGGTCGATGATCATCATGATGACGGTCACCCTACGGCCCGTCACCGGGCACCCGGCACCCCTCCGTCCGACTGGCGGGCGTGCTCCCGCCCTTGGGAGGCCGCCGGGTAGCCTGCGGGCATGTTCGTACTGGAATTGACCTATACCGCCCCTGTCGAGCGAGCGGACGCGCTGCTCGACGCGCACGTCGAGTGGCTCGACGCGCAGTACGCCGCCGGCGTGTTCATCGCCTCCGGGCGCAAGAACCCGCGCGACGGCGGCATCGTCCTCGCCTCGGGGGTCGACCGCGCGACGATCGAGAAGATCGTGGCGGCCGACCCGTTCACGGTCGAGGGCGTCTGCGCCTACCGGATCACCGAGTTCTACGCGACCAAGACGGCCGACGCACTCGCTCCGTACCGCGAGCAGCTGCCTTCCTAGCCCTATCCCGCTAGCGCCTGCCGAGGCGGGCGATACGGCCCTTCTCCCCGGAGGCCCAGCACGCGCCGTCCCGCGTGCAGTCGACCGTGTCGTACGAGCCGGTGTCGACGGTCCGCCAGGTACGGCCTCCGTCGGTCGTCAGGTCCGTGCCGGTCGGGCCGACCGCGAGCGCGGCCGAGGAGGAGTGCGGGAGCCAGGCCACGCCCGAGCGGTACGCGGGCGGCGGGGCCGAGGCGGCGCGCCACCGGCGGCCGCCGTCCGCGGTGACCGCGGCCGCCTGCGGCGACGGCTGGTCCTTGCGGTAGTCGCCACCGACCGCGATCCCGTGCGTACGGTCGCGGAAGGCGAGCCCGAAGACGCCCCGCGCCGGGTCGCCCGCCGGGACGGTCGTCTCCGTGACCGTCCAGTTCAGCCCACGGTCGCGGGAGTGCAGCACGCGTGCGGTGGCCCCGCCGCCGGTCGCGAGCCAGACGTCCCTCGGTCCGGAGGAGACCAGGCACTGCCCGCTCGCCGCGAAGCCGGCCTCACCGGGCAGCGCGGCCGGCATCCCCGCGTCCGGCAGCACCGCCCAGGACCGGCCGCCGTCCCGTGTGGAGAGGATGCGGTACTTCCCGTCGACGGGGTCGCTCATGGCGAGTCCGTGCCGGTGGTCGAAGAACGTGATGCAGTCGTAGAAGGCCCGCGGGTCGGTGTTGCGGAAGGACTCCGTCCAGGTGGCGCCGCCGTCGTCGGTGCGCAGCACCCGTGACGCCTCGCCCTCACCGATCGCGAGGACCACGGCGCGCCGGGCGTCGAAGGCCTCCACGTCACGGAGTTCCAGCTCCCCCGCACCGGGTGGTGAGACGTTCCGCCAGCTCCGGCCGCCGTCCGTGGTGCGCAGGACGGTCCCCTTCGATCCCGCGGCCCAGGCGGTCCTGCGGTCGACGGCCGCGAGCCCCCGGAACCGGGCGTCGGTGCCGGTCTCCGTCAGCTGCCAGCCGGCACCCCGCGCCGTGAACGGAGCCCCCGCATCCGGTGCGGGCCACGGCGCGCCGTGCGCGGGGGCCGTCAGGGCCAGCGCGAGAGCCGCCCCGCTCAGCCCCGCCGACATCATTCGTCTCGTCTTCCCCTTGGACGTCATGGCGCCGGAAGCTAGCCCACCCCGCGGACGCCGTCCAGAGCGCCTCGTGTCGCGTGCGACGGGCGGCGAGCGCGGCGGTGACACAGGTCACGTGACCCCCCAGTGCACGTTCCGGCCCCGTCGTTCGTCCTTCCTTGTGTCAGGGAGACGTCAGGAACCGAAGCCGCGCGACAGGAGCTGGCCTTGTCCACCGTCATCGAGCAGGCCGTTCAGGCCCGTCTGGTCGCATCCGCTCCCCGGATGGAAACCGTCCCCGCCACGCTGCGGTACGACCGCGAGGATCCCTTCGCGGTGAGCATGGCGTTCCCGCCGCCCGCGACGCTGGAGGGCGTCGAGGTGTCGTGGGCCTTCGCGCGAGAGCTGCTCGCCGAGGGCATGGACGGGCCGGCCGGGCTCGGGGACGTCCGGGTGCGTCCGTACGGCTACGACCGCACGGTCGTCGAGTTCCACGCGCCCGAGGGGGTGGCCGTGGTGCATGTGCGCACGTCCGAGCTGCGGCTCTTCCTGAAGCGGTCGCAGCATCTGGTGCCGGCCGGGCGTGAGCACCAGTATCTGGACTGGGACCAGGATCTGGCGCAGCTGCTCGACGGCTGACCGCCCGCGGGCCCGTCCGCGACGCGCCGCGTACGACGGCGGCCCGTTAAATCGATTGCCGCCACCCGGCCTCAGGCGTACCGTCCTGACCTGGCCCTGTTGTCGCCCGATCGGAGAAGGCCGTTGCTCGTCTGAGGATGCGAGACACCGTGCCGCGCGTGCCCCTGAGCTGCTTCACGCAGCGCCGCGTGTGCCGTCTTCGCCCTCGGCGTACGAGCATTTCCGCCTGCCCGCGCCCCGGTGTCTCACCCGTTGCCCCAGCCCGCGCTCATGCAACAGGGAGGCCCCCATGGCGACCCATCCCACTTTCATCACCTGCTCCTCCGTCTCGTTCTCCTGGCCGGACGGCACCGAGGTCCTGGACGACTTCCGGCTCGCGGTCGGCCCCGGCCGGACCGGTCTCATCGGCCTGAACGGCTCCGGCAAGTCGACGCTCCTCAAGCTCCTCGCGGGTGAGCTGACACCCGCCGAGGGCACGATCCGTACGGTCGGCGAGGTCGGCTACCTCCCGCAGAACCTCGTCCTCGACACCGCGTTGCGGGTCGACGAGGCGCTGGGGATCGCGGCGACCCGTGCCGCGCTGCACGCCATCGAGGCCGGCGATGTCGCGGAGGAGCACTTCGCGGCGGTCGGCGACGACTGGGACGTGGAGGAAAGGGCCCGCGCCACGCTCGATCAGCTCGGGCTCGGGCACATCGGCCTCGACCGGACCATCGGCGAGGTGTCCGGCGGCGAGTCGGTCCTGCTGCGGCTCGCGGCGCTGCTGCTCGCCCGGCCGGACATCCTGCTGCTCGACGAGCCGACCAACAATCTCGACCTGCACGCCCGCGCCCGGCTCTACGAGGCGGTGGACGCCTGGTCGGGCGTGCTGGTGGTGGTGAGCCACGACCGTCAACTCCTGGAGCGCGTCGACCAGATCGCCGATCTGCGCGAGGGCGAGGTGACCTGGTACGGCGGGACCTACTCCGCCTACGAGGAGGCGCTCGCGGCCGAACAGGAGGCCGCGGAAAGGATGGTGCGGGTCGCCGAGGCCGACGTCCAGCGTCAGAAGCGCGAACTCTCCGACGCCCAGATGAAGTTGGCGCGCCGCAAGCGGTACGGGCAGAAGAGCTTCGAGAACAAGGTCGTACCGAAGATCGTCGCCAACAACCGCAGGGCCGCCGCCCAGGTGTCGGCGGGCAAGCACCGCGCCTTGCACACCGAGCGGCTGGCGGAGGCGCGCGAGCGGCTCGACCTGGCGGAGGAGGCGGTACGGGACGACGACGAGATCCGCATCGAGCTGCCGCGCACCATGGTCCACCCCGGCCGCGAGGTGCTGCGACTGAGCGGTCTCGAGCTGCGGTACGGCGCCCGGGTCGCCGGCGAGTTCGAGTTGCGCGGACCGGAGCGGGTCGCGCTCGTCGGACGGAACGGCGCCGGCAAGTCGACCCTGTTGCGGACGATCGCCGGAGAGCTGGAGCCGGTCACCGGCACGGTCGAGACCCATGTGCCGCTCCGGTTCCTGCCACAGCGGCTCGACGTCCTCGACGACGAGCTCAGCGTGGTGGAGAACGTGGCCCGGTTCGCGCCGGAGGCGACCGCGAACACCGTCAGGGCGCGGCTCGCACGCTTCCTGTTCAGGGGCGCGCGGGCGGACCGGCCGACCGGGACGCTGTCGGGAGGGGAGCGGTTCCGGGCGACGCTGGCGGCGCTGCTGCTCGCCGAGCCGGCCCCGCAGCTGCTGATGCTGGACGAGCCGACCAACAACCTGGACATGGCGTCGGTGCGGAAGCTGACAGCCGCGCTGGAGGCGTACGAGGGGGCGCTGATCGTGGCGAGCCACGACGTGCCGTTCCTGGAGTCGCTGGGGATCACCCGCTGGCTGCTGCTCGACGGCGAGCTGCGGGCGACGAGCGCGGAGGAGGTCGGTTCGGCGGTTCGGTGACGCCCACGAGGGCGGTCGCGCGCTCGGCGGCGCCGGTCTCCGCGGTACGCGCGCTGAGACCGGCCGCCTGCTCTCCGTAGCCATGATCACGCCACCCCCGGTGCGCCCGGCGCCGTGACCTGCCTCTCCGTTCGCCGTCATCAGCAGCGCACATAACGGAACGTAACCGGACATCGCCCGGACGGGCTTGGCCGAGGCCTTACGGGGCCTTAACCTACGGTCTCGTAACCTACGAATCCGTAGGTAATCCCGTATGCCCTCTCTCCGTCCCCAGGAGTTTCCCGTGACGCTCACCTCTCCCCACCTCGGCAGCTCGACAGGGTGGACCGACGCGCGGCTGCTCTACGCGCTGGAAGAGGTGGTGGAGAAGGAGCTCAACCGGCACCTCAAGGTCACCAAGGACTGGATGCCGCACGAGTACGTCCCATGGTCCGACGGCCGGAACTTCCCGGGCTTCTTCGAGGACGGCGAGGCCTGGGACCCGTCCCAGTCCAAGGTCACCGAGGTCGGCAAGATCGCCCTCGTGGTGAACCTGCTCACCGAGGACAACCTGCCCAGCTACCACCACGAGATCGCCTCCCTCTTCGGGCGCGACGGCGCGTGGGGCACCTGGGTGCACCGCTGGACCGCCGAAGAGGGCCGCCACGGCATCGTGATGCGCGACTACCTGCTGGCCTCGCGCGCCGTGGACCCGGACAAGCTGGAGCAGTTCCGGATGGCCCACATGAGCGAGGGCTTCGAGTCGGACAACCGGCACTCGATGCTGCACTCCGTCGCGTACGTCGCCTTCCAGGAGCTCGCGACCCGCATCTCGCACCGGAACACCGGCCACCAGTCCGGCGACCCGGTCTGCGACCGGATGCTGGCGCGCATCGCCACCGACGAGAACCTGCACATGGTCTTCTACCGCAACCTCCTGGGCGCGGCCTTCGAGCTCGCCCCCGACCTGACGATGCAGGCCGTGCGGGACGTCGTCGTGAACTTCCGGATGCCGGGTCACGGCATGCCCGGGTTCGAGCGGGCGGCGGCGCAGATGGCGATCGGCGAGATCTACAACATGCGCATCCACCACGACGACGTGCTGCAGCCGGTGCTGCGCTTCCTCAAGGTGCTCCAGATCGACGGCCTCGGCCCCGAGGGCCTGAAGGCCCAGGAGGAGCTGGGGCTGTACATGAACGGCCTGGACAGCGAGGCCGCGAAGTTCGACGAGAAGCTGGCGGCGCGCAAGGCGCGCATGGCGGCCCGCGCGGCGGGCTGACCCGTAGCGGGCCGACTCGTTTCGGGCTGACCCGTATCGGGCCGACCCGTTTCGGGCTGCCCCGTACCGGGCCGACCTGTATCAGGCCGACCCGTCTCAGGGACGCAGGTGGCGGCGGGCGCCTTCCGTGCGCTTGAGCCGCCCCCGCTCCTTCTCCGAGAGGCCGCCCCACACCCCGAACCGTTCGTCGTGCTCCAGCGCGTACTGGAGGCACGCCACCCGGCCCTCGCACGCCCCGCAGAGCTGCTTCGCCTCGCGCGTCGAGGAGCCGGGGGCGGGGAAGAAGAACTCGGGCCCGGCCTGGGCGCACAGCGCGTTCTCCTGCCAGGACATGTCGGGGGCGGCCGGGGCGGTCATCACAGTGGTGTCGGTCTGCATGGCCGATACGCTGCCGTTCGGCCGTAAACGGTCCATCAACGTTCGATCAATGCGGCGCGCCGGGCGGTCACACGCGCCACTCTCCGGCCGCCTCGACGCTTCACGCCGCCTCGTCGAGCGGGGTGCTCGTGATCACCGCGAATCGCGCGCCGAACGGGTCTGCGAGCTTCGCCATGCGGCCGACGGCCTCCAGCTCCATCGGGGCCAGCCGCACCATGCCGCCGAGGCGCTCGGCCGCCGCCACCGCCGCGTCGGTGTCCGGGACCTCGAAGTAGACCAGCCAGCCCGGACCGCCCTCCGCCTCGACGGGGTCGAGGTCCAGGGGGACGACACCTCCGAACATCCCCTCCTCCCCCAGACCCGCCGGGTAGAGGGTGAGGTACGCCCCGGTGTCCTCCGGCATCGGCATCTCGGCGCTCTCGAGGCCGAAGACGGAGTGGTAGAACGCGACGGCCGCGTCCACGTCCGGGGTGTGGAGCTCGGCCCAGGTCAGGGAGTTCGGCCCGTCGACCAGGTCGAGGCCCTGGAACGTACCCGGCTGCCAGGTGGCGAAGCCGGCGCCCGCGGGGTCGGTGAAGACGGCCATACGGCCGAAGTCGAAGACGTCCATGGGCTCGAACAGCACCGTGCCGCCACCCGCCTGGACGGCCTTGGCGGTCGCCTCCGCGTCCGCCGACCGGAAGTACACGGTCCAGGCGGGCGGGCCGCCCTGCCCGGGCTCGACCTGCATGCCGGCGGCGACCGTCCTGCCGTCGGAGCGGAACATGCCGTACCCGCCCGCCTCGGGCCCCGCGGAGACGAAGTCCCAGCCGAAGACGCCCTGGTAGAAGGCGGCCGCCCGCTCGATGTCCGGGGTGCCGAGGTCGATCCAGTTCGGCGATCCGGTGACGTAGCGCGTGGTGAGCATGGCGCTGCTCCTTCGGAGCTCCCTGGGCGTGTGCGGTGGTGTCTCCGAGTCTCCCCCGGACGCGGGGTCCGCGCGCGGTCAGGTGAGCGGGGCCGGGGCGTCTTCGCGGCGGAACAGGGCCGTCCAGAGGAAGTCCTCGCCGAAGTGCGGGGACTCGGCGGGCTCGTCCCGCATGCGCCGCAGTTCGACCTCCGTCAGGTCGGAGAAGATCCAGCGCAGGGACTCCGGTGTGTAGGCGAGGCCGCCGTGGAGTCCCGGCTCACGGTAGAAGTCGGCGTCCGCGAGCTCCGAGCCCATCGCCCCGGACGCGAAGCACGTCAGGGCGAGCCGCCCGCCGGGCGCGAGCAGCCGCTCGACGAGGGCGAGGTAGCTGACGCGTCGGTGCGGCGGCAGGTGGTGGAAGCAGCCCGAGTCGTAGATCAGGTCGTACGGGCCGGCGAGCGCGCTCCCGGCCAGTTCGAAGGCGTCTCCGTGATGGAACCGGATCTGCGCGCCGGCCTCCTGGGTGCGCTCCCGGGCCCAGGCGATCGCCTCGTCGGAGAGGTCCACGGCATCCACCTCGAAACCCTGGGAGGCGAGATACAGGGAGTTGCGTCCCGGGCCGCAGCCCAGGTCGAGCGCCCGGCCGGGTGCGACCCACCCCCGGTCGACGTACGAGACGAGGCTCTCGTCCGGCTTGGCGACGAAGAAGGGCACCGGCTTGGTGCGGTCGCCGTAGAAGCCGTTCCACCAGCCGGCCGCCTCGGCGGTCCAGCGGTCGGCCTCCGGTGCGAAGAGCCCGTCGAGAAGCCTCAGCACATCGTCGACGTCACGTATGTTCCGGTCCATCCGGCACCCCTTTCCCGATGCCTGAACGGTAGTGGGAATCACGTCGAAAGCCCAGGTCAGAGCCCATTTCAGGAGTGACACCGAAGGCCGTGTACGGCCTTCGGCGGGGAGCGGGCGCGAGGGCCGGTCCACCCACTCGTGATCACCCGTGCGCGCGTGCGGAGACCCCCGTCGAGGGCCGTCGGAAGGCCTTTCCGAGCCGCTCCGGGCGGGGTTTCTCGGTGGTCTTCCGCAGCCGGTCCTCCTCAGTCGCTCTTCTTCGCCCTGCTCGGCTGGACCCGCTTCGGTTCGCCCGGCATCTTCGGGTACTCCGGCGGATACGGCAGATCGCCGAGTCCGTGCTCCGCCTCGTCACGGCGGGCCAGTTCGAGCAGGCTCTCCAGGCTGAACCGGTGGTCGTCCATGCCGGCGTGGACGTCGCCCACCTCCGCGTACCGGGCCGGCATCGTCCTGATGTCGAAGTCCCGTGGTGTCGCGTCGTCGATCTCGTCCCAGTCCAGCGGTGCGGAGACGGGGGCGTGCGGGCGCGGGCGCACGGAGTAGGCGGAGGCGATCGTGCGGTCGCGCGCGGTCTGGTTGTAGTCGACGAAGATCCGCTCGCCGCGCTCCTCCTTCCACCACTTGATCGTCACCTGGTCCGGCATCCGGCGCTCCAGCTCGCGGCCGACGGCGATGGCGGCACGGCGGACCTGGGTGAAGGTCCACTGCGGCTCGATCGGCACGAAGACGTGCAGCCCGCGCCCGCCCGAGGTCTTGGGCCAGCCGCGCAGTCCGTGCTCGTCCAGGACGGCGCGCAGCTCGTGGGCGGCGCGTACGGCGTCGGCGTAGTCGGTGCCGGGCTGGGGGTCGAGGTCGATGCGCAGTTCGTCGGGGTGGTCGGTGTCCTCGCGCCGTACCGGCCACGGGTGGAAGGTCACGGCGCCGAGGTTGGCGGCCCAGATCACGGCCGCGGGCTCGGTCGGGCACATCTCGTCGGCGGACCGGCCGCTGGGGAAGGTGATGTGCGCCGTGGGGATCCACTCCGGCAGGTACTTGGGGGCGCGCTTCTGGAAGAACGACTCGCCGGTCACTCCGTCGGGGTAACGCTCCAGGGTCGTGGGCCGGTTCCGCAGCGCACGGGTGATGCCGTCGCCGACAGCCAGGTAGTAGCTGACCATGTCGAGCTTGGTGTAGCCGTGTTCGGGGAAGTACACCTTGTCCGGATTGGAGACGCGTACCGTCCGCTCTCCGACTTCCAGCTCCACCGCTGCCGCCTTGGTCGCCATGCGAGTCAGCGTAGAGCTCGCCGACATTCCTCGCATACCGGACAATCGGCCCATGGATCTGCCGGTGATGCCACCCGTGAAGCCGATGCTGGCCAAGGCCGTAAAGAAGATTCCGCCGGGCATGCAGTACGAGGCCAAGTGGGACGGCTTCCGGGCCATCGTGCACCGCGACGGACCGGAGCTGGTCATCGGCAGCCGTACGGGCAAGCCGCTGACCCGCTACTTCCCCGAGCTCGTCGAGGCCCTGCTCCCCCGGCTCCCCCAGCGGTGCGTGGTCGACGGCGAAATCGTGATCGAGCACGACGGGCGGCTCGACTTCGACCGGCTCACCGAGCGCATCCACCCCGCCGACTCGCGCGTGCGGATGCTGGCCGAGAGGACCCCGGCCCGGTTCATCGCCTTCGACCTGCTCGCCCTCGGCGACGACTCGCTGCTCGACACGCCCCTCACCGACCGGCGCGCCGCCCTGGAGGAGGCGCTGCGCGGGGTCGACGCCCCGGTCCATCTGGCGCCGGCGACGACGGACCCGGAGCTCGCGGCGCGCTGGTTCGAGCAGTACGAGGGGGCGGGCCTCGACGGGGTGATCGCCAAGCCGCTGGACCTGCCGTACCGGCCGGACGCCCGGCTGATGTACAAGGTCAAGCACGAGCGCACGGCCGACGTGGTCGTGGCCGGCTACCGCTTCCACAAGAGCGGCCCGGTGGTCGGCTCACTGCTGCTCGGCCTGTACGACGACGGCGGCACGCTCCAGCACGTCGGGGTCTGCGCGGCCTTCACGGCCAAGCGTCGCGAGGAGCTGATCACCGAACTGGAACCACTGCGGATGGACCCGCCCGACGGACACCCGTGGGCGGCCTGGGCGGAGGAGGCGGCACACGCGGGGGCGCGGCTGCCGGGCGCGCCGAGCCGCTGGTCGGGCAAGAAGGACCTCTCCTGGGTGGCCCTGCGCCCGGAACGGGTCTGCGAGGTGGGGTACGACCACATGGAGGGCGACCGTTTCCGGCACACGGCCCAGTTCAAGCGCTGGCGGCCGGACCGCGCGCCGGAGTCCTGCGGCTACGCGCAGCTGGAGGAGCCGGTCTCGTACGACCTCGCCGAGGTGCTGGCGTAGCCGTCAGCGGTACAGCGCCTCGATCTCCGCCGCGAACGCGGCCGTGACCGCGTGCCGCTTCACCTTGAGCGAGGGGGTGAGCATCCCGTTCTCCTCGCTGAACTCCCCCTCCACGACACGGAACCGGCGGATCGACTCGGCCCGGGAGACGGCGCGGTTGGCGTGGTCGACGGCCTTCTGGATGTCGGCGAGCAGCTCGGGATCCTCGCGGAGCACGGCCGTGGGGGTGTCCGCCGGGCGCCTGCGTACGGACAGCCAGTGCCGCATCGCCTCCGGGTCGAGGGTGACGAGCGCCGCGATGTACGGACGGTTGTCACCGACGACGAGACACTGGCCGACCGGCGGGCGGCTGCGCAGCCGGTCCTCCAGGACGGCCGGGGAGACGTTCTTGCCGCCGGAGGTGACCAGGATGTCCTTCTTGCGGCCGGTGATGACGAGATATCCGTCGTCGTCGAGGGCGCCGAGGTCGCCGGTGGCCAGCCAGCCGTCCCGCAGCACCTCCTCGGTGGCCTCGGGGTTGTTCCAGTACGCGGTGAAGACGATGGGGCCCTTGATCAGCACCTCTCCGTCGTCGGCGATGCGCACGGCGATGCCGGGCACAGGGCGGCCGACCGTCCCGGGGCGCGGGTGCAGCGGCGGGGTGACGGTGGCGGCCGCGCTCGTCTCGGTGAGGCCGTAGCCCTCGTAGACGAGGACACCGGCGGCGTAGAAGAACCGGCTCAGGCGCGCGTCCAGCGGGGAGCCGCCGCTGATGGCGTACCGGAGGTTGCCGCCCAGCTCCTTGCGTATGCGCCGGTAGACGAGCAGGTCGTAGAGCGCCCAGGCGGCGGACAGTCCAGGACCGGGGCGGGGGCCCTCGCCGAGGACGTGGCGCAGGACCGTCTCGCCGTAGCGGACGGCGACGGCGTCGGCCCGGTCGAAGGAGGCACCGCGGCCGAGCTTCTCGGCGGTGGCCCGGCCGGTGTCGTGGATCTTCTCGAAGAGGTAGGGCACGCCGACGACGAAGGTCGGCCGGAACCGGCGCAGTTCGGGCCGGAGTTCGTCGGGCGTGATGCTGGGGAAGTGGCCTATCTCGATGCGCGCCATGAGGCAGGCGAGCTGGATGACGCGTCCGAGTATGTGGGCGAGCGGCAGGAAGAGGAGGGTGGAGGCCGCCTGGCCGGTGACCGCCTTGAAGACCGGATGCAGCAGCTCGACGGTGGCGCGGGCCTCGGCGTGGAGGTTGCCGTGGGTGAGGGCGCAGCCCTTGGGGCGGCCGGTCGTGCCGGAGGTGTAGCAGAGCGTCGCGACGGTGTCCGCCGCGAGGGCGGCGCGCAGCTTGGCCGGCGCCTCGTCCGCGACCTCCGTACCGAGCGCGGCGAGTTCGGCGAGGCCGCCGGAGTCGGTCTGCCAGACGCGGACCGGCTCGGACGGTGCGGGCAGCGCGGCGGCCGCCGCGCGGACGGTGGCGGTGTGCTCGGCGGTCTCGGTGACGACGTGGCGGGCGCCGGAGTCCTCCAGGATCCAGGTGATCTGGTCCGCCGAGGAGGTGGGGTAGATCGGGACGGTCTGCGCGCCGGCCGACCAGACGGCGAAGTCGAGCACGGCCCAGGCATAGCTCGTACGCGCCATCAGCCCGACGCGTCCGCCGGGCTCGACTCCGGCGGCGATCAGCCCCTTCGCCACGGCCAGGACGTCCCCGGCGAACTCGGCCGCGGTGACGGTCCGCCAGTTCCCGTGCTCACGGCGGCGCATGACCACCGCACCGGGGTCCACGGCCGCGTGGGCGAAGGGGATGTCCGCAGGGGTGCCGGAGGGCGGCGGCCCGGGCGGGAGAGCCGTGCGCGCCTCGCGTACGACCCCGTCCTCGCGTACGAGCTCGACGGGGAACCGGTCGCGCAGTTCGGGGCGCTTCCTGGCCTGCCTCAAGTCCTTGCGTACGCCCATGACGTGGCTCCTGTTCGCGGCGAGCGGGCGGGGAGTGTGCGGGACCTCCGGACTTACCGACAAGTCAACTTACTTGACCGTAACCAGATTTCAACCGCCCCCACACGATCGCTCCGCACGAGAGGCACACGCGACGGGCCGCAGCGCCGGGAGTGAGATGCTTCACACTCCCACCCGGCCGCCCGATCTCGCGTTCGGTGGACAACCGAGCGATACAGAGGGTCGTTTCAGAAGGAAGATCGCCCCCCGCGGCGCGCACCTGCGGGAACACCGGAAGGCGCGGTGCGGCGGGTACCCGGGCCGGGTCCGGCTCGTCCGCACA
Organism: Streptomyces sp. NPDC013457; assembly: GCF_043089925.1. NCBI lineage: Bacteria > Bacillati > Actinomycetota > Actinomycetes > Kitasatosporales > Streptomycetaceae > Streptomyces > Streptomyces sp. NPDC013457. The sequence goes on from NZ_JBICBL010000001.1 coordinate 949,261, forward strand.
CCTCGCCGAACGGAGGACACACCGTTGCCTCACGGAGACATACCCGTCTCCGAACCCGGAACGCCATCCTGTACGTATTGGAGAGGGAGACCCCACCCCCGACATCCGTACCCACAAGGACTGGCCCGTGATCACCTCGCCCTCGCCCCTCGTACCCGTCCCGATCCCCGACCGTGTGGCCGCCATGATCGGGTCCTGCCTGCCGCTGCACGTCCTGCAGGCGGAGATCGACGCCGACTGCGCGGCGCGCGAGGTGCTGCGCTTCCGGGGGCCGCTCTGCGCGGAGGACCGGGCGGACCGGGAGCACGCACTCTCCACGCTCGCCCGGGCGAACAAGATCCTGGCCAAGCACCACCCGCTGCTTCCGGTCACCCACTAGTCCCCGGGGCCCCGTTAGCCCGTTCGGGGCGCGGACCCGGCGCCGCACCGGTTCGGACGTCCCCCGCATGCGGGGCGCGCCACCCGGTGTGAGGCTGCGAGGGTGACGACCACCAGCGAAGCCGCCCCCGCGCCCCCGGCCGCCGGGCCTCCCGTGCTCGACAGCCGTCGCCGCAACATCGTCTTCGGCACGATCATGCTCGGAGTCCTGCTGGCCGCGCTCGACCAGACGATCGTCGGCACCGCGCTGCCGACCATCGTCTCGGACCTCGGCGGCGCCGCCCACATGTCGTGGGTGGTCACCTCGTACCTCCTGGCCGAGACGGTCGCCACCGTCCTGGTCGGCAAGTTCGGTGACCTGTTCGGCCGCAAGGTGATCTTCCAGGTCTCGGCGATCGTCTTCATCACCGGCTCGTTCCTCTGCGGACTCGCCACCAACATGACCCTCCTGATCGTCTGGCGGGGGCTGCAGGGCATCGGCGCCGGCGGCCTGATGGTCACCTCCATGGCGCTCATCGCCGATGTGATCCCGCTGCGCGACCGAGGGAAGTACCAGGGCGCGATCGGCGCCGTCTTCGGCGTCTCCACCGTCATCGGCCCGCTGCTCGGCGGGCTCTTCACCGACCATCTGACCTGGCGCTGGGCGTTCTACGTCAACGTCCCCATCGCGATCCTGGTCGTGATCGCCGCCGCCCGCACGATCCCCTCCGTACGCTCGGCGAGCAAGCCGGTCATCGACTACACGGGCATCGCGCTGGTCGCGGTCGGCTCCAGCGCCCTGATCCTGGCCACCAGTTGGGGCGGGAACGAGTACGCCTGGGGCTCCCCCGTCGTCATCGGGCTCTTCGTCGGCGGCCTGATCGCGCTCGCCCTGTTCTGCTGGGTGGAGACCCGGGCCGCCGAACCGATGCTGCCCATGCGGCTGTTCGCCAACCCGGTGTTCACCGTCTGCTCCGTCCTGAGCTTCGTCGTCGGCTTCGCCATGCTCGGCTCGATGACCTTCCTGCCGTCCTATCTGCAGTACGTCGACGGGGACTCGGCCACCGTCTCGGGCATCCGGACGCTGCCGATGGTCGTCGGCCTGCTGATCGCCTCGGTCTACAGCGGCAACGTGGTCAGCAAGACCGGCACGTACCGGATCTTCCCCATCGTGGGCTGTGCGGTGATGGGCGTCGGCCTCTTCCTCCTGTCCCTGATGGACACCGGGACCAGTGCCTGGCTGGAGTCCCTGTACATGTTCGTGCTGGGCACCGGCATCGGTCTGTGCATGCAGGTGCTGACCATCGCGGTGCAGAACACGGTGGACTACGCCGACCTCGGCACCGCCACCTCGGGCGTCACCTTCTTCCGTACGCTCGGCAGCTCCTTCGGCACGGCGGTCTTCGGCACGATCTACGCCAACTCCCTGAAGCCCAACCTGGCGCAGGGGGTCGAGGCGGCGGCGGCGGTCGCCGGGCCGGCCATGGACCCGGCCGCGATCGCGGCGGCGTCACAGAGCCCGGACGGGGTGCACGGGCTGCCGGACGACGTGGCGGCACCGATCGTCCAGGCGTACGCGGACACTCTGCACACGGTCTTCCTCTGGACCGTTCCGGTCGCGGCGATCGGCTTCGTCGTGGCGCTCTTCCTCAAGCAGGTCGCGCTCCGGGACACGGCCCGGGCCTCGGCGCCCGACATGGGCGAGGGCTTCGGGTCTCCGACGATGTCGGGCGACTCGGCGAAACTGCTCGAACTCGCCGTGGGAAGGATCCTGCAGAAGACGGATCTGGCGACCGCGCGCCGGATCGTCTCCGGCTCGGACACCCGGCTCGACACGGCGGGCGCGTGGGCGGTGATGCAGGTCGAGCTCTTCACCCGTACGGTCGGACACGCCAGTCTCGGTCTGATCTCCGCCGGCCGGCGGGTCCCCCCGGAGGTCCTGCTGCCGGTCTTCGACCGCATGGTCGACGAGGGGTTCCTGACCCGGGACGGCTCGCTCCTCTCCCACACCCCGGCGGGGCGGCGGGAGGCCGAGGTCATCACCCACGCCTGGGGCGACTGGCTCAGCGACCGGGTCGAGCGGGAGACCGGCCGGCCGACCGGACCGGAGCTCAGGGCCGCGACGGACGCGATCACGAAGAAGCTGATCGCGGAGGACCTGGCGCAGGGCCTGCCGCGACGCGACCGGGAGCCGGTGGGCGTCACCTCCTGAGGCCCTGGGCACGGGCTCCACTGCCCGACTACCGGACCTGTCGGCGGTCCGGGCGTCAGGGCTCGTCGATGAAGTCGCCGTCCACATACACCCAGGCGCCCTCGTGGCGCCGGAAACGGCTGCGTTCGTGGAGCGAGCCGGGCTCGCCGTCGTGGGTGTAGCGGGCGACGAAGGTCACCGTCCCGGACTGGTGGAAGGCCGTGCCGTCGGCGGTGTCTCGGATCTCGAGCCCCGCCCAGCGCATCGAGGGGTCGAAGTCGACCTCCCCCGGGCGGTGCTCCGGAGCCCAGGTCCGCAGCAGATACGCGGCGTCGCGCACGACGAAGGCGCTGTAGCGGGAGCGCATCAGCAGCTCGGCGGTGGGCGCGGCGGTGGGCCCGGAGTGGAAGCGTCCGCAGCACTCGCCGTACGTCGCGGGCAGGCCGCACGGGCAGGGCGAGCCCGCGGTGACGGCGGGCGCGGAGGGTGCGGTGGGGGTGGCGGGGCGCCGCTTGGGGCCGGTGGTGCGTCGGGACATGACGTCATTGTCGCGTGTACGGAGGGCGGGATCGTCGCGTGTACGGAGGGGCGGGATCGCGCCATGTGCCGGGAGTGGCCCGCACGATGCTTCCGGGGTGGGAGGGAGGCCCTTATGCTCCTGCGCCGGACGTGACAGTTACCGCCGGTAAGCCAAAGGGGCTGGGACATGCACCGTACGGGTACCTCGCGACGCACCTTCGTGACCACGGCCGCCGCCGTCACCGCGGCCACCGCCACGGCCACCGTCGGCGCCGCACCGGCCACGGCGGCCGCCGAGACGCCGTCCGCTCCCGCCGCTCCCCTGTCCGTCGCCGTCCTCGGCGGTGGCGTCGCCGGCCTGACCGCCGCCCACGAACTGGCCGAGCGCGGGTTCCGCGTCACCGTCTACGAGCGCCGGGCCCTCGGCGGAAAGGCCCGCTCGATGGACGTGCCCGAGAGCGCGCGCGGCGGACGGAGACCGCTTCCCGCCGAGCACGGCTTCCGGTTCATCCCCGGGATCTACCACAACCTCCCGGACACGATGCGGCGCATCCCCTTCCCCGGGAACGCCGACGGCGTCTGGGGCAACCTCGTCGCCCCGGCCGAGATGGCGTTCTCCCGCACCGGCCGCGAGGACCTCCGCATCCCGCTCCCCTGGCCCGGTCACCGGCCCGCCGAGCTCACCCTCGACGAGATCCGCCGGGCCCTGACCGCGCTCCTGGAGACCGCCCGGTCCATCCCTCTCCACGAGGCCGCGTACTTCGTCAACCGCTTCCTGGTCTTCCTCACCAGCTGCGACGAGCGGCGGAACGGAACCTGGGAGGCCACCCCCTGGTGGGAGTTCCTGCGGGCCGAGCGGATGAGCTACGACTACCAGCGCATCCTCGCCGTCGGGCTCACCCGCAACATCGTGGCCACCAAGGCGGAGGAGGCCAGCACCCGAACGGTCGCCACACTCCTCGAGGCCTTCGCCTTCAACGCGCTCGGGCGCGGCGCGGACGGGCCTCTCGACCGGATCCTCGACCTGCCCACCAACGAGGCCTGGATCGACCCGTGGGTCACCCATCTGACGGGGCTCGGCGTGGAGTTCCGCGTCGGCTGGACCGTACGGGAGATGGCGTACGACGCCACGGGCGGCCGGATCTCCGCCGCCGTGATCGAGGACCCGGACGGCGTCCGCCGCCGGGTCACTGCGGACCATTACGTCTCCGCCATGCCGGTGGAGCACGCCCGCAGGACCTGGGGCGCCGCGCTGCGGGCGGCCGATCCGCAGCTGGCCCGGTGCGACAGGCTGGAGACGGACTGGATGACGGGCATCCAGTTCTATCTGACCGAACGGGCGCCGCTGCTCGCCGGGCACGCCAACCTGATCGACTCCCCCTGGTCCCTGACCTGCATCCAGCAGGCCCACCACTGGCCGACCCGTGACTTCCCCGCGGACTACGGCGACGGCTCGGTCGTGGACTGCCTGTCGGTGGACGTCTCCGAGTGGGACGTGCCCGGCGTCCTCTACGGAAAGACCGCCAAGCAGTGCACCCGTACGGAAGTCGCGCGGGAGGTGTGGGCGCAGCTCAAGGCCGCGTTCAACGACACGGGCCGTACGGTGCTCAAGGACGGCGCCCTGCACTCGTGGTTCCTGGACCCGGGGGTGGACGGTCTGGGCACACCGAACCCGACCAACGACGACCAGCTCCTGATCCACCCGGTCGGCACGTTCCACAACCGCCCCCAGGCCGCCACGAAGGTGCCCAACTTCTATCTGGCCGGCGACTACGTGGCCGTCGACATCGACCTGGCCACCATGGAGGGGGCCAACGCCTCGGCCCGGCAGGCCGTCAACGCGCTCCTCGACCGTACGGGTTCGACGGCGGCGCGCTGCACCGTCGAGCCCCTGTTCCGCGCGCCCGAGATGGAGGCGCTCAAGCGACATGACCGGCTGAGGTACCGGCTCGGTCTGCGCAACGCCCTCGACGTCGGGTGATCCGGCACGCCGCTCAGGGGCGGTAGCGCAGCGGATGGTCCTCGGGGACCTCGACGACGACGATCTCCACGCCGTCGGGGTCCGTGATCCACATCTCGACCAGCCCCCAGGGCTCGGTCAGCGGCTCCCGCCGGATCCCGACGCCCCGGTCCACGAGCTCCCGGTGCGCCGCCCGCACATCCGCCGTCTGGAGCCAGAGCCGCAGCCGTGGCTGGGGCTCGGTCGGGGCGGCGCGGCCGGAGATCTCCAGGAAGCCGCCGCCGAGGAAGTAGACGGTGCCCCGGTCGGGTCCGGTGCCGAACTCGCGGTACACCGGGAGGCCGAGCAGCTCTCCGTAGAAGCGCCGGGAGGTCTCGGGGTCGGACGGCCGGAGCAGGATCCGGCTGCTCAATACGTGCATCGCAGTAGCGTACGACCATGAAACTGACGATTCTCGGAGGCGGCGGATTCCGGGTCCCGCTGGTGTACGGCGCGCTGCTCGGCGACCACGCCGAGGGGCGGGTCACCCGTGTGACGCTCCACGACCTCGACGGCGGCCGGCTCTCGGCGATCGCCCGGGTCCTCGCCGAGCAGGCGGCGAGGGTGCCGGACGCACCCGAGGTGACGGCGACGACGGATCTGGACGAGGCGCTGCGGGGGGCGGACTTCGTCTTCTCGGCGATCCGGGTCGGCGGCCTGGAGGGCCGGGCGGCCGACGAGCGGATCGCCCTCGCCGAGGGGGTCCTCGGCCAGGAGACGGTCGGGGCGGGCGGCATCGCGTACGGGCTGCGGACCGTGCCGGTCGCCGAGCACATCGCCCGTCGGATCTCCGTCGTCGCCCCGGACGCCTGGGTCATCAACTTCACCAACCCGGCCGGTCTGGTGACGGAGGCGATGTCCCGGATCCTCGGCGACCGGGTCGTCGGCATCTGCGACTCCCCCGTCGGGCTCGGCCGCCGGGTCGCCCGGCTCCTCGGCGCGGACCCGGACGAGGCCTGGATCGACTACGTGGGCCTCAACCACCTCGGCTGGCTGCGAGGCCTGCGGGTCGGTGGACGGGACGAGCTGCCCAGGCTGCTCGCGGACGAGGAGGCCCTCGGCTCCTTCGAGGAGGGGCGGCTCTTCGGCCCGGAGTGGCTGCGCACACTGGGCGCGATCCCCAACGAATACCTGCACTACTACTACTTCAACCGTGAGGCCGTGCGCGCCTACCAGCAGGCCGAGCGGACGCGGGGCGCCTATCTCCGCGACCAGCAGGCGGGCTTCTACGGGGAGATGGGCAAGCCGGCCACGCCGGCGCTGGCCACCTGGCACCGTACGCTCGCCGACCGCGAGGCGACCTACATGGCCGCCAACCGGGAGGCGGCGGGGGTCGGCGAGCGGGACGAGGAGGATCTGGAGTCGGGCGGGTACGAGAAGGTGGCGCTGGCGCTGATGCGGGCGATCGCCCGCAACGAACGGGCCACGCTGATCCTCAACATCCGTAACGGCGCGACCCTTTCGGTCCTCGACGCGGACGCGGTGATCGAGGTGCCCTGCTTCGTGGACGCGGCCGGTGCCCATCCGGTCTCGGTGGCGCCCCTGCCGTACCACGCGGTGGGTCTGGTCACGGCGGTGAAGGCGGTCGATCGGGAGGTGCTCGCGGCGGCGGCGAGCGGATCGCGGGCCACGGCGGTGAAGGCGTTCGCCCTGCACCCCCTGGTCGACTCGGTGTCGGTGGCCCGCCGTCTCGTCGAGGGCTACACCGCCGAACACGCGGAGCTGGCGTACCTGCGACGCTGATTCGGCGGCCGGACGACTGTCCGGCGAACATCTTTACGTCCCAGAGGGCGCGGCCTACGCTCGCGCCCCATGGACTCACCTGGCACACGCTTTCGAAGGACGATGGTCCGTCTCGTCGCGGGCTGTCTGATGACCGCCGGACTGGTGGGCACCGGACCGGCGGTCGCCGAGTCCGCCGTGCCCGCCGACACCGCCCTCGCGGCGGCGAAGGTCGTCCCCGTCCAGCTCACGGGTCCCGCCGAAAGGCGGTTCAACCTGGTGATCATGGGCGACGGCTACACCTCCGAGGAGTCGGCCGAGTTCCGGGCGGACGTCGACACCCACCTGGGCGTGCTGTGGAGCATCGAGCCGTTCGCCTCCTACCGCTCGTACATCAACGTCTGGGCGGTGGAGGTCCCTTCGCCGGAGTCCGGGGTCGACTGCGATCCGGGGCTCGACGCGCCCCGGCGCGACACTCCGCTCGACATGGGCTTCTGGGGCGGCTGCAACCCGGACAGTGTGCAGCGGCTGCTGACCGTCGACAGCGCGAAGGCGGCAGCGCTCGCCGGTCTCGTGCCCGGCACGAGCCCCGCCAACCGCCAGATCGTGGCGCTCGCGAACAGCGACACCTACGGCGGCGCGGGCGGCAGCTACGCCACCGCCTCCGGCGGGAACGCGCTCTCCTCACTGATCACCCCGCACGAGATCGGCCACTCCCTGGGCGGCCTCCAGGACGAGTACGACTACTACGCGCGCGGCGTCGCCGGCGGCACGTACGAGGGGACGGAACCCTCGTCGGCGCACCACACCCTGCTGACCGAAGAGCGGATGCGGGAGCAACGCGCAAAGTGGTGGCGCTGGCTGGGCGAACCGAGCGAGGCGGGCGGTGTCATCGGCCGGCACGAGGGCGGGCTGTACAGCACGAAGGGCGTGTGGCGGCCGAGCAGGCACTCGATCATGAAGACGCTCGGTTACGCCTTCGACCAGGTCGAGCGCGAGGTCATGGTGAAGGCGATCTCGGCGAAGGTGAACCTCGTGCAGGGGCACACGGGCAACGCGCGTCCGATCGGGGCCGACCGGACGGTCTGGGTCGACACCCTGCATCCGCTCGGCGGGGAGCTCGACGTGGTGTGGCGGCTGGACGGCCGGGCGCTCCGCACCCACAACGCCCGTACGGTCGACCTTCGTTCGCTCTCCCTCCCGTCCGGCGCACACACCCTGACGGCGACGGTCAGCGACCCGACACCCTTCGTACGCGACCCGGCGGTGCGCGGCTCGTCGGCGCTGACCCGCACCGTGAGCTGGAGGGTCGACCGCTCCCTGACCACCCCGGAGGAGAACGTCGACCCGGCCTTCACGGGCCACACCCCGACGACGTCCCCGGTCGGCGCCCGCTCCGTGGTCCATGCCGACACCACCCACCCGACGCGCCGGACGATTTCCGTCCGCTGGCGCCTCGACGGCCGGCAGGTCGCCAACCCGGGCAACGACCGTGATCTGGAACTGCGTTCTCTGCGCCTGTCGCCCGGCACCCACACGCTGACGGCCGGGATCCCGGGCACGGACACCGAGTTGAGGTGGACGGTGGACGCCCGCCCGGCGACGGGAGCGTACGAACTGTCCGAACCCCTGCGGACGGTGAGCCGACCGGGCCGTCCGGTCGAGTACGTCTACGACGGCGAGTTCACGATGCGGCTGACAGCGCGTGACGATCAACCGGGCGCCGTGGTGCGCCAGTTCCGGGTGGACGGCGACGGCTGGTACACGTACTACGGCTGGCCCACCGACGCCGAGGCGCCGTTCCGCTTCTCGCCGGGCGGCACGGTCGTCGACGACCTCGTCTACGGAAAGCTGGGCCGCAGCCGGGCGGTGCCGTGGGACGACGCGACGCCGGACTACGGCACGCACACGGTCGAGTACCGGACGATCGACGCGGCGGGCAATGTGGGCGGGGCGAAGTCGTTCCTGGTGACGCTGGTCGAGCCGCGCGACTGACGGGCCAGGCCTGCGGTGGGCGCGCGAAGGCCCGCGGACCGGAAGAGTCCGCGGGCCTTCGCACGTACGGCGGGTGCCGTCTCGATGCCGCGAGAGCCGGCTCGTACAGCGGATCCTGTCTCGTACGGCGGATCCTGTCTCGTACAGCGGATCCTGTCTCGTACGGCGGGGTCCCGTCAGACCTTGCGGCCGACGGCGGCCCAGCCCGGGATCGGGTCGTCGCCCTGGACCGGGACGACCTCGCCGAGTTCCGGATGCCACTCGGCGGTGAGCGTGACCCCGGGCTCGACGAGCTCCAGACCGTCGAAGAACGCGGCCAGCTCGTCGCGCGAGCGCGGCCGCAGCGTCAGCCCGCGGGCCTTGTACATGCCGACCGCCTTCGCGGCGCCCTCCGGGTCGAAGTCCCCGGTGACGTGCGAGAGCACGAGGTAGCTGCCCGGCGCCAGCTGGTCGACGAGCTTGCGGACCAGGTCGGACGCCCCGTCCTCATCCCCGACGAAATGCAGCAGGGCGAGCATCGACAGGGCTATGGGCTGGTCGAAATCAAGGACCTTTCCGGCCCTTTCCAGGATGACCTCGGGGTCGCGCGCGTCCGCCTGGATGTACTCGGTCGCCCCTTCGGGCGTCGAGCGCAGCAGCGCGGCCGCGTGCGCGAGCACGATCGGGTCGTTGTCGCAGTAGACGATCCGCGAGTCGGGCGCGGCCTCCTGGGCTATCTGGTGCAGGTTCGGCTCGGTCGGGATGCCGGTGCCGATGTCCAGGTACTGGCGTACGCCGTTGGCACTCAGCCACCGGATGGCGCGGTGCATGAAGGCCCGGTTGACCCGCGCCATGTCCCGGCCGCGCGCGTCCACGGTGAGGAGCTGCTTGGCCATCTCCTCGTCGACGGGGTAGTTGTCCTTGCCGCCCAGGAACCAGTCGTACATCCGCGCCGGGTGCGGCTTGCTGGTGTCTATCCGTACGGTTGCGGGGTCCTGGGTCATCGGGGCTCCTGGTCCGGGAGTGGAACTACTGGCACTGCAGCAAGAGTTACGCGACGGTAGGGGTGCGACGGAAGGGGTCAGGTGAGCAGAAAGTCGGCCTGACCGGATTTCGCCCCCTGGATGAACGCGGCGATCTCGCCGTGGGTGTAGATGAGCGCGGGTCCCTCAGGGTCTGCGGACTGTCGCACGGCGACTCTGCCGTCGGCCAGCTTCATGGCCTCCACGCAGTTGCCCCCGTTCCCGCCGCTCCACGGCTTGTGCCATCCCTCGGCACCGAGATCCGCGGCGGGCATGCCGTTGTATATGCGATCCATTCACAGCTCCTCGCGGAGACCCCGGAGGATCTCCTTCGTGCGTTGTGCAGTCGCGGCCTGGGCCGCCATTCGGTCCATGACCTCGAGATGGGAGGCCACCTCCGGGCGCGCGTCGAGATAGACGGCGCCCGTGAGGTACTCGCTGTAGACCATGTCCGGGAGTTCGGGCACGGCGAAGCGGAAGAGGACGAACGGTCCGTAGGTGCCGGGGTGATGGCCGGACGAGAACTCCGCGATCTGCAGGGTGACGTTCGGCAGCTCGGACGCTTCGAGCAGCCGGTCGAGCTGGTCGCGCATCACTTCGGGCCCGTCGCCGACCGGTCGGCGGAAGACCGTCTCGTCCATGATCACCCAGAACTTCGGGGCGTCCTCCCTGGTCAGCAGGGACTGACGCTCCATCCTCAGGGCTACATGGCGTTCGATCTCCTCGGCATCGCTGCCGCCGACCGCCCCGCTGCACAGAATGGCGCGGGCGTACCCCTCGGTCTGCAGCAGACCGGGGACGAATTGGGGTTCGTACTCCCGGATGAGGCTCGCGGCCCCCTCCAGGCTGACGTACATGGAGAACCAGCCGGGCAGCACGTCGTGGAACCGCTGCCACCAGCCGGGGAGGTTGGCCTCCTCGGTGAGCGCGACGAACGCCTCGGCCTCGGAGTCCGTGATGCCGTACGCCTTCAGCAGCAGCTGTACGTACGGGATCTTCAGCGCGACTTCCGCGGTCTCCATGCGACGAATGGTGGCCGGGGCGACACGGAGGATCTTCGCGGCCTCCTCCCGCTTCAGGCCGGCCCGCTCGCGCAGATCCTGCAGACGCTTGCCGAGAACGACCTGTCCCACCGTGGGGGCGGACCGCGGCTCGCTCACTCTCAGACCTCCCCGACGCGCTGTTTCGCCTGAGTGTGCCACGAACACGGCCAGAGAGAACACCGCACTCTGCAATTTTCAGAGTGCCACTTGCCAAGTGTCCGACTCGGGAGCAAAGTATTCCGGTGAACCAGTACGCGCTGCTGCCGCGCGCCCGCCTCGGGGGGAGGCGGACCACGGCGCTGCTTACCCACTGTTGTGAGGAACCGGTCGTGGCTTCTGGTAACGCGCTTCCCTCAGGTCTTATGAGCCCCCGCGTCATGCAGCAGCGCCCACGCACCGATGCTCTCCGTCACGACGTCCGACGCTTCGCCTTCGAACTGCCCGCCCGCACGGAATCCGTCTCCCGCGCCCGCAGACTGGCGGAGGAGCGGCTCATCCTCTGGGGATGCGCGCCCGGCATACGCGAGACGGTGACGCTGATCGTCTCCGAGCTGGTCACCAACGCGGTCGTGCACACCGCGAGCAGTCACGTGGTCTGTGAACTGCGCGAGGGGGAAGAGCAGTTGCGCATAGCGGTACGGGACGAGGGCGGCCTGGGAGACCCCCGGATCCGGGACTGCGGCGAGGAGGAGCGCGGCCGGGGCCTGGTGCTCGTGGAGGCGCTGTCCCACGCATGGGGGGCCGACAGCACGGGACACGGCACGGCGCGGATCGTCTGGGCCGAGCTGGCCCACGGCATGGGGTACACGTGCTGAGGTCGATGGCGACCCTCCTGACTCCGAGGTCGCGCCGAACCTCGGAGATCTCATCGACAGGCTCGTCGACCGGCTCGTCCAGCGACACGGCGCTCGGCACGGCGGCGTCGACCCGCCTGGTGGTCCCGCAGGAGTTCCGGACGACGCTGGGCTGCGACGCGGTCGGCGTGCCAGCGCGCTACGGCTTCCGGATCCTGTCCCGGCTGCCCGCCAAGGGCTGTGTCTACGCGGACACGGACTGGTGGTGGTGGCTGGTCCCGACCGGCTCCGACCTGGACGTGAGCTGGCCGCTGCCGTCCTGCTACGCGCCGGGCGCGGAGGTCCCCGACCGCGGCCCCCGGCTGATCCACCACCCCGACGGCACCTCCCCGTACACCCCGCCCATCCCTCTCTATCTGCTGACCTGCCAGCTGACCGGGATCGCGCCCTCCTGGACGGCCCTGCGCACGGCGGGTGACGGCGTAGTGTCGGGGCATGTTCACCCCTCTGGGCCCGACCGTCCGTGAGCTGACCGTCCAGGCCCTCTCCTCGGTGGAGCACGGCTACGACCTGCTGGCGACGAAGTTCGACGCGACGCCGTTCCGCACGCCGGACCCGGTGCTGTCGGCGGTGACGGACGCGCTGCGCCCGCTCGGCCCGTTCGACGCGGGCCTCGACCTCTGCTGCGGCACGGGCGCGGGCCTCTCCGTCCTGCGACCGCTGTGCGCGGGCGGCCGGGTCACGGGCGTCGACTTCAGCGCGGGCATGCTGGCGGAGGCCCGCCGGGCCCACCCCAAGGCCACCCTGATCCGCGCGGACGTGCTGGCGCTCCCCTTCGCGCCGGCATTCGACCTGGCGGTCAGCTTCGGCGCCTTCGGCCACTTCGTCCCGAAGGACCAGCTCACCCTCTTCCGCCAGGCCCACGCGGCCCTCCGCCCCGGCGGCGTTCTCGCCTTCCCCCTCCCGGCCCCGCCCCGCGTCGGCTCACTCCCGTACTGGACGCTGCTGGGCTTCGACACGGCCATGCGGGTACGGAACGCGCTGTGGCGGCCACCCTTCGTCATGTACTACCGCACGTTCCGCCTCGCGGACGTCCGAGACCGCCTGACGCGCGCGGGCTTCACGGTGGAGACACAGTCCCTGGAGCCCCTGGGCCGCCAGGAGAACGGCAGCCCGAGGTGCCGACTGGTGGTGGCACGGAAGCGGTAGCGGGGCGCCGCGGAGGTCGAGGACCTGCATAGGGGGTGGGGGCACCCTGACGCCCGGGCCGAGTGATGGCGCGACGCCCCCAGGGCGGAAACGCGGAACGGCCCCAGATGAACTGGGGCCGTTCCGCTTCACGTGTCCGAGGGGGGACTTGAACCCCCACGCCCGATAAAGGGCACTAGCACCTCAAGCTAGCGCGTCTGCCATTCCGCCACCCGGACCAGGTGTTGTGTCGTCCCGGGGTGTTCCCCGCGGCGACATGGATAACTCTACCAGGGGTTTGAGGTGCCTTTCACCCACGTTTCCCGTGGTCAGTGAGGTGCGGCGACGCCGGAGTCCTTGATCGGGCCCGGGCGCGTCGCTTCGGCGCACAGAGTGTCGTCGTACGCATACGGGGAGTCGCCGCCCCCGCCGCCTAGCCTGCGCTGGGTGAGCAACCTCTTCGAAGACAGCGAGGCGCCCGGCCGCGGGTCCACGTACCGCCGGCCGCGGATGCTGTCGCCCATGCGGGAGCATCTGCGGGACACCTTCTGGTTCGCCCCGGTCGTCGCGCTGGTCGGCATCTTCGTGCTGTGGCTGATCGCCTCCGCGGTGGACTCCGCCATCATCGGGTATCTGCAGGACGAGCGGGCGTACGCCGAGGTCACCGAGCTGATCGGAATCGTCGAGGACGCCAAGACGATCGTGACGACGATCAGCTCCGCCATGATGACCTTCATCGGCGTCGTCTTCTCCATCTCGCTGGTGGCCGTCCAGATGGCCAGCGGGCAGTTCAGCCCCCGGATCGTCCGGATCTTCATCCGGAGCCGCATCACCAAGGCGGCCTTCTCCGTCTTCCTGGCGACGTTCGCGCTCTCGCTGCTCGTCCTCACCTCCTACGACAGCGAGACCGACCCTCGGTACGTGTCGACCGTGCCGCTCGTGTCGTCGCTGCTGACCCTGTTCATGGTCGCGCTGAGCCTGCTGCTCTTCGTGGCGTACGTGAACTCGACGCTGCGGCTGATGCGTGTGGGGCACGTGGTGGACCTGATCACCCGGGAGTCCTTCGGCGTCCTCGCCAAACAGCCGTGGTACATGGGCGAGCTCGCCGATCTCGGCGAGGCGACCGACCAGGTCCCGCACCGGGGGCGCGCCGGGGTGCTGAGGGACGTCAACGTCGCGCTCCTCGTGCGCATCGCCGAGCGCCACGGCGTGGTGCTGCGCATGCTGCCGCGGATCGGGGACTTCGTCGTGCCGGGGACGCCGATCCTGGCCGTGCACGGGGGAACGGTGCCCCGCCGGATCGGGGCGGCGGTCTCCGTCGGGGTCGAGCGGACGTTCCACCAGGACCTCGGCTTCGGCCTCCGCCAGCTCGCGGATATCGGGCTGCGGGCTCTCTCCCCCGCCGTCAACGACCCGACGACGGCCGTGCAGTGTCTCGACCGGATCACCCAGATCCTGGCGGCGGTGGCGGACCGCCCGCTGGGCGCCGTCCACCACCGCGACCGCCGGGGCACGGTCCGGCTGGTGCAGGACGTACCGGACTGGACGGACCTGGTGGATCTCGGCCTCACCGAGATCCGGGGCTGTGCGCCGGGCAGCCCCCAGGTGTCGCGACGCATGCTGGCGGGGATCGACGATCTGCTCTCGATGGTCCCGGCCGAGCGCCGGGAGCCGCTGGTCCGGCACCGCACGCTGCTGACGCAGCTGGTGGAGCGTACGGCGCCGGAGGCGGCCGACCGCGCGTTCGCGCTGGAGGGCGACCGCCAGGGAATCGGGTGATCGGTCCGGCACCTGCTACGGCATCAGGTGGTGGTCGGGGAAGTTGCCGGGGAGCCGCTCGCCGTCGGCTCCTTCGGTGACGGCTTTGACGAGCAGCTCGCCGCCGAGGAAGGCCCCGCGCCAGGAGGCGCCGAAGCCGCCGAACAGCTCGTCGCGGTCGCCCCGGGAGCGGGGGGGTGCCGTGGCCCGTCTTGTAGGCCCGGATCTGCGGCGCGAGCCGCTCGTACGTCTCCGGGTCGTCGGTGGCGAGCGTGGCCACGAGCGCCCTGTTGGAGGCGTTGATCGCGGCGGAGTTCCGCCTCGGTGTCGACCAGGACGATCGTGTCGACCGGGCCGAAGGGCTCGGCGTGGTCGCCGGCTGCGTCGCGGTGTTCCTGCGCCCGCCGGGGCGGCCGCGGGCCCGCCGGACGACGGCGAACCCGCGACCGATCAGCCGGGACGCGTGAGCGTCACGGGCCCTCGGTTCAGCGGTGCTCCTCGCGCAGGGAATGCAGGTGCGCGCTGGATTTACGGGCGAACGCGAAGGACTCGACCGGGTTGTCGTGTTCGGCCTGCCAGTGGTGGGACCGGTACCCGTGGTGGGTGCGGTTCACCGCGGAGATGAAGCGCCGGTAGTCGATGTCTCCGTCCCCGACGTCCGCCATGCGGTAGCCGTCGCGGACGGATTCGTCGCGTTCGCCGTCCTTGACGTGGAAGAGCGGATAGCGGTGGGGCTGGGCGAGGACGTAGCGCAGCGGGTCGAAGGGAGCGGGGGTTCCGTCGACGCGCCGGGAGAAACGATGCTGTGCCACGTACGCCCAGTAGACGTCCATTTCGAGGTGGACGAGTTCGGGGTCGGTCTCGGCGAGCAGGACGTCGTAGAGACGGACGTCGGGGCGGTCGGTGGCGAAGGAGAACTCCTCGGCGTGGTTGTGCTGGTAGAACTTCATGCCGCGCTTCTTCGCCTCGGCGCCGTACTGGTTGAACTCCTCGGCGCAGCGCTTCCATCCGTCCACGGTGGAGCCGTAGCGCCATGGGCCGGAGGCGGTGCCGATGTGCGGCAGACCGAGGGCCTGGGCGTCGTCGAGGACCTTGTCGAGGTTCTGCGCGAACGTGTAGGCGTCGGGGTCGGAGGAGTAGTAGCCGACGTGGCTGCCGATGCCGCGCAGGCCGTGATCGCGGGTGAGCCGCCGGAGTTCGGCGAGGGTGATCGGGCCCGCGGAGCCCTGGGTGTAACCGGCGAACTCCACCTCGTCGTAGCCGTATCTGCTCAGTTCGGCGAAGACGGTGGCGAAGCCGAGCGTGGCGACCTTGTCGCGCAGCGAGTAGAGCTGGATGCCGAGGCGGCCGGGCGGCAGGACGGGGCGGCCCTTGCCGTGGTCGTGGCCGTGCCCTCGGTCGGCGTCCGTGGGGCCGGCTTCCGCGGCGGCGGCGGTGGGGGCGGTGGCGCCGAGGAGGGCCGCGGCGGTGGCGCCTGCGGCGACGCCGAGCATGTTCCGTCTGCTGAGCTTGTGGGTGAGCTCGGGGTCGGGTGTCGAGTGCGAGAGGCGGCGGGCGCGGGTCATCTGTGGATAACTCCTTGTTGTCGGTGAGGTCTGCTTCACTGGAGTCCGGTCAGTGAAGACCGGCCAGGTGGAGCAAGAGGGACTTCACATCGGTGGCCGCTACGCGGCCGCTCACAGCGCGGGGGGTGGAGCACAGAATGAGCGGACCTTCGTCGTCGCTCGTGGGGAGGCGGCCATGGCTGCCGCGAATAGGTGAGGGGTCCAGGGGGACTACCGCCAGCCGGTAGCGCATGCCCAGCTTCTTGCGGGCGATCGCCTTCGCCGCCTTGATCCGTACGTAGGGATCGAGCGGGTCCATGAAGAGTTCGACGGGGTCGTAGCCGGGCTTGCGGTGTATCTCGACGAGCTGGGCGAAGTCGGGGGCGCGCGTGTCGTCGAGCCAGTAGTAGTACGTGAACCACGCGGCGGGTTCGGCGAGGGCGACGAGCTCTCCGGAACGGGGGTGGTCGAGGCCGTTCTCCTTCTTGCCCTCGTCGTCCAGAAGGCGCTCGATGCCGGGGAGTTCGGCGAGCGTCTCCCGGACGGCGTCGAGGTCCTCGGGACGTCGGACGTAGACATGGGCGAGCTGGTGGTCGGCGACCGCGAAGGCCCGCGAGGTCATCGGGTCCAGGTACTCCATGCCGTCCTGGGTGTGGACTTCCAGGAGGCCGGCGCGGCGCAGGGCCCGGTTGATGTCGACGGGGCGGCTCACGCGGGTGATGCCGTACTCGGAGAGCGCGACGACGGTGCGGCCTTCGGCGCGTGCGTCGTCGAGGAGAGGGGCGAGGGCGGCGTCGAGTTCGGCCGCGGCTCGGAAGGCGCGCGGGTCGTCGGGACCGTAGCGCTGGAGGTCGTAGTCGAGGTGGGGGACGTAGGCGAGGGCGAGGTCGGGGCGGCGGGTGCGGAGGATGTGGCGGGTGGCATCGATGATCCACTGGCTGGAGACCAGATCCGCGCCGGGACCCCAGAAGTGGAAGAGGGGGAAGGTGCCGAGCCTGTCGGTGAGTTCGTCGTGGAGGGCTGGGGGCCGGGTGTAGCAGTCGGGCTCCTTGCGGCCGTCCGCGTAGTAGACGGGACGGGGTGTGACGGTGATGTCGGTGTCGGCGCCCATGGCGTACCACCAGCAGATGTTGGCGACGGTGTAGCCGGGGTGGGAGCGGCGGGCGGCGTCCCAGAGACGGTCGCCGGAGACGAGTCCGTTGTGCTGGCGCCAGAGGAGGACGTCGCCGAGTTCACGGAAGTACCAGCCGTTGGCGACGATGCCGTGCTCGGAGGGGAGGGTGCCGGTGAGGAAGGTGGTCTGGGCGGTGCAGGTGACGGCCGGCAGGACGGTGGTGAGGGGCGCTTGTGAGCCCGCGCGGCCGAGGGCCTGCAGGCGGGGCATGTGCTCCAGGAGGCGGGGGGTGAGACCGACGACGTCGAGGACGAGAAGGGGGGTGGGTCGCGTGTCGCTCCGGGGGCTGGTCATGGCAGTTCCTTGAGGCCGAGATCGGTCAGCAGGTCGCGGGCCAGGATGAGTTCGGCGGCGATTCCGTCGGCGAGGCGGGCACGGTTGCGGGGGCGCCGGTCGGCCGGCAGTGCCTGCCAGGTGTAGGTCTCGACCTCCAGGTGATGGGTGCGGGGACGGGGGCCGCCGACCAGGTGGGCGAGTGTCGCCCTGAGCTCGGGGAGAGTGGAGGTGAGCGGGGGCTCGGGTGGGGCGTGCAGGGGGACGTGGAAGTGGGCGCGCCAGGGGGCGCCGTCGGGGAGGGCGCGGCCGGAGACGGCTTCGGGGAGGTCGTCGGTGCCCCGGAGGCCGGCGGCGGTCCGGGTGCGCGTCTGGTGGAGGAAGCGGGGCTCGGCGAAGGCGGCGAGTGCGGCGCGGACCTCGGGGAGGTGGGGGTGCTCCGCGTGCAGGGCCGCGGAGAGCTGGGCCTTGACCACGGGTATGGAGGCGGCGCCGAGGGCGTCCAGGGCGGTGTGCGGATCTTCGAAGGAGGTGGCGAGATGACAGGTGTCGACGCAGACGCCGATGCGGGGGCTTGAGACGGCGGTGAGCGGGGCGATGGCGTCGGCGGTGGTCTCGACGGTGCAGCCGGGTTCCGGTTCGAGTCCGATCCGGATGCTGTTTCCGGTGAGTTCCTCCAGGGCGTCGAGACGCTCGGCGAGGCTGGTCAGGGCGGCGCGGGCGGTGTCGGCGGCGCGGGAGTCGAAGGGGGTGCGCCAGGCGAGCGGCAGGGTGGAGACGGAGCCCTGGGTGACGTCGTCGGGGAGGAGCGCGGAGAGGAGACGGGCGAGGTCGGTGGTGTGGGCGAGACGTTCGGGGCGGGTCCAGTCCGGCTGGTAGACGCGGTACTTGACCTCCGCGGCGCCGAATCCCTCGTAGGGGAAGCCGTTGAGGGTGACGACTTCGAGGCCGCGGCGGTCGATCTCGGCGCGCAGCGCGCGCAGGGAGCCCGGGTCGGTGATCAGGGCCTGGGCGGCGTCGCGGGCGAGCCAGAGTCCGATGCCCAGCCGGTCCCGGCCGAGCCGCCGGCGGACGGGCTCGCAGTGGTCACGCAGCTGGGCGAGGACACCGTCGAGGGTCTCGGCGGGGTGGACGTTGGTGCAGTAGGCGAGGTGGACGGTGGAGCCGTCGGGGTGGCGGAAGCGCATGGGCGGGCCGCCTCATTCCCCGCCGCGGAGGATGGAGTTGCCCTCGTGGGAGGTGTCGGGTGATGGGGGGTCGAGCCGCAGGCGGCCGCTGAGGCCGTAGAAGGCGACGGGGTTGCGCCACAGCACCTGGTCGACGTCGTCCGGGGAGAACCCGGCGGCGAGCATGGCGTCGCCGACCTTTCGGGTCTTGAGCGGGTCGCTCTTGCCCCAGTCGGCGGCCGAGTTCACCAGGACGCGGTCGAGCCCGTGGTCCTTGAGCACGGCGACCATGCGGTCCTCGTCCATCTTGGTGTCGGGGTAGACGGAGAAGCCCAGCCAGGCACCGCTGTCGGCGGCCTCCTTGACGGTGGTCTCGTTGAGATGGTCGAGCAGGACCCGTTCGGGGGCGAGGCCGGACTCGCGGACGACGTCGAGGGTCCGGCGCAGGCCGGCGAGCTTGTCGCGGTGCGGGGTGTGGACGAGGGCGGGCAGGCCGTGGTCCGCGGCGAGCTGGAGCTGCGACGCGAGGGCGGTGTCCTCGGCGGGGGTCATGGAGTCGTAGCCGATCTCGCCGACGGCGACGACGTTGTCCTTCACCAGGTAGCGCGGCAGGACGTCGAGAACGGGGGTGCAGCGGGGGTCGTTGGCCTCCTTGGGATTGAGGGCGAGGGTGCAGTGGTGGGCGATGCCGTACTGGGCGGCCCGGAAGGGTTCCCAGCCGAGGAGCGAGTCGAAGTAGTCGAGGAAGGAGGCGGGTGAGGTGCGTGGCTGCCCGAGCCAGAAGGAGGGCTCGACCACGGCGCGGACTCCGGCGTCGTACATCGCCTGGTAGTCGTCGGTGGTGCGCGAGGACATGTGGATGTGGGGGTCGAAGATGCGCATCAGGACTCCTCGGTGGGGGCGGTGAGGTCGAGGACGCGGTGGAGGTCGGCGGGGACGGTGCGGCCGGCGGCGGTGCGTTCGGCGGCGTAGTCGGTCAGCATCCGGGCGAGTTCGGCGTCGCCGGGGGCGCGTTCGTGCAGTCCGGCGACGGTGTCGAGGGGGACGCCGGTGAAGAGGCACTTGAGGACGGCGTGGCGCCAGGCGTGCGGGGCGAGGTGGGTGGCCGCGTAGGTGCCGAGGGCGGCGGCGACGAGGTCGGTGTCGTGGGCGCGCAGCGCGTCTTCGACGAGGGGCAGGGCCTCGGGCCCTGCGACGAGTGAGGGGAGGGCGAGGAGCACGGCGCGGCGTTCGGCGGCGGAGCCGTGGTGGTAGAGGCGGGTGAGGACGGGGGTGTCGGCGCGGGCCGCCTTGAGGAGGAGGACGCGGACGGAGTCGGCGTGCTCGGCGCCGCAGTGCCGGCCGGCGGAGGCGAAGCGCAGCTCCCAGAGGGTGGTGCGGGCAGTGGCGGCCGCGAGGGCCTCGTCCAGCCAGGCCTGTGCGGTGGTGGTCAGCATGCCGGGGCCTCCCGTGGGGCGGGGTTGCGGTGCAGGAACGCGAGGGAGGAGCGGGCGAGTTCGGGTCCGGCGTGGGAGTGGCGGGGCAGTTCGACGACCGTCAGGCCCCGGTAGCCGGCGGCGGTGACCTCGGCGAGGGCGGCGAGGACGGGTGGGAAGTCGATCTCGCCGTCGCCGAACGGGAGGTGTTCGTGGACGCCGCGGCGCATGTCCTCGATCTGGACGTGGTGCAGCCAGGGCGCGGCGGCGCGGACGCAGTCGGCGGGGGACGCGGGTTCCAGGCACTGGCAGTGGCCGATGTCGAGCGTGAGGCCGAGATGCCGTGGGTCGGGGTCGCCGAGGAGGCCGCGGAGCGTGTGGAAGTCGTCCAGGGTGGCGAGGAGGTGACCGGGTTCGGGTTCGACGGCGAGGGGGACGCGGGCGGCGGCCGCGGCTTCGAGAACGGGAGTGAGGGAGGAGGCGAGTCGTTTCCAGGCGGTCTCGTCGGTGGTGTCCGCAGGGGTGATGCCACTGAAGCAGTGCACGGCGTGGGCGCCGAGGTCGGCGGCGACGCGGACGGCGCGCAGGAGGAGGCGGACACGTGCCGCCCGGCCGTCGGGGTCCGCGTCGAGGAGGGAGGGGCCGTGCTTGCGGCGCGGGTCGAGGACGTAGCGGGCGCCGGTCTCGACGGTGACCCCGAGGCCGAGCGCATCGAGGCGACGGGCGAGCTGGGCGGTGCGGGCGGGGAGGTCGGCGGCGAGGGGGTCGAGATGCATGTGGTCGAGGGTGAGCCCGACGCCGTCGTATCCGAGGTCGGCGAGGAGGGCGAGGGCGTCGTCGAGCCGGAGGTCGGTGAGGCCGTTGGTGCCGTAGCCGAAGCGGACGGCGGGTGGGGTCGGGCTCATGTCGGGCTCACCTTCCGGGCGAGGGCTCGGGCGAGCGGGGCGAGGCCGAGCACCAGGAGCGCGGTGCCGGGCGCGCCGGCCCGGGCGGCGAGGGCCGCCTGAAGGGGGATCAGGGCACGGATACCGGCGCCGACGGAGCGCTGGGTGAGGGGAGGTGACGGGTTGAGGGCCGCGTGGAGGAGAGGGACGGCCGGGGTCCGGGCGTAGGCGGCGGCCAGGGCGGCCGTGATCAGCGGGGTGAGAGGGGTGGTGCCGTTCCCGCTCGGTCCCGGGTTGATCGTCGGCCCGCTCGGGCCGGGGTGTGCCGGCGGCCCGCCCGGGCCGGCGCCGCTCGGCTTCTCGCCGCCCGCGCGCCCGCCCGGGGCGCGGGGGCGGGAGGTGACGGCTGCCAGGGCCGTGGTCGTGGCGAGGGCCAGGAGGGGGGTGCGGGTCGAGCCGCCCTGGGTCTCGTGGCGGGAGACCGAGGTCACGGCGTAGGTGTGGGCGCCCAGAAGAGCGGCCGACGGGAGGGCTGCGGGGAGGGAAGCGCGGGCGCCGCGGCGCACGGCCGGACAGCCGGTCGTGGTCGCGATCGCGCCGAGGAGGAGGTTGAGCGCGCGGGCTGTCGCCATGGTCGCGGGGGCGGCGGGGGTGTGCTTGAGGTGGAGGTCGTAGGACCAGACCGTCGCGGCGAGGGCGGTGGCGGTCGCGAGGGTGGGTCGTCCGGCGCGGGCGGCGAGGGTGAGGCCGACGGCGGTCAGGGCGGCGGAGACGGCGAGGGCGGCTCGGGGGGTGACGCGGCCGGAAGGAAGGGGTCGGTGGGGGCGGTCGACGGCGTCCTCCTCACGGTCGGCCCAGTCATTGAGCGCCATGCCGGCCTCGTACAGACAGAGGGAGGAGCCGATGGCGAGAAGGGTCGAGCGGTCGGGGCGCAGGCCTGCGGCGGCCGCGCCCGCCAGGGCGTCGCCCGGCACCGTGGCCAGCGCGGAGACGCGCAGCAGCTCCGCCCAGGCGGCCACGCGCCCGCGCGCCCGGCTCACCGGACCTCCCCCAGGCGCGCGGCGAACGCCACGAGGCGCGCGTACTGGTCGGCGAGGCCGGCGGGCGGTTCGCCCTCCGGGTCCTTGAAGTAGAAGGCGAGGTCCTCCAGCGGGCCAGCGAGGCCGCGTTCGTGGGCGCGGGCCGTCAGCCGGGCCAGGTCGAGGACGAGGGGTGCGGCGAGGGCCGAGTCGCAGCCCTGCCAGGTGGTCTGGAGGGTCATCCGGGAGCCGAGGAAGCCGTCGAAGGCGATGTGGTCCCAGGCCGTCTTCCACTCCCCCAGCGCGGGGACCTCGTCGATGTGGACCTCGCCCTCGGGGACGTGGCCGAAGACGTCCGCGAGGACCCGTTCCTTGCCGGCGTTCTTCGCCGCGGCGGCGGCCGGGTCGGCGAGGGCGGCCCCGTCGCCGCCGCCCAGCAGGTTGGTGCCCGACCAGGCGCGTACGGTCAGGGACCGCTGGAGGAACATCGGGGCGAGGACGGAGCGCAGCAGGGTCTGGCCGGTCTTCCCGTCGCGGCCCGCGTGGGGGAGGCCGCTCGCGGCGAGTGCGTCGGCGAGCGCGGGGTGGCGCAGCCCGGTCGAGGGGGTGAAGTTGACGTAGGGGCAGCCGGCGCGCAGGGCGGCGGCCGCGTAGAGGGAGCTGGGTGGGAGCGCGGCGCCCCCCGGCGCCGGCTCCGTGGACGCCACGTTGACGACGACGACCCGGTCCAGGTCCCGCCGGGTCCGGAAGTCCGTCATGTCGGCGGCGAAGGAGGCGATGAGCTCGCCCTCCTCGTGTCCGGCGCCGGGCGGCGGTCCGCCGGGGCGGATCTCCGTCTCGGCGGCGGCGAGTTCGGTGGCGACGGCGGGGCGGAGGCCGTGCGGGAGGACGCCCGCGGCGGTGAGTTCCTCGGCGCGTTTGGGCAGCGGGCACGTCGCCGTGTCGTGTCCGCCGAAGACGAGGGAGGTGAGGGGCGGGAGACCGGCCGCGGCGAAGGCGTCGGTCTCGGTCACGATGCCGGTCGGTGGGTGGAGGCCGGCCGTGGTCGCGGCGCAGCCGGCGATCGCGGTGGTGGCCACGGAGCCTCTCGCCCCGATGAGCCAGACTCCCGTACGGGTTCCTGTGGTCACGACCCTGCCTCCCTGGACTGTGGTGGAGACGGCGGGCGGGGGGTACGGCGCCTCCCCGCCCGCCGCCGGCTGAGCGGGAGCTCTACGAGGGGAGCTCCCTGAGCTTGATGTCGCGGAACGACACCTGGTCGTCGGCCCCGTGGTTCTGGAGGCCGATGTGACCGTCCTTGAGGCTGCGGGCCGGGTCGGTGTTGGTGAAGTCGTTGATCTTCACTCCGTTGAGGAACACCTGGAGCCGCTCGCCGCGCACGCGGATCTCGTAGCTGTTCCACTGGCCGGGCGGTCGCAGCACGCTGTCCCTGGCCGCCAGGTCGGCGGACTTGAAGCCGTAGACGGCTCCGGTGG
This sequence comes from Streptomyces sp. NPDC013457, assembly GCF_043089925.1. Lineage (NCBI taxonomy): Bacteria > Bacillati > Actinomycetota > Actinomycetes > Kitasatosporales > Streptomycetaceae > Streptomyces > Streptomyces sp. NPDC013457. The sequence goes on from NZ_JBICBL010000001.1 coordinate 972,778, forward strand.
TCCGGTCGGCGGCGTCGGTCGCGTCGATCTGGATCTCGTAGCCCTTGTTCACCGCGGACCAGGGGTCGTCGGAGGCGGGGAAGCCGACGAAGATGCCGGAGTTGTCGTCGCCCGCCGCCTTCCAGTCGAGCGTGAGGGAGTAGGAGGAGAACTCCTTGGCCTGGTACCAGAGCATGCCCATGCCGCCGACCGAGCGGAGTTCACCGTCGGCGATGTCGAACCCGCCGGGCCCCGCCTGCTTCCAGCCCTCGCGGGTCTCGCCGTTGAAGAGCTCGCGGTAGCCGGTCTGGGGCCGGCAGTCGGCCGCGGTCTGTCCGGTGGCGTAGGCGAGGCCGCCGAGGAGGTGCTGCCGGAAGGCCGGCTCGGCGTACGACTCCTTGGTGTGACCGCCGCCGGTGTAGAAGGAGCGGCCGCCCCCGTAGGTCTTGCACCAGGCGATCGGGTGGTCGCCCTTCATGGTGCCGCCCTGGTAGGTGGTCTCGTCGAGGGTGGCGAGGATCCGGGCCTGACCGCGCGGGTTGGTGCGGTAGTTGTACCACTCGTCGGTCCGCTGCCAGGGGCCGTCGAGGTGTGCGGTGGCCGGGTGCTCGTGGTCCTCGACGCGTACGGTCGCGGGCTGGATCTGCGGGTGGGAGGCGAAGTGGGCGCCGACAAGGCCGCCGTAGAACTCCCAGTCGTACTCGGTGTCGGCGGCGGCGTGGATGCCCATGTAGCCGCCGCCGGTGGAGACGTAGTTCTCGAAGGCGGTCTGCTGTTCGGCGTTGAGGACGTCACCGGTCGTCGAGAGGAAGACGACGGCGTCGTAGCGGGCGAGGTTGTTGGTGGTGAACTGGCGGGGTTCCTCGGTGGCGTCGACGGTGATGCCGCTGCCGGCGCCGAGTTCCTTGAGGGCCGTGATGCCGGTGCCGATGGAGTCGTGCCGGAATCCGGCGGTCTTCGAGAAGACCAGGACGCGCTTGGCGTCGCGGTTCACCGGGGCGTTGGAGAAGGTGAAGTCGTCGACGTCGTAGAGCGCGCCTGAGCCGCCCTTGAAGACGAGGAAGAGTTCGGTGGTGGTGCGGGGCACGGTGCGCAGCGGTACGTCGATGTCCTGGAACGTCTCCCAGCTGCCGGTGACGGGGACGGGTGCGGAGCCGTGGAGCGTTCCGGTGGGCGAGCCGGTGCGGACTTCGAGGAAGCCGCCGACGCCGCCGGAGGAGACGCGGGCGGTGAGCTTGGTGGCGCCGCTCAGGTTGTAGGGCTTGAAGGAGATCCAGTCGCCGTCGTGGATGTCGCCGACGGTGCGTCCGCCGTTGGCCTCGGTCTTGTCGAAGACGTTGACGCCGTTCTGGGCGTCGAAGTGCTCGGCCTGGCGGTGGCGGGGCTGGAGTTTGGCCTGGTCGTGGGTGGTGAGGGCGGCCTGGCCGCCGCCTCCCCCGTCGGTGTACTCGGCGTCGAAGACGGCGAAGATGTTGGCGTCGTCGTCGTGGCCGCCGTCGGAGGACGTCTTGATGGTGCCGGAGCAGCCGTTGGCCGAGGTGACGGGGTGGCCGTGGCTGTCGTGGCCGAGGACGTAGGTCACCTTGACCTTGGCGCAGTCGATCGTGCCGTCCTCCGGGTCGGTGACCTTCACCTTGAACGGGATGTCGTCACCGAAGGAGAAGAGGGCCCCCTCCGCGGGGAGTTCGAGGGTGACCTTGGGCGCGGTGTTGCCGACGACGACGTGGACGGAGGCGGAGCCGGTGCGCCCGCTCGGGTCCTTGGCCGTCACGGTCGCCGTGTAGGTGCCGTTCCTGCGGTACGTGTACGTGGGGTTGGCCGCCGTCGACGTACCGCCGTCGCCGAACTCCCAGCTGTAGGTGAGGGCGTCGCCGTCACCGTCGGTGGTGCCGGCGGAGGAGAAGGCGACCTTCAGCGGGGAGGTGCCGGAGGTCTTGTTCGCGCTCGCCTCGGCGACCGGGGAGCGTCCGCCGGTGGCGTTCTCGATGCGGTAGAGCCCGGAGTTGTGGTCGCCGCCGAACCAGGCGGTGCCGTAGTCGAGGACGTACAGCGCTCCGTCGGGTCCGAAGGCCATGTCCATCACCTGGGTGCCGGTCCAGGGGACGGAGTTGATGGACTGGACGGTACCGTCGGCGCCCTGTTCGATGCGCTTGATCCAGCGCCGGCCGAACTCGCCCGCGAAGAAGTCGCCGTCGTACGCCTCGGGGAACTTGACCGGGGAGGTGGAGGCGGCGTCGTAGCGGTAGACGGGCCCGCCCATCGGCGACTCGGATCCGGTGCCGAACTCCGGTACGGAGCCGCCGTTGTACGGGATCCAGGCCGGCTCGGCCGGCGGGAGGTCGACGAGTCCGGTGTTGTACGGCGAGTCGTTCTTCGGGGCGGCGCAGTCGAAGGCCGCTCCGGACACCTTGGTCGCGAAGTCGTAGTCGCGGTAGGCGTCGTTCTTGCCGGTGCAGAAGGGCCAGCCGAAGTTGCCCGGCTTGGTGATGCGGGCGAACTCGACCTGTCCGGCGGGTCCGCGCTGGGGGTCGGCGGCGCCCGCGTCGGGGCCGTAGTCGCCGACGTAGAGGACGCCCGTCGCCTTGTCGACACTGAAGCGGAAGGGGTTGCGGAAGCCCATCGCGTAGATCTCGGGGCGGGTCTTCGCGGTGCCGGGGGCGAAGAGGTTGCCGTCGGGGACGGTGTACGAGCCGTCCTCGGCGACCTTGATCCGCAGGATCTTGCCGCGGAGGTCGTTGGTGTTGCCGGAGGTCCGCCGCGCGTCGAACGCGGGGTTGCGGCCGGGGCGTTCGTCGATGGGGGTGAAGCCGTCGGAGGCGAAGGGGTTGGAGTCGTCGCCGGTCGACAGGTACAGGTTGCCCTGGGCGTCGAAGTCGATGTCGCCGCCGACGTGGCAGCAGATGCCGCGGGTGGCGGGGATGTCGATGACCTTCTTCTCGCTCGCGTTGTCGAGCGTGCCGTCGGCCTTCAGCGTGAACCGGGAGAGGCGGTTGACGCCGTCGTACTTCGCGAACTCGGCCGCCGTGCCGTTCTCGGGGGCGTCTCCGGCGGGGGTGTCGAGCGGCGGGGCGTAGTAGAGGTAGATGGCCTTGTTCCGGGCGAAGTCCGGGTCGAGCCCGATGCCCTGGAGGCCTTCCTCGTCGTGGGAGTAGACGGGGACGGTACCGATGACGGCGGTGTTGCCCGCCGCGTCGGTGCGGCGCAGCTCGCCGTTCCGCGAGGTGTGCAGGACGCTGCGGTCGGGGAGGACGGCCAGCGACATGGGTTCGCCGACCTCCTCACCGCCCTTGGCGAGGGTGACCTGCTGGAACTCCTCGGCGGCAGCGGCGGTGCCGGCGCCGCCGTTCGTCTCGGCCGCGAGGGCCTGCTGGCCCCCGAGGGTGAGGAGTCCGACGGCGAGAAGGGCGAGTGTCTTTCTGGCTCGGAGTCGTTTGCTGTGCACGGATGTCCTCCGGAGTAGGGCCGGGTGTGCGGGTGTCCGGGGACCGGCGCGCGCCGTCACGCTGGTCTCGAAGCACGGTGGAGCGGGGTCGAGCACGATTCTGGCTGGTTAAGTCATGTACACATCAGGGACCGTAGCGGGGTTCGTCCTCAGCGGAAAGCCCTTGCGCACGGACCTCGTCGAACTTTTCACCGCGACAGGACAAAGCCCGCGGAGGGCACGGCGGAGCAACCCGGTGACGTCACCGCCGCCGGGCGCTCACCTGCCGTGTCAGGTCAGTCGCGGCCTCCGAAGGCCGCGTCGAACGAGGCGGTCGGCGGGTCGAAGTCGTACCGCTTGAGATGAGAAAGCGCTTCCGGAGCGCCGGTCAGGCGGTCCATCCCGGCGTCCTCCCACTCCACGGAGACGGGTCCCGCGTAGCCGATCGAGCGGAGCATCCGGAAGACGTCCTCCCACGGCACGTCACCGTGCCCGGCGGAGACGAAGTCCCAGCCGCGCCGCGGATCGCCCCACGGCAGGTGCGAGCCGAGCCGCCCGTTGCGCCCGTCGAGCCGCTTGCGGGCCTCTTTGCAGTCCACGTGGTAGATACGGTCGCGGAAGTCCCAGAGGAAGCCGACCGGGTCCAGGTCCTGCCAGACGAAGTGGCTCGGGTCGAAGTTCAGCCCGAAGGCGGGACGCCGGTCCACGGCCTCGAGGGCCCGCTGCGTGGTCCAGTAGTCGTACGCGATCTCGCTCGGATGGACCTCGTGCGCGAAGCGGACGCCCTCGGCGTCGAAGACGTCCAGGATCGGGTTCCAGCGCTCCGCGAAGTCCTCGAAGCCGCGCTCGATCATGCGCTCGGGGACCGGCGGGAACATCGCCACCAGATGCCAGATCGACGAGCCGGTGAAGCCGATGACGGTGTCGACGCCGAGTGCGGCGGCGGCCCGCGCGGTGTCGGCCAGCTCGCGGGCGGCCCGCTGCCGTACGCCTTCGGGCTCGCCGTCGCCCCAGATCCGGGCGGGCACGATCGCCTCGTGCCGCTCGTCGATCGGATGGTCGCAGACCGCCTGGCCCACCAGATGGTTGGAGATCGCCCAGCATTTCAGGCCGTACTTGTCGAGAAGGGCACGGCGGCCGTCGACGTACGACGGGTCCGCCAGCGCCTTGTCCACCTCGAAGTGGTCTCCCCAGCAGGCGAGTTCGAGGCCGTCGTAGCCGAAGTCACGGGCGAGCCGGCAGACCTCCTCCAGCGGCAGGTCGGCCCACTGGCCGGTGAAGAGGGTGAAGGGACGGGTCACGGTCGACGGCCTCCTAGACCTGTACGGGGGTGTAGACGGCGTTCTTCTCGGCGCTCTCCTCCACCGCGGCGAGCACGCGCTGGACCTGCAGCCCGTCGGCGAAGGTCGGCGCGGGCGCGGTTCCGGACGCGACGGCGAGGACCAGGTCACGGGCCTGGTGGGCGAAGGTGTGCTCGTATCCGAGCGCGTGGCCCGGCGGCCACCAACCCTCCAGATACGGATGGTCCGGCTCGGTCACGAGGATCCGGCGGAAGCCCGCGGAGGCGGCCGGCAACGTGTGGTCGTGGAAGGAGAGCTCGTTGAGCCGCTCCAGGTCGAAGGCGAGCGAACCCTTCTCGCCGTTGATCTCCAGTCGCAGGGCGTTCTTCCGGCCCGCGGCCATCCGGGTCGCCTCGAAGGAGGCGAGCGCCCCGGAGGCGAGCCGTCCGGTGAACAGCGCGGCGTCGTCGACCGTCACCGCCCCGTACGCCCCGCCCGCCGCGGCGCCCGCGAGTCCGGCCGACACGCCCGCGAGCAGCGGCCGGTCCCGTACGAAGGTCTCGGTGAGCGCCGAGACCCCGACCAGGAGCTCCCCCGCCAGGTACTGCGCGAGGTCGACGGCGTGCGCGCCGAGGTCGCCGAGGGCCCCGGACCCCGCGTGCTCGCGCTCCAGGCGCCAGGTCAGCGGGAACCCCGGGTCCACGAGCCAGTCCTGCAGATAGGTGACCCGTACGTGCCGCAGGGCGCCGAGCCTGCCCTCCGCGACGAGCCCACGGGCGTACGCGATGGCCGGCACCCGCCGGTAGTTGAAGCCGACCATGGCGACCTGGCCCCGGGCGGCCGCCGCCTCCGCCGCCGCGACCATCGCCTCGGCCTCGGCGACGGAGTTGGCGAGCGGCTTCTCGCACAGGACGTGCTTGCCCGCCTCCAGGGCGGCGATCGCGATCTCCGCGTGGCTGTCGCCCGGAGTGCAGACGTCGACGAGCTGGACGTCGTCGCGTGCGACGAGGGCGCGCCAGTCGGTCTCGGCGGCCGCCCAGCCGTGCTTGGCCGCCGCCGCCCGGACGGCGGCCCGGTCACGGCCGGCGACGGCGGCGAGCACGGGCCGCAGCGGCAGGTCGAAGACACGCCCCGCGGTCCGCCACCCCTGGGAGTGGGCGGCGCCCATGAACGCGTAGCCGACCATGCCGATGCCGAGTGACGGCAACGCGGCCTCGCCGGCCTGACCGGTCGGGCCGGCCTCGCTCTCCCGCTGTTCCATACGGTTCCTCCTCATCGGTTGCACGGTGGGGGGTGCCGGGCTCGGGGCGGCCGCCGGCCACCCCCGAGGGCCGGCGGCCGGACCACCCCGGTCAGCTGAAGCCGGTGGGCAGGTACTCGTCCACGTTCTCCTTGGTCACCACGGCCGAGTAGAGGGTGAGGGAGGCCGGGATCTCCAGCTCGGCGAGTCCCCCGACGCCCTTCTTCTGGCCGAGGGCGCGGGCCAGGTCGATGGCGGAGGCGGCCATGGTGGGCGGGTAGAGGACGGTGGCCTTCAGGACCCCGTCGTCCGCCTTGATGGCGTCCATCGCGGACTTGGCGCCCGCGCCGCCGACCATCAGGAAGTCCTTGCGGCCGGCCTGCGCGATGGCCCGCAGCGCGCCCACTCCCTGGTCGTCGTCGTGATTCCAGAGTGCGTCGAACTTCGGCTGCGCCTGGAGGAGTTGGGCCATCTTCGCCTGGCCCGACTCGACGGTGAAGTCGGCGGCCTGACGGGCCACCTTGCGGATGTTGGGGTAGTTCTTGAGGGCGTCGTCGAAGCCCTGGGTGCGCTGCTTGGTCAGCTCCAGGCTGTCCATGCCGGCGAGTTCGATGACGGTGGCGCCCGGCTTGTCCTTGAGCTGCTCGCCGATGTAGCGGCCGGCGTTGAGGCCCATGCCGTAGTTGTCGCCGCCGATCCAGCAGCGGTAGGCCTGCGGGGAGGCGAAGATGCGGTCCAGGTTGATGACCGGGATGCCGGCCTTCATGGCCTGGAGGCCGACCTGGGTGAGCGCCTTGCCGTCGGCGGGCAGGATGACCAGGACGTCGACCTTCTTGTTGATGAGGGTCTGGATCTGGCCGATCTGGGTCGCCGTGTCGTTGGAGCCCTCGGTGATCTCCAGGGTGACCTCGGAGTACTTCTTCGCACGCTCCTTGGCGTTCTGGTTGATGGCGTTGAGCCAGCCGTGGTCGGCCTGGGGACCGGCGAAGCCGATCGTCACGGGAGTGCCGGGCTTGTCGTCGGCGGCGGGGGCGTTGCTCGCGGCCGGGGCCGCGTTCTTGGGCTCGTTGCTGGTACAGGCCGTGAGGAGTGCGCCGGCCGAGACGGCGGCGGAGCCGAAAAGCAGGCCTCTGCGGCTGGTTTCTGGCATGGCGGTGAATCCCTTCGGGGGTGAGGGAGGAAATCGGGGGGCGGATGGGGCGGCTGAGCCGGGAGGAGGTGGGACCGGGTGAGGCGGAGGTCAGGGGGAGGTCAGGCGGGGGTCAGGTCTCGCCGTGGCGCGCGGTGCGGTGCTGGACCAGGACGGCGGCGACGATGATCGCGCCCTTGGCGATCTGCTGGACGTCGCTCTGCAGGTTGTTGAGCGCGAAGATGTTGGTGATCGTGGTGAAGACCAGGACACCGAGGACGGAGCCGACGATCGTGCCGCGACCGCCGGTGAGGAGCGTTCCGCCGATGATCGCGGCGGCGATGGCGTCGAGTTCGTACAGGTTGCCGTTGGTGTTCTGGCCCGAGCCGGAGAGGATGATCAGCAGGAAGGCCGCGATGCCGCAGCACAGGCCGGAGAGCAGATAGAGGTAGAGGCGCTGGCGGCGTACGTCGATGCCGGCGAGGCGGGCGGCTTCCGCGTTGCCGCCGACGGCGACCGTGCGCCGGCCGAAGGTGGTCCGGTTGAGGATGAGCCAGCCCGCGACGGTCACGGCGGCGAAGACGAGGACGAGCGGCGGGACGCCCAGGATGTAGGCGTCGGGGATGCCGAGGTCGAGGACGGAGTCGACGGTGACGATCTGCGTGCGCCCGTCGGTGATCTGGAGCGCGAGACCTCGTGCCGAGGCGAACATGGCGAGGGTCGCGATGAAGGGGACCATCCCGCCGTACGCGATGAGCAGCCCGTTCACCAGGCCGCACCCCACGCCCACGACGACCGCGGTGAAGAGGATGCCGGCGAATCCGTACTCCTGTGTCGCCAGTGTGGTCGCCCAGACGGAGGCGAGGGCGACGATGGCGCCGACGGAGAGGTCGATGCCGCCGCTGGTGATGACGAAGGTCATGCCGACGGTGACGACGCCGATCACGGACGCCTGGGTGAGCACGAGTTGGAGGTTGGAGACGGCGAGGAACTCGTCGGGCCGGGTGAAGCCGCCGACCGCGATCAGCACGGCGAGCACCCCGAGCAGGGAGAGGTTGCGGACGTCGGCCCGCAGCCCGAGCGGGCGCCTGCCGCCCTCCTGCGCAGGCGCCGTGGTGTCCTTGGCGGTGGACAGCGTCATGACGTGGGGCTCCCTTCCATCACGAGGTCGAGTACGCGGTGTTCGTCGAGCTCACGGGCGGGGGCGGTGTGGACGACACGGCCCTCCCTGAGCACCAGGACGCGGTCGGCCAGGCCCAGGACCTCGGGCACTTCGCTCGACACGAGGAGGACGGCGAGGCCGTCGTCGGCGAGGCGGCGGATGACGGCGTAGAGCTCGGCGCGGGCACCGACGTCGACGCCGCGGGTCGGCTCGTCGAGCAGGAGGACACGACAGCCGCGCAGGAGCCAGCGGGCGAGGACGGCCTTCTGCTGGTTGCCGCCGGAGAGGGTACGGATCGGGGCGTCGGGGTTGTCGGGCCGCAGGGACAGCTCCCTGGTGGCCGCGCGGGCGGCCTCGCGTTCGCCGGTACGGTCGATCCAGCCGGCGCGCGAGAAGCGGGCGAGCGTGGAGACCGAGACGTTGCGGGTGACGGACTCCAGCATGAGCAGCCCCTGCGCCTTGCGCTCCTCGGGGGCGAGACCGAGCCCGGCACGGACGGCGTCGCGGACGCTGCCGGGGCGCAGGGTGCGGCCGTCGACGACGACGCGTCCGGCGGTGGCTTTGCGGGCGCCGTAGACCGTCTCCAGGATCTCGGAGCGGCCCGAGCCGACGAGCCCGGCGAGACCGACGATCTCCCCGGGCCGCACTTCGAGGTCGACGGGGGCGAACTCACCCTCCCTGGCGAGGCCTTGGAGCTGGAGCACGGGTGTGGCGGCCGGCGGTTGGGAGGGGCGCGGCGGGAAGACGTACTCGACGTTGCGGCCGGTCATCAGGGCGACGATGTCCCGGGTGGGCGTCGAGGCGGCGGGCAGGCCGCCCGCGACGGCGCGGCCGTCCTTGAGGACGGTGACCCGGTCGCCGATGCGGCGGATCTCCTCCAGGCGGTGGGAGATGTAGACGACGGCGACGCCGTCGGCGGTGAGGTCGGCGACGATGCGGAAGAGGTTGTCGACCTCGTCGGGGTCGAGGGCGGCGGACGGTTCGTCCATGACGATGAGACGGACGTCGTGGGAGAGGGCGCGGGCCATCGAGACGATCTGCTGCTGTGCGGCGGAGAGGTCGCCGACGCGGCGGGCGGGGTCGATCTCGGGGTGGCCGAGCCGTTTGAGGAGGGCCGCCGTGGACGCCTTGGCGGCGCGGCCGCGGACGACGAATCCGGCGGTGGTGGGTTCGTGGCCGAGGTGGACGTTCTCGGCGACGGAGAGCCCTTCGACGAGGTCGAGTTCCTGGTAGATGGTGGCGATGCCGAGGCGCATCGCGGCGATCGGGGAGCGGAGCTGGACGGTTTCTCCGCGCCAGGTGATGCTGCCTCCGTCGGGCTGGTGGGCGCCGGCGAGGACCTTGATCAGGGTGGACTTTCCGGCGCCGTTCTGGCCGAGGAGGCAGTGGACCTCCCCGGGGGCGACATCGAGGTCGACGCCGTCGAGGGCGCGGACGCCGGGGAAGGACTTGGTGATGGCGGACATGGTGAGCAGGGGTGGCTGTTCTGGGGGCATGACGGGGGTCCCCTCGGCGGGTGCGGGTGGCGCCTGGGCGAGTGGTGACGGGGTGGGGATGGGTGGGCGGGCCGGCTGACGCGGGTGTGCGCCTGGGCGGGTGCGGGGTGAGGAGGCACGGGCGGGTGCGGGCCGGTGGGGCGGACCGTGCCCTCCGGTGCCGCCCCGGCGGCACGGGAGATCACGGCCATCCGGAGAACGGCTACGCCGGGGAGAAGAGGTGGTCGCTGATGAGGCGGGCCGCGCCGATCACTCCGGCGGTGGGGCCGAGCTCGCCCAGCACGATGGGGAGGTTGCCGGTGGCCAGCGGAAGAGACTGGCGGTAGACCTGGGTGCGGACACTGGCGAGGAGGTTGTGACCGAGGCCGGTGACCCCGCCGCCGATCACCACCAGACCGGGATTGAAGAAGCTGACGAGTCCGGCGATGACCTGCCCGACCCGGTTGCCGCCCTCACGGATGAGGGCGAGCGAGGTGGCGTCGCCCGCGGCGGCCGCCGCGGCGACGTCGACCGCCGTGAGCCGCCCGGCCGCCGCGAGGCGTCCGGCGAGCTCGTCCGACCGGCCCGCGCGCGCCGCGTCCTCGGCGTCGCGGGCCAGGGCGGCGCCGCTGAAGTGGGCTTCCAGGCAGCCCTTGTTGCCGCACGCGCAGGAGCGGCCGTCGGGTTCCACCTGGATGTGCCCGATGTCCCCGGCGCTGCCCGTCGTACCACGGTAGACCTGCCCGCCGACGACGATGCCGCAGCCGATGCCCGTACCGATCTTGACGCAGAGGAAGTCGCCGACGGAGCGGGCGACGCCGGCGTGCTGCTCCCCCATGGCCATCAGGTTCACGTCGTTGTCGACCATCACAGGACAGCCCAGTTCCTGGCTGAGCGCCTCCCGTACGGGGAAGCCGTCCCAGCCGGGCATGATCGGAGGCGCGACCGGGACGCCCTCGGGGAAGCGGACCGGGCCGGGGACGCCGATGCCGGCCCCGTCGAAGCCTTCGGCGAGGCCGGAGGCGCGCAGCTTGGACGCCATGGCGAGCGCCTGTTCGAAGACGGCTACCGGGCCCTCGCGGACGTCCATGGGGTGGTTGAGATGTCCGAGCACCTCCAACTCGGCGTTGGTGACGGCCACGTCGACGGACGTGGCGCCGATGTCGATGCCGAGGAAGCGGAGTTCGGGAGCGAGCCGGATGTTGTGCGACCGGCGGCCACCGCGGGAGGCGGCGAGTCCGTCGGCGACCACGAGGCCGGTCTCCAGGAGCCGGTCGACCTCGACGGCCAGCTTGGAGCGGGACAGGTCGATCTGATCGCCCAGCTGCGCACGGGAGTTGGGGCCCCCGTCGCGCAGCAGGCGGAGCAGCCGCGCCTGGTGCGCGTTGGCGGGTCGTGCCGTCATGCGTCTCACGCGCCCCTCCCCTGACGAGTCGGCGAAGCCCTTCGGTCGGCTCGCCGCCGGGCTTTCGAGGGGAACGTAGCAGTGGCGTCCGGGAGTGGGAAGAAGTTGCGCAGCAATCCGGTCCGACTTTTTCCCGAGTGAGGACAAAGCCTTCCGGCCCGGGGTCAGCGCACCTCGACGAGGCGCGCGGAGACGACGACGTTGCCGTCGTACCCCTTCTGCCGGGAGAAGCCGCCGCCGCAGGTGAGAAGACGCAGCTCGGGGCGGGAACCGGCCCGGTAGATCCGCTCGGCCGGGAAGCCCTCCTTCGGGACGACTTCGATGCCGTACACCGAGAAGACGGCGGTCCGTCCGTCCTGCCGGGCGATCTCGACGCGTTGACCCTTGGCCAGCGCTCCGAGTGCGTAGAAGACGCTCGGTCCCTCGGGGGTGTCGACATGGCCGACGACGACCGCCGTGCCCTTCTCGCCGGGCGTGACGGCGCCGGTGAACCAGCCGGCGAGGTTGGTCTCGTGCGCGGGCGGCGTGCCGATCCAGCCCTCGGTGTCGAGTCCGACCGGCGTCACGGGCGCGTCGACGCGGATGCCGGGCACGCGGACGCGCGTGGGGCGGGAGGCGGGCAGTGCGCCGGGGCCCGGCGCGGGAGCGAGGGCGGCGGCGTGCTGCGGGGCCGCGGCGGCGAGCGGCTGCGGGGGGCCTCCGGCGCGCCACTCCTCGGTACCGCCGCGGACCAGATGGACGCCCACGAGCAGGACGACGGCGACGACGCCCCAGGCGCCGCGCCTGGACAGTCCGCTCGACCCGTGCACGATCCGCACTCCCGTTGTACGTGGACGGTGCTCCCCCGCCCCGGACCTCGTCATCCCGGGGCGAAGGAGCCGATTCAGGCGAGGTCGTCGGCTCGGCGACGGCGCGTCAGGAGCACCCCGCCGCCGCCCAGCGCGCCCGCGATCAGCGCGGTGCCGATGACGACCTCCGTGGCGCCGAGCTCTCCGGCGCCGCCGCCGAAGCCTGCCTTGACGCCCTTGTGCGCGCCGGTGTCATGGCCGCCCGTCGGGTGGCCGGTGGAGCCGGCGGCGATGACGAGGGGCGCGGTGCCCTTCTCGCCCTTGCAGTCGAAGGTCACCTGGTACTCCGCGGCGATCTTCGCCTCGACGTCGATGGTGGCGGTGCCCGCGCGGCCCTCGGTGAGCGTGACGGTCTCGAAGACACCGGAGGAGACGGTGACGGAAGGAGCTTCGCAGCCGTCGGTCTTGAGGGTGACCGAGCCGCCGGGGGCGACGGTCGCCGGCGTGACGGAGAAACCGAAGGACGTGACGTCGCTCGCGGTGCCCTCGGTCGACGGGACGGCGTCCGTCGACGGCGGCACGGTGCCGCCGGACGCGCCGGCCTCCGCGGGGCCGAGGGGATCGGCCGGGTCCGGGGGGTCCACGGGGACTGCCGGGTCCACCGGGTCGAGGGGATCGACCGGGTCGGCCGGGTCCACCTGAGCGCCGCCGGCGTCCGTCGGATCGCCCGCCGCACCGCCGGCCTGCGCGCCCACGCCCGGCGTCGCGTCGCTCCCGGTCCCCTCGTCGGCCAGGGCGGCCGTCGCCGCCCCGAGCGACAGGGCGGCCGTGGCGAGCAGGGCCGCGGGAGCAACACGTATCGCGCGCATGGCGATCCTCCAGATCACACGAGGAACGCCCGGCGGCCCGTTGCCGCGTACGGCGGGTGATGTCCCTCGCCCCGTCCGAAGCTAGGGCGGGCCCGGGCGCGCCGCCACCGGGCTCCCGCCGAACGGGGAACGGGAACGGCAAACGGCGGACCGGGTTCGAGGATCGGCGGCCGGCGGCCGGCGGCCGGCGGCCAGCGGCCAGCGATCGGCGGCCAGCGATCGGCGATCGCGGGGGGCGGTCGCGGACCGGGGAGCCCGGCGGGCCCCTCAGCCCTGGCTGTGCTCGCGGTAGGTCGCGCGGGTGTGCTCCGTGTGGGCGCGCATGACCGTCGTGGCGCGGGCCTCGTCACGGGCGGCGATCGCGGCGATCAGCTCCCGGTGCTCCTGCCAGGACCGCTCGCCGCGCTGCCGGGCGACCGGCGCGTAGTACCAGCGGACGCGGCGGTCGACCTGGCCGGCCAGCTCGGACAGGACGACGTTCCCGGCCAGTTCCATGACCTTGGCGTGGAACGCGGCGTTCGTCGCCACGGCCAGGTCGACGTCGTCGTCCGCCACGGCCCGCTCGCCCTTCGCGCAGAGCTCCTCCAGGGCCGCGATCCCGGCCGAGCCGGAGTTCGCGGCGGCGAGCCGGGCGGCCTCCGCCTCCAGGAGCGTACGGACGGAGAGCAGTTGGTCGGCCTCCTCGTCGGTCGGCTCGTGGACGAAGGCTCCCTGCGCGGGCCGGAGGTCGACCCAGCCCTCGGTGTTCAGCCGCTGGAGCGCCTCACGGACCGGCTGGCGGGAGACCCCGGGGTGTCCGGCCAGCTCGCTCTCGACCAGATGCTGACCGGGACGCAGGGCTCGGGTGGTGATGAGTTCGAGGAGCGCCTCGTAGACCCGGTCGCGCAGCGGCCCCGGCCGCTCCAGCCTGGGCACGGCCCCTTGCGGCAGTCCTGCGGACAACGTCGCGGCCCCTCGTACGCCGTAGGCGATCAGCACGGATTGGCTACCGGTTACCGTCTACCGGCGCCCATGTCCAGGCATACGGCCCCGCGTGATCTCGGCCGGAACACGCGCCGCGAGAGACGAGCCACACAACGCGAGCCGGCGCAGCGCCGGCTACGGAACGCGGACGACCTGCCCCGCGTACGAGAGGTTGCCGCCGAAGCCGAAGAGCAGGGTCGGCGCCCCCGAGACGAGCTCCCCGCGCTCGACCAGCTTGGCGAGCGCCATCGGGATCGAGGCGGCCGAGGTGTTGCCGGACTCGACCACGTCACGGGCGACGACCGCGTTGACCGCGCCGATCTTCGCGGCGAGCGGCTCGATGATCCGCAGGTTGGCCTGGTGCAGCACGACGCCGGCGAGCTCCTCCGGCGCGATCCCGGATCGCTCGCACACCTTGCGGGCGAGCGCGGGCAGCTGCTGGGTGGCCCAGCGGTAGACGGTCTGGCCCTCCTGCGCGAACCGCGGCGGGGTGCCCTCGATGCGGACGGCGTGGCCCATCTCCGGTACGGAACCCCAGAGCACCGGGCCGATTCCGGGCCCGGCGCCGTCCTCCACGGCCTCGACGACCGCCGCACCCGCGCCGTCGCCGACGAGCACGCAGGTGGTGCGGTCGGTCCAGTCGGTGATCTCGGTCATTTTGTCGGCGCCGATGACCAGCGCGCGCCGGGAGCCGCCCGCCCTGATCGCGTGGTCGGCGGTGGCCAGCGCGTGGGTGAAGCCCGCGCAGACCACGTTGAGGTCCATGGTGGCGGGCGAGCCCATGCCGAGCCGGGCCGCCACGCGGGCCGCGGTGTTGGGCGAGCGGTCGATCGCCGTGGAGGTGGCGACGAGGACCAGGTCGATGTCGTCGGGGCCGAGACCGGCCGCGGCGAGCGCCTTGCCCGCGGCATGGGCGGCGAGTTCGTCGACCGGTTCGTCGGGTCCTGCCATATGACGGGTCCTGATGCCGACGCGGCTGCTGATCCACTCGTCGCTGGTGTCGACGAGCTTCGCCAGGTCATCGTTGGTCAGGACCTTGGCCGGCTGGTAGTGCCCGAGCGCGGCGATACGAGTGCCCGTCATGCCCGGGACCCCCTTGGTTCAGGTGACGCATGGTGCGCTTGCGCGGTTCAAGCGGAAGCAGGACCACCCAGTCTCGCCAGCGACTGATCGGTAACCGGGCACGTAAACCACCAAGATTCGCCCGTACCTGTTGGGAGACCGCGACAACGGCAGTGAGCGGGCGGCCTCCCGACCCTGCATGTTCAGGACAACGAGATCGTCAAGGTCACCTCCCCGCACGACAACCCGGTGACCCATGGCAACCTCTGTATCAAGGGCCGCTTCGGCTTCCAGCACGTACAGAATCGGGTGTAACCACATGGGACGGGTCACCGAGCGACGGCGCGTCATCCGGATCCGGGGCGCGGCCGTCAACGAACGCCCGGACACGCTGGTGGCCGAGGAGCCGCTGGAGATCCGGCTGAACGGCCGGCCGCTGGCCATCACCATGCGCACGCCCGGCGACGACTTCGCGCTCGCCGCCGGGTTCCTGGTCAGCGAGGGGGTGCTCGGTGCCGCCTCCGACGTACGGAACATCGTGTACTGCGCGGGCGCCACGGAAGACGGCACGAACACGTACAACGTGGTGGACGTGCAGCTGGCGCCCGGGGTCCCCGTCCCGGACATCACGCTGGAGCGGAACGTCTACACGACCTCGTCGTGCGGGCTGTGCGGCAAGGCCAGCCTGGACGCGGTCCGGACCACGGCACGCTTCCCGATGGCCGACACTCCCCCGGTCCGGCTCACGCCCGAGCTGCTCGCCCGGCTCCCCGACCGGCTGAGGGCGGCGCAGCGTGTCTTCGACCGGACCGGGGGTCTGCACGCGGCGGCGCTGTTCTCCGAGGACGGCGAGCTGCTCGACGTCCGGGAGGACGTGGGGCGCCACAACGCGGTGGACAAGCTCGTGGGCCGGGCCCTGAGCGACGGGCGGCTGCCGCTGGAGCGGGCGGTGCTGCTGGTCTCCGGGCGGGCGTCGTTCGAGCTGGCGCAGAAGGCGGTCATGGCGGGCATCCCGGTGCTCGCGGCGGTCTCGGCGCCGTCCTCGCTGGCGGTGGACCTGGCCGCGGAGACCGGTCTCACACTGGTCGGCTTCCTGCGCGGGCAGGACATGAACGTGTACGCGGGCGAGCACCGGATCGCCCTCGGGGCCGCGGCCACCCGGCGCTGACGGGCTCCGCGCGCTGCACGGGTCGGGCCATCGGCCGGCGGGGAGCGCCCCCTGCGCCGGCCGGTCCCGCACCCCTCGGATGCGCCCTACCGGGCGCGCCGTCCCGCACGGGTGCTGGTCGTCCCGGTCGGCGGGTCGATCATCTGGAGCGTGAGGGTCGCCGGGGGTTCGGCGATGCCGGGGCCGCCCGCGGCCGTCCAGGCGAGGATGTCGTCGAGGCAGTCGTCGTCCGCCGTGAACCCGATCCAGGCGGCGCGTCCGCCGCGCCGACGGCCCTCGGTGGAGGGCTGGACCACGACGATGTTCGCCTGTGCGCAGGGGCCGAGGCAGTCGCTCGTACGGACGGCCAGCCGGCCGCCGGAGCGTGCCGCGGCCTCGCGGAGCCGGGCGAGCTGGCCCTCATGGTCGACGCCCGGGTTCTTGCCGGCGTCGCCGCAGCAGCAGCCGCGGCAGACGACCAGGGAGCAGGGGCGGGCGCCGTAACGTATCGGGACGCGGGTCACTCGGGTCCGTCCAGGGTGATCGTGCCGACGGAGGCGACGGTGCCGAGGCGCGGGAAGTCCAGGCTCACCGAGGCGTGGTGCTCGTCGGCGGTGAGGGCGGTCATGGCGTCCTCGGCGAAGACCGGTTCGTAGCCGAGGTCGCAGGCGGCGCGGGCGGTGGACTCGACGCCGAGGTTGGTGGCGATGCCGGCGAAGACGAGGGTGGTGACCTCGCGGGCGGCGAGGAGTGCATGGAGGCCGGTGTCCTGGAATCCGCCGATGGTCCGCTTGACGACGATGTGGTCGCCGTCGTGGACGAGGGAGGGGACGAGGTCGCTGCCGGGCGGCTGGGTCCGGACGTTCGGGCGCTCGACCCTGATGTGGACGACGGGTGCGCCGACGGCCCGGAAGGCGTCGGCGAGTCGGTGCGCGGCGGCGACGACGTCGGTTCCGGGGCGGGGGGCGAGCGGCAGCGCGACGATGCGTTCCATCAGGTCGACGAGGACGAGCGCGGTGCGGCCGGGATCGAGTGCGGGCATGGGAGCACCGTAGCGGGCGGGATGATCACCGCGGTGGGCCCGGGGACGTGATCCCGCCAACGCCCACGGCGGGTCGGCCGACGTCCCGCAAACGGCCACGGCGAGTCACCCGGCGCCCCGCCGCCGCCCGCGGCGGGACGCCGGCCCCCCTCGCCGCCCACCGGGCGCGGCCTCAGCGCCTCACGGCCGTCGCGGGCTCCGGGGCTCGGTCGGGCAGGGGCGTTGCGGCCTCCGGGGGCTGTTCCGGGTCGTGGGCGCGGCGTCCGGCGACGACCGCGCAGACCATCAGCTGCATCTGGTGGAAGAGCATCAGGGGCAGGACCGCCAGGGAGGCCTGCGCTCCGAACAGCACGCTCGCCATCGGGAGCCCGGCCGCCAGGCTCTTCTTCGAGCCCGCGAACTGGATCGTGATCCGGTCCTCGCGGCCGAAACCGAGCCGCCTCGCGCCGTACCAGGTCAGGGCCAGCATCACGGCGAGCAGCACCGCCTCGACGACGAGCAGCAGTCCGAGCCGCACCGGGGTGACCTGGTGCCAGATGCCGGCGACCATGCCGTGGCTGAAGGCCGTGTAGACGACGAGCAGGATCGAGCCCCGGTCGACGTACCCGAGCACCTTCTTCCTCCGGACGACGAACCCGCCGACCCAGCGCCGCAGCGCCTGTCCCGCCAGGAAGGGCACGAGGAGCTGGAGCACGATCTTCAGGAGCGAGTCGGCCGAGAATCCGCCCGCTCCGCCACCGAGGAGCACGGCGGCGAGCAGCGGGGTGAGAACGATGCCGGCCAGCGAGGAGAAGGACCCCGCGCAGATCGCGGCGGGGACGTTGCCCCGGGCGATCGAGGTGAACGCGATCGAGGACTGGACGGTGGACGGCACCAGGCAGAGGAAGAGCAGGCCGCTGTAGAGCGGGGGCGTGAGAACGGCCGGGACCAGCCCCTTCGCCGCCAGTCCGAGCAGCGGGAAGACGGCGAAGGTCGCCGCGAGGACCGTGGCGTGGAGCCGCCAGTGCTTGAGCCCGTCCAGCGCCTCACGGGTGGACAGCCGCGCGCCGTACAGGAAGAAGAGCAGTGCGATGGCCGCCGTCGAGGCCCCGTCGGCGACCGTCGCGGCCGCGCCGGAGGCGGGCAGCAGCGCCGCGATGCCGACCGTCGCGAGCAGGGCCGCGATGTACGGGTCGACCGGCAGCCGGGACGGCAGGAGGGGGGTACGGCGGCTCATGTGCTCCACTGCTCTCGGGCGACAGATCGTGCCTCCCCATCCTGCTCCCCGGCCCGGCGATCGGGAATCCCGTACAGCGCTCTGACTGTCATCACGTTGCGCGATGACCGCGCTAACCTGGGCGCTGTGTACGAACCGGCGCAGCTCCGTACCTTTCTCGCCGTCGCGCAGACGCTGAGCTTCACCCAGGCCGCCCGCCGGCTCGGGGTGCGGCAGTCGACCGTGAGCCAGCATGTGCGGCGGCTCGAGGACGCCACCGGGCGTCCGCTGTTCACGCGCGACACCCACAGGGTCGAGCTGACGGAGGACGGCGAGGCGATGCTCGGCTTCGCCCGGACGATCCTCCGGGCCCATGAGCGGGCGGCCGCCTACTTCACCGGGACCCGGCTGCGCGGGCGGCTGCGCTTCGGGGCATCCGAGGACTTCGTGGTGACCCGGCTGCCCGAGATCCTGGAGACCTTCCGGCGCGAGCACCCCGAGGTGGATCTCGAGCTGACGGTCGAGCTGTCCGGGACGCTCGACGCCCGGCTGGAGGCGGGCCGGCTCGACCTGATCCTCGCCAAGCGGCGCACGGAGGAGAGTGCGGGCGAGCTGGTCTGGCAGGACTCGCTGATCTGGATCGGCGCGCCGCGGCTCCGTCTCGACCCGGACCGTCCGGTGCCGCTGATCGTCTTCCCGCCGCCGGGCATCACCCGTGCCCGGGCCCTTGAAGCCCTGGAGGCGCAGGGGCGGGCCTGGCGGATCGCGTGCACGAGCAGCAGTCTGAGCGCGAACATCGCGGCGGCGCGGGCCGGTCTGGGGGTGATGGCGCACACCCGTGGGCTGGTACCACCCGGTCTGTCGCAACTGCCGGCCCGTGCGGGGCTGCCGGACCTGGGCGACGTCGACTTCGTCCTGCGCAAGGGGCGGCAGCGCGGTGAGGCGCAGGAGGCGGCCGACGCCCTGGCCTCGGCGATCCTCGCGGGTGGCGACCGGTTGCACCGGCCCCGCCCGGCCGCCGGACCGCTCGGCCCCTGAACCCTGGGCGAGCGAGTGAGCGGCCGGTACAGATTCCGTGGAGATTCCCACTCGACGTACTTACCCCACGGTCAGTAACGACCCCCGGCCACCCGCCACTTGCCCTGTTCCCCTCCCCTGACCTGTGACAACACCCAATGTCCCGGCTTGGTGAAGGCCCTCCCGCCCGCCAGTCGGGTGGGGTACCGTCACCCGCGCCGTACGGAGCGCGACAACGAGCGGTCGAGGAGCAGGTCTTTGCGCGAGTTCACCGTGCCGCCCATCGAGGCGGCGCCTCAGGTCGGCGGCCTGGCGGACGCCGTGTTCGACCACGCCGAACAGACGCCCGACCGGGTCGCCTTCGGCCGCAAGGATGCCGCGGGCGAGTGGCAGGACGTGACCTCGGCGCAGTTCAGGGACGAGGTGCTCGCGCTCGCGAAGGGGCTGATCGCGCACGGCGTGCGGTTCGCCGACCGGGTCGCCATCATGGCCAGGACCCGCTACGAATGGACCCTGTTCGACTTCGCGCTCTGGACGCTGGGCGCCCAGTCGGTGCCGATCTACCCCACCTCGTCGGCCGAGCAGGTCTACTGGATGCTGCACGACGCCGAGGTCACCGCCTGCGTGGTGGAGCACGAGGACCACGCGATGACGATCGGTTCGGTGGTCGACCGGCTGCCGCGGCTCCAGCGGCTGTGGCAGCTGGACGCGGGCGCGGTGGACGAGCTGATGGCGGCGGGTACGGAGATCGACGAGGAGGTGGTACAGCGGCACCGCCGCGCGGTGACACCGGAGTCGGTGGCCACGATCATCTACACCTCGGGCACCACGGGCCGCCCCAAGGGCTGCGTGATCACCCACTCCAACTTCATGTTCGAGACGGACATGCTGGTCGGCCGTTGGGAGCCGGTCTTCCACTCCAAGCCGGGCGACGAGGCCTCGACCCTGCTCTTCCTCCCCCTCGCCCATGTCTTCGGGCGGATGGTGGAGGTCGCGGCGGTGCAGAGCGGGGTGAAGATGGGGCACCAGCCGGTGTTGGCGGCGTCCGCGCTCCTGCCGGACCTGGCCTCCTTCCGGCCGACGTTCATCCTGGCCGTGCCCTACATCTTCGAGAAGGTCTTCCACGCCGCCCGCCGCAAGGCCGAGAGCGACGGGAAGGCGGGCCCGTTCGACAAGGCCGTCGACGTGGCGGTGAAGTACGCCGAGGCGATGGAGCACAAGGCGTTCGGCATCGGTCCGGGGCCGTCGGCCGGGCTCCGGATGCAGCACCAGTTCTTCGAGAAGGTCGTGTACGGGAAGGTCCGTGACGCCATGGGCGGGCGTGTCCGGCACGCGATGTCGGGCGGCTCGGGCATGGACCGGCGCCTCGGCCTCTTCTTCGAGGGCGCCGGGGTGACCGTCTTCGAGGGGTACGGCCTGACGGAGTCCTCCGCGGCGGCGACGGCGAACCCGCCCGAGCGCGTCAAGTACGGAACGGTCGGGCAGCCGGTGCCGGGGACGACGGTGCACATCGCCGAGGACGGGGAGGTGTGGCTGCACGGCGGCCAGGTCTTCTCCGGGTACCTCAACAATCCGCAGGCCACCTCGGCCGTCCTCAACGACGGCTGGCTGGCCACCGGCGACCTGGGGATGCTCGACGAGGACGGCTTTCTGACCATCACCGGGCGCAAGAAGGAGATCCTGGTGACCTCGGGCGGCAAGAGCGTCTCGCCCGCCGGCCTGGAGGAGCGTGTACGGGCGCATCCGCTGATCGCCCAGTGCATCGTGGTGGGCAACGACCGGCCCTACATCGCCGCGCTGGTGACGATGGACCAGGAGGCGGTCGACCACTGGCTGGCGATGCAGGGGCGTGCGCCGCTGCCGGCGGCCGACCTGGTGCGCGACCCGACCCTGGAGACGGAGATCCGGCGGGCGGTGGTGGCGGCCAACACCCTGGTCTCGCAGGCGGAGTCGATCCGGACCTTCCGGATCCTGGCCCATCCGTTCAGCGAGGAGCACGGACTGCTCACCCCCTCGCTCAAGCTGAAGCGCAAAGCGATCGAGAAGGCGTACGCGGCGGAGGTCGAGGCGCTGTACGGCTGACCGGGGCTGCGGTCAAGGGTTTCTGACGCATCATCAATTGACGCTGTATCAGTTATTGACGGTTCATCAGCCCGGTCACAGAATGCGGTCACCCGACGGAGGGACGACCGACGTGCCGCGACCGATCCGCACCCTCGCCGCCGCTGCGGCGGCCCTGCTCCTGGCCACAGCCTGCAACTCCGCCTCCACCGGCGGGAGTTCGGAGACGCCCGGCTCCTCCGGATCCTCCGCACGCGGAGTCACCGCCGACGCGATCAAGGTCGGCGGCATCGTCTCCATGACCACAGCGAGCGGCTACTCCAAGAAGGACACCGACCTCGGCGCCAGGGCCCGCTACGACCGGGCCAACGCCGAGGGCGGGATCAACGGCCGGAGGATCGACTACCTGGGCGCCGAGGACGACGGCCAGGACCCGGCCAAAAACCTGGCGGCGGCCCGCAAGCTCGTGCAGCAGGACAAGGTCTTCGCGGTCTCCCCCATGAGCTCGGTCACCTTCGCCGGAGCCGACTTCCTCGACGGCCAGAAGGTCCCGACCGTGGGCTGGGGCACGCTCCCGTCGTTCTGCGGCCCGAAGCACATCTACGGCTTCAACGGCTGCCTCGTCCCGACCCCCGGCGGCACGCTCAACCAGACCTGGCCCGAGGGCCTGGCCGCCGTGCTCGGCGGTGCGCGCGGCAAGTCGGTCGCGCTCATCGCGGGTGACAACGACGCCGGAAAGTTCGGCATCCGCACATTCACCCAGGGATTCAAGGCGGCGGGCTTCGACGTCCCCTACGCGAAGGCCGTGGTGCCCGCGACCTCGATGCCCAGCGACTGGTCGGCGTACACCAAGGAGATCCTGCGCTCGGGCCCGGGCGGCGGGGCCCCCGACGCCGTGGTCTCCGTGATGCAGACGCCGTACAACATCGGCCTGTTCACCGCACTGAAGCGGTCCGGGTACAAGGGCCTGCTCTCCGACCCGACGGACTACGATCCCGGGCTGCTCACGAAGGACGCGACGAAGCAGGCGCTCGACGGGGTCCATGTGCTGCTGCAGTTCCAGCCGTTCGAGGCCGACAGCCCCGCGATGCGGCAGTTCAAGGCGGACATCAGGAAGGCGGCGGGCGGCACGGACGTTCCGCTCAACATGCACATGATGACCGGATACATGAGCGCCGACCTCTTCCTCTCCATCGCCGAGAAGGCGGGCGAGGACCTCACCGTGGAGTCCTTCCAGCGGGCCGCGAACGGCTTCTCCGACACCGGGACCCTCGTGGGCGACCGGGCCGAGCCCAAGGGGCAGAAGGAGAGCTTCGGCTGCGGGGCGCTGGTCCGGCTGAAGAACGGGCGGTACGAGGTGGCGGTGCCCTTCAAGTGCTATCCGCCGATCCCCTTCGGCTGAGAGGCGCGTTCGCGTGGGTGACCTGCTGGGCTTCGTCCTGAGCGGGCTGGTCTCGGGCGCGCTGTACGCGCTGCTCGCGACCGGGCTCGTCCTGTCGTACTCCGCCTCCGGACTCTTCAACTTCGCGCACGGCGCCACCGCCTACCTCTGCGCGCTGGCCTTCTACGAGCTGCACTCCGGCTTCGGCTGGCCCGCCGTGCCCACCGCCCTGCTGCTGGTGCTCGTGGTCGCGCCCGCGCTCGGCTGGGGCCTCGACCGGCTGATGTTCCGCACACTCGCCGAGGTCGGGGAGACGGCACAGATCGTGGCCACGATCGGCCTGCTGGTGGCGCTGCCGGCGGCCGGGCTGTGGGTGGTCGAGCTGCTGGAGCGGGCCGGCGCACCGGTCCTGCCGGCGGAGAACCAGTTCGGGCTGCCCGGTGTCGGCCCGAGCCCCGCGGTGTCCTGGCAGCCGCTCGACGGCGTCGGCATCGACTCCGACCAGCTCATCACCTGGGTCGCGACGGCGCTCGCGGCGGCCGGACTGTGGGTGCTGATGCGGCACACCCGGCTCGGGCTGCTGCTGCGGGCGGCCGTCGACAACCGCTCGCTGACCGAGCTGCGGGGCGTCAGCGCGGACCGGCTGTCCTCGATCGCGTGGATGCTCTCGTCCGGTCTCGCGGGCCTGGCCGGCGTCCTCGCGACCCCGCTCCTCGGGCTCTCCGCCCATGACTACACCCTGTTCCTCTTCGTCTCCGCGACGGCGGCGGTCCTCGGGCGTTTCGCCTCGGTGCCGCTGGCGTTCGCGGGCGGGCTCGGGCTCGGGGTGCTGCAGAACCTCGTCGCCGGGTACTCCTCCTTCGCCGAGGACCTCACCGGTTTCCGTACCGCCGTACCGTTCCTCATCCTCTTCGCCGGCCTCGTCGTCCTCGCACAGCGCAGGCGCGCGGCGGGCACGGCCGCGGCGGACCCGCCGCCGGTCGACTACCTGGCCGGGAAGGACCGGCGGCGCCGCTGGGGGGCCTGGATCGTGGCGGCCGTGCTGCTCGGTACGGCCTTCTACACCGTCACCACACCGTTCTGGAGCGGGATCCTGGCCCAAGGGCTGGCGATCGGGCTGGTGTTCATGTCCTTCACCGTGGTGACCGGCCTCGGAGCGATGGTGTCGCTCGCCCAGGCGACGTTCGTGACCGGGGCCGCCCTCGTCGCGGGACTGCTGATGAGCCAGGGCTGGCCGTTCGTGGCCGCCGCGGCGGTCGGCACGGCCGCGGCGGCGCTCCTGGGCGCGGTGGTCGCGCTGCCCGCGCTGCGGCTCGGCGGGCGGTCGCTGGCCCTCGCCACCCTGGCCCTCGCCTTCCTCGCGGACCAGGTGCTCTTCCAGCTGGGGTGGCTGCGCAACGGCGACACCGGGTGGGAGATCCCCCGGCCGGTGGTGGGTCCGGTGGACCTGGCGGACGACCGGGCGCTGGGGCTCGCGCTCGTGGTGCTCTGCGGCGCGGTGGTGGCGGGGCTGACCTGGCTGCGCGGCTCCCGGTGGGGCCGGGCGATCCTCGCGGTCCGTTCGGCGCCGGAGGCCGCCGCGGCGTCGGGCGTCTCGGTGGTGCGGACGAAGCTCCTGCTCTTCACGGTGTCGGCGGGGCTCGCGGGCTTCGGGGGCGTGCTGTACGCCTCGTACAGCACGCGGATCACGGCGACCGACTTCACGGCGATGACGGGGCTGGTGTGGCTGGCCGTCGTCGTCGCGGCGGGGGTCCGCAGGCCGCAGTTCGCGGTGGTGGCGGGGCTGGTCTTCGCGGTGGTCCCTCATCTTCTGGCGACCTACGTGACGGAGTCCGCGCATCTGCCGGTGATCCTCTTCGGTCTGGCGGGCCTCGCCCTCGCGAACGACCCGGACGGGTACTGCGCGGCGCTGCCGTCCAGACGAGCGGCGCGGGCGCGCGCCCGCACGACGGCGACGGGTGCGGGTACGGGTACGGATACGGGTAGGACGGACACGGCCGCCACGGCCGGTACGGCAGGGCCCGCCCCGGCCGGCGTCTCCGAGCCCGCCGCGACCCGCGCCACGGTCGCCGCCACGGGCGGGCCCCCTTCGCAGCCGTACGCCCTCGAACTGCGGGGTGTACGGGCCGGATACGGCGGCGCGTCCGTGCTGCACGGCGTGGATCTCGCGGTGCGCGGCGGCGAGGTTCTCGTCCTGCTCGGCCCGAACGGGGCCGGGAAGTCCACCGTGTGCCGGGTGGCCGCGGGCCTGCTGCGGCCGGCCGGCGGTCTGGTACGGGTACGGGGAGCGGACGGCACCCGGGACGGCGCGGTCGACCGGGCGCGGCGCGGGGTCCGGCTCGCGCCGGAGGGCCGGGGGATCTTCGCCGGGCTCTCGATCGAGGAGAACCTGACCCTGCAGCTGCCGGCCCCCGGGGACCGGGAGGCGGTCTACGCCCGCTTCCCCGTGCTCGCCGCCCGCCGCACGGTCCACGCCGGGTCGCTCTCGGGCGGGGAGCAGCAGCTCCTCGCGCTCGCGCCGCTGCTCCAGCACCCGCCGGAGGTCCTCGTCGCCGACGAGCCCTCCCTCGGTCTCGCCCCCCGAGTCGTGGACGAGGTCTTCCGGCTCCTCACCGAGCTCCGCGCGCACGGCACCGCGCTGGTCCTGGTCGAGGAGAAGGCGGCCGAGGTGCTCGGCATCGCCGACACCGTCGCGTACCTGGCGCAGGGCGGGATCGCCTGGTCGGGGCCTCGCTCCGAGGTGGATCCGGACCGGCTCGCCGAGGCCTACCTGGGGACGGGAGTCCGCCGATGACCCGTGCGCTGCTCCGTGCGGAGGGAATCGACGTGCGCTTCGGCGGCGTCCACGCCCTGCGCGACGTGACCATCGCCGTACGCCCCGGTGAGATCTGCGGTCTCATCGGCCCCAACGGCGCGGGCAAGACGACCCTCTTCGACGTCCTGTCGGGGATCAGACGGCCGGACGCCGGCTCGATCCAGTACGCCGACACGGACATCACCCGGCGCTCCCCCGTCTGGCGGGCCCGCCACGGCATCCGCCGCACCTTCCAACGCCAGCAGCTCTTCGGGCAGTTGACGGTGACGGACAATCTGGTCGTGGCCCAGGACTGGCGGGGCGGGCCGCGCCGGGGTGCGCGCGGCCACCGGGAGCGGGCCGCCGCCGTGCTCCACGGGTGCGGGCTCGACGCGCTCGCCGGCTCGTACGCGGGTGCGCTCCCCGTGGGGCAGGCCCGCATGGTCGAACTCGCCCGGGCGCTCGCCGACCCGCCCCGGGTCCTCCTGCTGGACGAGCCCGCGTCCGGCACGACCGCCGAGGAGCGCCGTCAGCTCGCCGCCGTCGTGCGCCACGCGGCCGACGAGGAGAACTGCGCGGTGCTGCTCGTCGAGCACAACGTGGCCTTCGTGATGGAGCTGTGCTCGCGTGTCGTGGTCCTGGACCTCGGCCGGATCCTCGCCGAGGGGAGCGCGGCAGAGGTCCGGGCGGACGCCGCGGTGCGGGAGGCGTACCTCGGCTCCGCACCGGGCACGGTCATGGACACGTGATCGACGAGACCGACACGGCCCCCGGACCGGCGGAATGCGACAGCGCCTTCGACCGTTGACGTGGGGAGTACCACCCGACGACGTAAGGATCGACCGCACGTGAGCATGGACAGCAGGGTCCCCTCCCTCACCCTGAACAACGGCGTGGAGATGCCGCAGCTCGGCTTCGGCGTCTGGCAGGTGCCGGACGACGAGGCGACCCGGGCGGTGGCGACGGCCCTGGAGGCCGGCTACCGCTCCGTCGACACGGCCGCGATCTACGAGAACGAGACGGGCACCGGCCGGGCGATCGCCGAGTCCGGCATCCCCCGCGAGGAGCTGTTCGTCACCACCAAGCTGTGGAACAGCGAGCAGGGCCACGACACGACGCTGAAGGCCTTCGACGCCTCGCTCGACAAGCTGGGCCTGGACTACGTCGACCTGTACCTGATCCACTGGCCCGTACCGGCGAAGGACGCCTACGTCGACACGTTCCGGGCGTTCGAGAAGATCTACGCCGACGGCCGGGCGAAGGCGATCGGCGTCTCCAACTTCCTTCCGGAGCACCTGGAGCGGCTGATCGGGGAGACCTCCGTCGTTCCCGCGGTCAATCAGATCGAGCTCCACCCGCATCTGCAGCAGGCGGCCTCGCGCGAGGCGCACGCCCGTCACGGCATCGCGACCGAGGCCTGGTCGCCGCTGGGGCAGGGCCGGGGTCTGCTGGAGGTGCCGGCGATCGTCGCCGTCGCGCAGAAGCACGGCCGCACGCCGGCCCAGGTGGTGCTGCGCTGGCACCTGCAGACGGGGAACGTGGTCATCCCGAAGTCGGTGACCCCGTCCCGTATCCGGGAGAACATCAACGTCTTCGGCTTCGAACTGGACGACGAGGACATGGCGGCGATCGCCGTCCTCGACGAGGACCGGCGCCTGGGTCCGCACCCGGGCGAGTTCAACGCCGGCGCCTGATCGAGCGTGGGCCGTGGGGGCGCCGGATTCCGGCGCCCCCACGCACGTTCCGGCTCAGACGGTCAGGACGATCTTGCCGCGCGTCCGGCCCGACTCGCCCAGCTCGTGTGCCTTGGCCGCGTCGGCCAGCGGCAGGACGGTGTCGACCTCGGGCCGCAGCCGTCCCGTCTCCACCAGGTCGGCGAGAGCGAGCAGCCCGGCGTAGTCCGGCTCGACGAGGGTGAACCCGGTGCGGATGCCGCGCCCGGGGGCCGTCGGTACGGCGTCGGGCGACGGCAGCGTCACCAGCGTGCCGCCGTCGCGCAGCACGGGCAGCGAGCGCGTGCCGTAGTCGCCGCCGATGGCGTCGAGGACCACGTCCACGTCCCGTACGGCCTCGGCGAAGTCGGTCG
Source organism: Streptomyces sp. NPDC013457 (assembly GCF_043089925.1). Classification (NCBI taxonomy): domain Bacteria; kingdom Bacillati; phylum Actinomycetota; class Actinomycetes; order Kitasatosporales; family Streptomycetaceae; genus Streptomyces; species Streptomyces sp. NPDC013457. The sequence goes on from NZ_JBICBL010000001.1 coordinate 1,000,274, forward strand.
TGGTGTAGTCGATCGGCTCGTCGACGCCGAGACCGCGCAGGAAGTCGTGCTTGGCGGCGCTCGCCGTGCCGATGACGTACGCGCCGCGGGCCTTGGCGATCTGCACGGCGAGGTGGCCGACACCGCCGGCCGCCGCGTGGATCAGGACCCGCTGTCCGTCGCGCAGAGCGGCGGTCTCGACGAGCGCCTGCCAGGCGGTGAGCCCGGCGAGGGGCAGCGCGGCCGCCTCGACGTGGGTGAGGCCGGCGGGCTTGCGGGCGAAGTGTCGGGCGGGAGCGGTGACGTACTCGGCGTAACCGCCCGCCTGCTCCGGGAAGCGGGGCATGCCGAAGACCTCGTCGCCGGGCTCGTACAGCGTCACGCCGAGTCCTACCGCCTCGACGACGCCGGAGACGTCGTAGCCGAGGACCGGGGTCTCGCCCCACATGCCGAAGCCGCCGGTGGCGCGGGACTTCCAGTCGACGGGGTTGAGACCCGCCGCGTGGACCCGGACGAGGATCTCGGTCGGGCCCGGCTCGGGCCGGGCGATCCGGTCCTCGGTCAGGACCTCGGGTCCGCCCCACGCGGTGGCGGTGATGGCGCGCATGGTGGCGGGGGCTGCGGTGGCGGTGTCGTTCATGGGGAGGGGCTCCTGGTGCCGGTGTTTCCTGGTCGACTCCCAGACTCCGCGAGGTTCCCACTCACCGGTACTGGCCAGATAGCCATGATGTGACAGAATCTGGCCATGACCACATTCGTGCCGGCAGCGGAGAGCCCCCCGCGCGAGTCGCCGCCGCCCCACCGGGTCGCCGTGCTCGCTCTCGACGGGGTGATCCCGTTCGAGCTGGGCATCCCCTCCCGGATTCTCGGCGCCGCGTACACCAGGGACGGCACGCCCCTCTACGACGTCCGCGTGTGCACGCTCGACGGCGCCCCGGTCCGCACCTCCGACGGCTTCTCGATCGTGGCCGAGCGCGGGCCCGAGGAGCTGGCGGCGGCCGACACCGTCGTCGTTCCGCCCACGTACGAGCTGCGGACGCTCGCCGACGAAGGCCGCCTGGCCGACATGACGCGGGAGGCGCTGGGGCTGATCCGGCCGGGCACCCGGGTGGTGTCGATCTGCACCGGCGCGTACGCGCTGGCTGCGGCCGGACTGCTCGACGGCCGCCGGGCCACCACGCACTGGTGGGAGGCCGCCCACTTCCGCTCGCTCTTCCCCGAAGTCCTGCTCGACGAGGACGTGCTCTTCGTCGACGACGGGGACGTCCTGACGTCGGCGGGGGCGGCGGCCGGCGTGGACCTCTGTCTGCATCTGGTGCGGAAGGACCACGGCAGCGCCACGGCCAACGCGGTCGCGCGGCGCTGTGTCGTCCCGCCGTGGCGGGACGGCGGCCAGGCGCAGTACATCGAGCGCCCGGTCCCCGAGCCGACCACCGCCACCACGGCACCGACCCGCGCCTGGGCGCTCGAACGGCTCGACCGGCCGCTGACGCTGACCGAGCTGGCGGAGCACGCCCGGATGAGCGTACGGACCTTCACGCGCCGCTTCCGCGACGAGGCCGGTACGACGCCCGGGCAGTGGCTCACCGCCCAACGGGTCGAGCTGGCGAAGCAGTTGCTGGAGACCAGCGACCTGACGATCGATCACATCGCGGACCGCACGGGCTTCGGCAGCGGGAACTCGCTGCGTCAGCACATGCGCGCCCTGGTCGGGATCTCCCCGGCCGCCTACCGGCGCGCCTTCCATCTCACCACCAGGGAAAAGGAGTTCGCACAGTGAGCGGTTCGCCCGCGCCGGTCGACGAGGGGCTCTACCGGGTACGGAACGTGGCCAGCGGGCTGCTGCTGGAGGTGTTCGAGGGATCGAGCCGCAGCGGCGCCAACGTCCAGCAGGGCAAGGAGAACGGTACGCCCGGACAGCACTGGCACATCGTGCCCGTACCGAACGGCGGCGGCCTCTACCACCTGGTGAGCGCGGCCAGCGGCAAGCGGCTCGACGTGGCGAACGCCTCGACGGAGAACGGCGCCAACATCCAGCAGTGGAAGGCGAACAACTTCGGCGCGCAGGAGTGGATCATCGAACAGGACCTCCAGTCGCCGGGCACGGTCGCGCTGGTGAGCTTCATCAGCGGGCTGCTGCTGGAGGTGGAGGACGGCTCGATGGACGACGGGGGCAACGTACGGCAGTGGGAGGACACCGACTCCCCCTCCCAGTGGTGGCAGCTGGAGCCGGTGTCCTGACCCTCGGCGGGCCGCTCAGCCCTTGCGGGCGGTGTGGATCGTCGAGGCGGAGAGGTGGAAGAGGTCCGTGCGGCGGTGCAGGGAGAGCGGCTCCGCCGGGTCGAGCAGCCGGTCGAGAGTCGCGACGTCCTCGGCGTCGATCCGCTCCGCGAGCGGGTGCCGCAGACGCGTGAAGTGGGCGACGACCTGTTCGCGCACGAAGGGCGGTACGGGCGCGGGGACGTCGGTGAGGAACGAGCGGGTGCCGCTGGGCGCGAGTCCGGCGGAGGCGAGGAGCTCGCGCCAGTCGTCCGGCTCGTCCTTGCTGCCGGGCAGATCGGTCCGCATCTCGGCGAACCAGTCGGCGTGCGCCGCCTCGATCCTGGTCTCCAGGCCGGGGCGGCCGAAGCCGATGTTCGCGGGCAGATGGCGGGCGTAGAGCCCGCCCTCGACGAGGGCGATCAGGCCGCCGGGCCGCAGCACTCCGGCGAAGGAGGCGAGAGCGGCCCGCTGGTCGCCGATGTGGTGCGTGGAGTTGCCGGCCCAGATCAGGTCGGCTGCGCCCAGGGAGTCGAAGTCCTCCGGCAGTTCGGCGCGGAGCGTGGTGACCCGGCCGGCCAGGCCGCGGGCCTCGGCGCGGTCACGCGCCCGCTCCAGGAGCTCCGGGGACGCGTCCACGGCGACGACCTCGGCGGCCGGGAACGCCTCGGCGAGCAGGGTGGTGACGACGCCGGGACCACTGCCGACGTCGAGGACGCGACGGACGGCGACGGGCGGGACGAGCTCGCCGAGCCAGGTGGCGGCGCGGGTGTAGAGGGGGCTGTGGAGTTCGGCCTGGCGCTCCAGGAGCGGCGCCATCGCGGCCCAGTCGAGGTGGGTGTGCTGGTGGTCGTGAGTCATGGCGCCAGCGTGCGGCCGATCCCCGGAGAACGCGAGAATTCTTGCCGTTCCGGCAAAGGGCATCACTCCCGTCGGCGGTACTCCTGCGGGCTGACGCCCCGCACGCGCTTGAACGCCGCGCTCAGGGCGAAGGCCGTGCTGTAGCCGACCTGGCGGGCGACGGACTCGACCGTCGCGTCCGTCTGGCGCAGCAGGTCGGCGGCGCGCGCGAGCCGCCAGCCGGTCAGGTACGCCATGGGCGGCTCGCCGACGAGCTCGGTGAAACGGCGGGCGAGGCCGGCGCGCGACGCGCCGGTCTTGGCGGCGAGAGAGGCGACGGTCCAGGGGTGGGCCGGGTCGTCCTGGAGCAGGCGCAGGGCGCGGCCCGCGACGGGGTCGGCCATCGCGCGGTACCAGGCCGGGGCCTGCCCGCCGGGCCGGGAGAACCAGGTCCGGACGACGGCGATCAGGAGCAAGTCGAGGACACGGTCGAGGACGACGCTCTGTCCGGGATCGTCGCGGGCGATCTCCTCGTCGAGAAACGGCATCAGGGGACAGTTCCAGGCGTCCGCGGGGAGATGGAGCAGCGGCGGCAGCGCGTCGAGGAGGCGTCGGCTGACCTCGCCGTCCATCTGGTAGGTGCCGACGAGCACGGTGGTGGAGCCGTCGAGGGCGTTGCCCCAGGTCCGTACGCCCAGGTGCATCGACTCCGCGAGCGGCTCGCCGCTCAGGGTGGTGCAGACGCCGCCGGGGCCGATGGTCGCGCGCGGCGGGGCGTCGGGGGCGTCGGCGACGGTGTACGGCTCCGGGCCGCGGGCGACGGCGACGTCGCCGGGCCGCAGCAGGACGGGCTCGCCCCGGTCCGGGACGATCCAGGCCTCCCCTTCGGTGACGCACATCAGACAGAGCGGCGCGCGGTCCTCGATCCGGACGGACCACGGCGGCTCCATGATCATCCGCAGCAGGAAGGCCCCTTTGGCCCGCGGTCCGTCGAGGAGTCCGGCGAGAGCGTCCATGGAGCGCAAGCGTAGACGGAGGGCAGTTGTGGACGGAGGCGTATGGGCGTGAGCCTGTGGAACATGGGAAACGCGCCCGGATCCCGCGAGTCTTGAGCCATGACGACGAACACGAACGACACGCGGACGATTCTGGTGACGAGCGCGACGGGCAAGACGGGCCGGAGGGTGGCGGAGCTGCTCGCGGCCCGCGGCGCGACCGTCCGGGCGGGCTCCCGCTCCGGTACGACCCGGTTCGACTGGGAGGACGTGACCACCTGGGCCGGGGCGCTGCGGGGCGCGGACTCCGCGTACGTGAACTACTACCCGGACCTCGCCGCGCCCGGCGCGGTCGAGGCCATGAAGACCTTCGGCGAACTGGCCGTGGCGAGCGGCGTGCGGCGGCTGACGCTGCTCTCCGGGCGCGGCGAGCCGGACGCGGTCCGCGCCGAGGAGGCGCTGCGCGCCTCGGGAGCCGAACTGACCGTCGTACGGGCCGCGTTCTTCGCACAGAACTTCACCGAGGGCGCGATGGCGGAGGGCGTGGCGGAGGGCGTGATCGCGTTCCCCGCGGGCGACACGGCGGAGCCGTTCATCGACGCGGACGACCTGGCGGAGGTCATCGCCGAGACGCTGACGCGGGACGGTCACGCGGGCCTGGTGCACGAGGTGACCGGTCCCCGGACGCTGACCTTCGCGGAGGTGGCGGCGGAGGTCTCCCGGGCATCCGGCCGTGAGGTCGTGTACATCCCGATGGGAGAGGGCGAATACGCGGCGCTGCTGGGCACGTTCGGGCTGCCCGCCGAGGACGCGCAGTGGCTCGCGGCGCTGTTCGCGATGCTGCTCGACGGCCACAACGCGTCGGTCACGGACGGTGTGAAGCGGGTCCTCGGCCGCGAGCCGCGCGACTTCACGGCGTTCGCGGCGCAGGCGTGGGGGCGCCCGGCGGAGGCGTGACGGCGGGCGGAGGCGTGACGCCCGGCGAAGCGCTCGCCGTCGGTGGGGTGGCGGTTCCGTAGCGGGCGCCGAGGCGGGCGACGGTATCGGCGATGCGGGCACGGAGTTCGGCGGGCTCCAGGACCTCGATGTCCGTGCCGAGCCCCAGGAAGGTGTCGTGGGCGTGGGCGAGGGACTCGATCGGGAGCGTGGCGCGCGTCCAGCCGTCCGGCTCGGCGGATCCGCTCGCGGCGACCGCGCGGGCCGCCGCCCCCGTGAGGCGCTTCACCCCGTCCGGCGAGAGGCGGACGAGCGCGTCGCCGGCGTGGAGCCGGGCGTGGAACCCGGCCTGGGACGCCCGCCAGTGGGCGGCCAGGTCGAAGCCCTCCGGAATCCCGGACTCCTCGTCGGTGACGTCGATGGCGAGGATCTGGTCCACCCGGTAGGTGCGCGGTCCGGGGCCCGCGACCAGATACCAGCGGCCGGCCTTGAGGACGAGTCCGTACGGTTCGAGGCGTCGGTCGACGTCGGTGGGCTCCTTCCAGCGCCGGTAGCGGACGGCGATCACCCGGCCGGCCCGTACGGCCTCGGCGACCTGGGGCAGGAAGGGCGCGTCGGTGTCCTCCGCGTACCACCCGGGGGCGTCGATGTGGAAGCGGGCCCGCAGCCGGTCGACATGGTCGCGCAGCGGCGCGGGCAGGGAGGCCCGCAGTTTGAGCTGGGCGTCGACGAAGTGCGCCCCGAGGCCGAGTTCGGCGGCGGCCCCGGGGATCCCGGCGAGGAAGAGCGCCTCGGCCTCGCCCGTGTACAGGTCGGTCAGCCGTGAGCGGTGGCCGGCGAGCAGCCGGTAGCCGCCGGAGTGGCCCGCGTCGCCGTAGAGCGGGACTCCGGCCGCGTGCAGCGCCTCGACGTCGCGGTAGACGGTCCGCACGGACACCTCCAGCTCCTCGGCGAGCTGGGCGGCGGTCATCCGGCCCCGGGTCTGGAGCAGCAGAAGGACCGAGATCAGACGGCTGGACTTCACTGACACAAGATGTCAGTGAAGCCCTCCTACAGTCCAGCCATGGCTTTCGCAGAGAAGTTGCTCTTCGTTCCGCCGTCCCTCGAGGTGGGCGGCCGTCGCATCAAGCGCTACCACGTCACCCTGGACCCGGCCGGGATCGAGCCCGAGGTGGAGAAGGCGGCCTACGCCCTGCTGCCCGACCTGCTCCCCGAGGCGGACGGGACACCGCCCGCGAGCTTCGTCGTCCTCCACCGGGGCGGCGACACCGGCGCCTACCTGAACGCGTACAGCTGGGTGTGGGACAACGTGCTCCACTTCGGCGGCGCGGCAGCAGGTCAGCCGGTCCTCGGCTGCCCGGACACCGACCCCACCCACTTCGTGAAGACGTCGAAGCCGTGGATCGGCTGTGTCTGGGAGCTCCCGCCGATCCTGCACGAACGGGACGCCTGGGTACGGCACATGCTGGCGCCGGACACGCCCGACCTCGACGGCTATGTGCTCGACTCCCTGCCCGCCGGCACGACGGGAGACCGCGCGTGAGCGGCGGGGACCACGTCGACGGCTTCGACTTCCTCGACGGCGACTGGAACGTCCGCAACCGCCGCCTCGCCGACTTCCTCGATCCCGCGAGCGGCTGGGAGGAGTTCGACGGGCACACCTCGGGCCGTCTCCACTGGGGCGGACGGGCCCATGTCGACGAGATCGTCTTCCCGTCGAAGGGGTTCAGCGGGCTGACGCTGAGGCTGTACGAACCCGAGACGGGCGAGTGGACCCTGAACTGGTCCAACAGCCGTACGGGCCGCCTCGAACCGCCGGTCAGGGGGCGGTGGTCCGAGGACGGCACCGGGGAGTTCCACGGTGTGGACACCTATGCCGGCACGGACGTGCGGGTGCGCTTCCGCTGGTCGGGCATCTCGGCCGGCACGGCGCGCTGGGAGCAGGCGTTCGCGGTCGACGGCGGGGAGTGGGTGACGAACTGGGTGATGGAGTTCAGACGCGCCTGACGGGGCGCCGGTAGGACACGAGCCGGTAATCGGGGTCGTCACGGGGGCGGTCCTGGTCCGGCAGTGCGCCGAGCTCGGCGGCGAGCGCGGCCGCCGTCTCCGGGGAGCCGCCGAACCACGAGGCGAAGTAGCCGCGGCGCAGCTTCTCGACGGTGGCGCGCGGGGTGTTGCCCTGGCCGTGGCCGGTGAAACGGGTGGCGCCGGCCGGTTCGAGGCCGTGCGCGGCCGCGTGGGCCGCGACCAGATCGGCCCGGTCGGTGCTCGCCTCGTAGGAACGGTGCGACGCGAGGACGGCGTCGATGTCGCTGCCGACGTCGTGGGCGGCGTCCTTGTCGACCGTGACGATCAGGACGCCCCCCGGGCGCAGCACCCGGGCCGCCTCGGCGACGATCGCGGCCGTGAAGGGGACCAGGTGCAGCAGCCAGACGGCGCTGACCGCGTCCACGGAGGCGTCCGGGAACGGGAGCCGCCGGGCGTCGGCGAGGACGATCCCGCCCGGGACGCGCCGAACGGCCCTGCGCGCCATGCCGGATGCGGCGTCGGCGCCGTAGACGCGCAGGTCCGGGCGGGTGAGCCGCTCGGTGACGAGCCCGGTGCCACAGGCGAGGTCGAGCAGGGTGCGGGCGCCGGGCGGCACCAGTCGCAGTACCGCCTCGGCGGCTGCCCGCGCCCGCGGGACTCCGCCGCGCGTCTCGTCGTAACGGTCCGCCTCGGCGTCGTAGTCCAGCAACGTCTCCCCCATGGGGGAGAGCCTAGTCCGCGGAGGTCAGCTCGCGCCGTGGCCGGGGGCGACGGCGTCGACCCGGGCGGCCAGTTCGAAGTCCTTGTCCGTGATGCCGGGTCCGGCGGAGTGCGTGTTCACGGAGACCGCGACCGTGTTGTATCCGAGGGTCAGATCGGAGTGGTGGTTGAGCTCCTGCTGGATCTGCGCCACGTGGACCACCATCGCGGTGGCCGCGAAGTGGTCGCCGAGGCTGTACGTGCGGGTGATCCGGTCGTCCGTCAGGGACCAGCCGGGGAGCTCTCGCAGGCGGTCCTCGATCTCCTTCTGCGACAGCGGCTCTGTGGGCATGTCCGTACTCCCTCCGGTCGGGGTTGCTCACGGTGACGATACGGTCCCGGGGGTTCGATACCCCGGCCGACACCTGGGATAGCGTCGGGTCATGACAACAGTCGCGACCGACACGGGAGTAGGGCCGCTGCTGCGCGGCTGGCGCGAGCAGCGGCGGTTGAGCCAGTTGGCGCTGGCGCTGCTGGCCGATTCCTCGGCCCGGCACATCTCCTTCATCGAGACCGGCAGGGCCCGGCCGAGCGAGGAGATGGTCCTCCGCCTCGCCGAGCACCTGGAGGTGCCCGTACGGGAGCGGAACGCGCTGCTGCTCGCGGCGGGGTACGCCCCGAAGTACACCGAGTCGGCGCTCGACGACCCGCAGCTGGAGACCTTGCGGGCGGGCATCGAGCAGCTGCTGCGCGGCTACGACCCGTATCCGGCGCTCGTGGTGGACGGTTCGTACACGGTGGTGGCGGCGAACGAGGGCATCGGCGTGCTGCTCTCCGGCGTGGCGGAGCACCTGCTGACGCCGCCGCTGAACGCGATGCGGATCACGCTCCACCCCGAGGGGCTGGCACCGCGGATCCGGAACCTCCGGGAGTGGCGGGGCCATCTGCTGGCCCAGATGGAGCGCCAGATCGCGCTCTCCCGCTCGCCCGCGCTGCGGACGCTGTACGAGGAGGTGGCGGCGTACCCGCTGCCGGAGGGCGCCTCGGACCCCGGGGACCGGGAGGACCCGGAGCCGTATCCGTACTTCGCGCTCCCGCTGCGGATCGAGCACGACGGGCGGGTGCTGTCCTTCGTCTCCTCGATCTCCACGTTCAACACCCCGACGGACGTGACCGTCGCCGAGCTGGCCATCGAGACGCTGCTCCCGGCCGACCCGGCGACGGTCGACTATCTGCGGTCGCTCACGGGGTAGCGGCGCGCAGCGCCGACCACTGGAGGACGGCGAAGCCGGCGACGGTGAGGGCCTGTGCCAGGGTCCACACGGTCCCCGCCGTGGTCGGCTCGAGCCAGGCGACGAGCGCGACGACGCTCAGCACGGTCCAGAGGACGTTGACGTCGACGACGAGCCTGACGCCGAGGACGGGCGGGCGGGCCCGGCCGCCGACCCAGGCCACGGCGGCGGCGTACGCGGTGAGGAGGGCGCCGAGGGCGAGGAGCAGCCCGGGGTCGACGCCGAACAGCTCGCCGAGCGGCCCGGAGGCGCCGAGATAGGCGAGCCCGTTGGCGCCCGTGACGAGGGCGTCGAGGGCGAGGAACCGGCGCAGCGTGGACAGGGGCCGAGTGGTGCGGGAGAGGCCGGCGAGCAGGGCCTGGGACATGGCGGATCACCCTCCTTGGGGGACGTAACCGCTGATGGTGGGGCCGGAGCCCGGCCGGAGTGCGCCGGCCGAGTTCCGGTGGACACCACGATGCCGCCGGTCCTGCCGCGGGTCGATTACGTGCGAGGTAATGAGGGTTCGGAACCGCGTGGGCCCGTGCTCACAGGCGGCTTCGGTGCGGGGCGTAGAGGTCCAGCAGGCGGGTTCGGGCGGAGACCAGGCGGTGCGCCAGCATCTGGCCCACGGCGTGCTCCAGGGCGTAGCCGAACGCCGGGTCCTCGGCCATCTCCCGCCGCACGGAGGGGGCGTCGAACTCGAAGGCCCGCACACGGGTCATGGCCTCTCCGCCGAAATGCCAGCGATAGGGGTGGAACAGCCAGGACCAGCCGACCAGTTCGCCCGCACGCACGCTCTCGACGACGGCGGCGGAACGGCCGGACACCTGGACGTCGAGGGTGACCGTACCCGTGCGGATGATCCAGAACTGGTCGGCGATTCCCCCTTCCTCGAAGAGCCGGGTGCCTTCGGGGAAGTCCACCGGACGGGCGCCGGCCATGAGGCGTTCGCGGTGGTCGCCGAGAGCGACGGAAAGGTTTCGGGGGGATGCTGGCGGGGCCACGGCAGACCTCCTCACCGGGGGTGTGTCTCCACTATGCCCCGATGCGGGCGCCGTCACCTCAGGGACGGGGCCCGGTCGAACCGCCGACTGCTCTTCGTGACGAGTTCTCGACACGGAGTGATGAACTCCGCATGGCGGCGGCCGCTGAGGGCAGAACGCCTGTGGCACGACCGTCCTACCCGGGGAGCCTCCCATGTCATCCTCGCCTCCGGCCTCCGAGCCGGTCTTCATCGCGGACTTCAGCTCTCCTGAGCAGTGGGTCGCCGGCCGTTCGTGGGCCTATCCCGACGGCGGTCCGGTCAACCCGGGCGACAACAAGCTGGACCACCTGGTGGAGGACCCCGCCTACAGCCGTTCCGGCGTCTTCCGCGCGACCCGCCGCGCCGACGGGCTGTGGGACAGCGGACTGCTGACGACGGAGGGCAGCCCCCAGGGGTTCGAGGTGCGCGCGGGGGACGTGCTGGAGGCGCGGGTCCGGCTGCCCGAGGAGACCGGGGCCTGGCCGGCGATCTGGACCTGGCGCGACGGCGGACAGGAGATCGACGTCTTCGAGTACCACCCGGACAATCCCGACCTGCTCGAACTGTCGAACCGCGTGCGCGGCGCCCACCGCTACCACCGCTCCCCCTCGGTGCGCCCCGGCGGCTGGGTCACGCTGCGGACGGAGTTCGGAGCGCGTTCGGTGGTGTGGTGGCTGGACGGCGTGCGGGTGTTCGACGACCGCCGCGGGGTCGGCCACTCCTGGCACGCCTGTCTGATCGTCAATCTGTCGGTCTGCGCGGGCCGTTACCATCCGGCACCGGACGCGGACACCGACGAGATGTCGTTCGAGGTACGTGACCTGCGGGTGTACCGGCCGGGCGGGTGAGCGGGGCCCGGCCGCCGGACCGCCCCGCCGGGACGGGGGCCGTCCAGCCGCAACTCGCGTGCGGTGTATGGGTATTGTTCGCGCCGTGGTGGCGGGGGCCGCCCACGGGACGGCGGGAGACGCACATGGCGTGGCGCAGGGACCGGGCGGGGATGGTGGCTGCCGGGGACGAACACCGGGTGACGCCGGCCGAGCTCTTCTTCGACCTGGTGTTCGTGTACGCGATCACGCAGGTCACCGCCCTGATGGCCGCCGATCCGTCGGTGATCCGCGTGCTCGGCGCGATGATCGTGCTCGCCCTGCTGTGGTGGTGCTGGTGCTGCTTCGCGTGGCTGGGCAATGTCGTCCGGGCCGACTCCGGTGCGCTGTTCGCGGTGCTCGTGGTCGTGATGGCCGTCGTCTTCATCGTGTCGCTCGTGGTGCCCGAGGTGTTCGCGGACGCTCCCGGCGGGCTCTCGGCTCCGCTCCTGTTCGTGCTCTGCTACGGAGCCGTGCGCACGCTCCATCTGGTCTCGTACTGGATCTCCAGCCCCGGTGACGCCGCCCTGCGGGCCACGCTGCGCCGCACGGCGCTGCTGTCCGTGGCTCCGCCGATGGTGCTGCTGCTGATCGGCTCCGCGTACTCCGGGAAGGTCCAGCTCCTGCTGTGGCTGGGCGCGGTGGTCATCGACTACGGCGGGATCTACGTCACGGGAGCCTCGGGCTGGCGGGTCAACTCCCCCGGGCACTTCTCCGAGCGGCACGGTCTGATCGTCATCATCGCGCTCGGCGAGTCGATCGTGGCGATGGGCGTCGGGGTGTCCGGCCTCCCGGTCACGGTCGCCGTCCTGGGCGCCTCCGCTGCGGGGCTGCTGCTCTCGGCCGCGCTCTGGGCGCTGTACTTCCGGCGGCTCGCGGAGGGGGCGGAGCACCGGCTGGCCGGGCTCGACGGCGACGAGCGGACCCGGTTCGCCCGGGACGTGTACACCTTCCTGCACCTTCCGCTGGTCGCGGGTGTGGTGCTCTGCGCGCTCGGGATGAAGAAGGTCCTGCAACAGGTCGCCGACACCGGCCACTACGACCTCGCCGAGCCGCTGCACGGCGTCGTGGCCTGGTCGCTGACGGGCGGTGTCGGCGTCTTCCTGCTCGGCGGCGCCGCGATCGTGCTGCGCACCTCGGGCCGCAGGCCGACGGTCCTCGCCGTGGGCGGGGTGTGCGCGCTGGCGTCGGGCGCGCTCGTCGGTCTGGTCCCGGCCATGGTGGCGCTGGTGCTGCTCGCCGCCGGTCTGACGACGCTGGTTCTCCTCCACGGCAGGGGCGCTCGGGCGCAGAGCGCCCACGGCGCGGCCTGAGGCCCCTTCGCGTCAGTAGGCGGCGTCCCGCTGCTGGATGTAGGCGCGCAGCCTGGCCGTGTCGGCGGCCGTCCAGCCCTCCGGCGGGGCCACCGCCGCCCAGCCGTCCACGGCCCCGGCGCCGTAGCGGTGGCCGTGCGGTGCCTGCACGCCGTACGAGACGGCCATGTCGACGGAGGTCTGCCAGAAGGCGACGAACGGGAACCAGTCGATCTCGGGGGTGATGTCCGGGCCGAGCGGGTCCGCGAGCCACTGGGGGCGGTCCAGGAGGAGGTCCGGCGACCACCAGACGACCGGGTCCGAGGCGTTCTGCAGATAGACCGCGCGGGGCCACTGCCAGCGGGCCGGGGGCCGGCCGAGGTCGGCCGCAGGGAACTGCGCGAAGCGCACCCGCGCGCCGCCCTCGTACTGGGGGCGCCACACCGGACTGCCGGGGTCGCGGTCACGGCGGATCTCCTCCGAGATCGGGGAGAAGTTCGGGGTGCCGAGCAGCAGGGCCCCGTCGGTTCGGGCAAGGAGGTCGTCGGGGCCGTCGAAGGACGCCTCGATCGCGTACGCGCCGAGGCTCTCGCCGGTGACCAGGAGCTGGGGCCGCCGCTCGGCGGGCAGCGCGTCGACGCGGGCGCGTACGGCCCGGACGAGCGCGCGGGTGGCCTGGCCCGCCTTCTCCTTGTCGACGAGGAAGGAGACCCAGCTGGGCAGGTACGAGTACTGGACGGCGACGATCGCGGTGTCTCCGCCGTACATGAACTCCAGCGGCTCGGCCACGTTGGGGTTGACCCAGCCCGTGCCGGTGGTGCCGGCGACGGCGAGCACCCGGCGGCCGAAGGCGCCGGTGCGCTCCAGTTCGCGGACGGCGAGCCGGGCCTGGGCGGCGAAGGGGCGTTCGTCCTCGAAGGCGGCCGGCAGCGCGGAGGGTATGTAGACACGGACGGGGTCGGCGGCGGCGCGTCGTCCGCTCACCGCGGTGATGCGGGCGCGGGTGGGGACGGAGCCGGTGAAGTTGCGGCCCTGGTAGCCGAGGTCCTGCCAGGGGATGAGGGAGCCCGGGCCGCCGGAGACGTACCGGGAGACCGGGCGGTGGATGCCGTCCTTCGTACCGCCGTTGGTCGCCTCGGCGATCCGGTCGGCGATGTCCACGACTCCCCGGTCGAAGACCACGTCCCGGACGCCGACGAGGACGGCGAGGGTGGAGAGGACCGCCCCGACGGCGAAGGCGACAGGCCTGGGCAGGTGCCTGCCGAGCCGGCGGATCAGCTTGGCGGAGCCGAGCCGGACGGTGCGGGCCACGAGGAGGAGCGCGAGCAGCAGCGCGAGCGTCATGAGCGCGATCATCGGGGTGTGCCAGGTGAGCGCGGGCGGCAGGCCTTGCAGGACCCGGAGCTGACGCTGCATCCGGGCGCTCTCGGAGATGAGCCGGACCGAGAGGACCACGGCGATCACCCAGTACGCCTGCCAGCACCTGGCCCGTGTCCGCTCGCCGGGGCGTCGGCGCACGAGCGCCCGGAACAGCCAGGCGGCACAGGAACCCAGTGCGTAGCCGATGGCAGCGGTGATGCCGCCGACGACGCCCTGGAGGTACCAGGGACGCGGGACCAGCGAGGGGGTGAGGGAGGCCCAGAAGAAGAGCGTGGCGACGCCGAGCGCGGTGAGGTCGGGCCAGCGGCGGATCAGGTACGCGGGGTCGGGGCGGTCCCAGTACGGGCGTCGGGCGACGGAGACGAGCCGGGTGCCGAGCGCCCCGAGCGCCTTCGGAGGGAGTGGGGCGCGGCGGCCGGCGGGGCCGGCGGACCGATCGGGAGGCGTGTGCCGGTCGGTCGAGGTCATCGGCTCAGCCTCGCTCACCGGGCAGCGTTTCCGCAATGCGGTCCGCCGGCGCCCTCCTAGCCTGCGGGGCGCTCGTCGCGGGCGGGTGCGGGTTCGGGTTCTCGGACCGCCGCGCGTTCCGGCTCTCCGGGCGCGACGCGTGCGTCGCGGGCGGCCTCGGCACGCAGCAGGGCGCGCAGCACGACGAAGGGGTCGACGGGCATGGTGAAGCTCCTTGCGGTGGGGGGTGAGGTGCTGGGAGAGGTAGGGCCTCTCAGCAGCGCATCACCACGCACCTGCGGGCCTCGCCACGCGGGCGGGGTACGGGTACGGGGGTGACGGCCCGGACTGCGGCCGGGGCCGGGCGCGCGACGCGGACGCGGATGTCGCCGTACCGCCGACGGAGCCGTCCGGGCGCCGTGGCCTCGGCCTCGGCGGCCTCGTGCGTCTCCCCGCCCAGGTCGGGCGCCTGACTCGCGGAAGCAGGCCTGGCCTCGGCGCCCGCCGGGCAGACGGCACCCGCGCCCACGCCGAACAGGGCGGCGAGCACCAGCGTCAGGACGAGCACGGCGCGCCGGGCCACGCCCGCCGGGGCGGCGGGTTCGGTGCGGGGCTCGGGCGCGGGGCTCATGGACTTGCGTACTGCCCCGTGGAGGGCCCGACGTGCCGGTGAGAGCGGTGGTTCCGCCCGGGCGGCCTACGCGGGCCGGCCCGGATTCACGCGCTCGGACGCGCCGTCTGCTGCTCCGTCGGATGCTCCTCGCACGCCTCGCGCCGTGCCTTGCGCGCCGACATCCAGGCGTACACGAGGACCCCGGCGAAGAGGAACAGCACGCCCTGGTAGACCGCCGCGTAACCCGAGCCCGCCACCAGCCACATGGAGAAGCCGAAGGCGGCCGCGGCCAGGACCCCGTCCCGGACCAGACGGCCGCGGTCGACGCGCTCGGAGCGGCCGGAGAGGAGGAAGTAGATCTGGGCGGCGGTGGAGAGGAGGTACGGGACGGTGGCGGTGAAGGTGGTGACGAGGACCAGGATCTCGAAGACGCCCTCGGTGCCGACCGTGTAGTTGTAGACCGTCAGGAGCGAGGCGAGGACGACGGTCACGATCACGCCGATCGTCGGGACGCCGCGCCGCTTGCGCGCGAAGACGCTCGGGAAGAGCCCGTCGCGCGCCGCCGCGTACGGGGTCTGGGCGCTGAGCAGCGTCCAGCCGTTGAGCGCGCCCAGCATGGAGACGAGGGCCATGCAGGCGATGGCCGTGCCGCCCCACGAGCCGCCGAACATGGCGTTCACGGCGTCCGAGAACGGTGCGGAGGAGTCGACCAGCCGGTCGTGGGCGACCGTGCCGAAGACGGCGACCGTGCCGAGGAGGTAGATCGCGGCCGCGCCCAGGGTGCCGAGGACGGTGGCACGGCCGACGTTGCGCCGCGGGTCGCGGACCTCGCCGGCGCTGACGGCCGCGGACTCCACGCCGAGGTAGCTGAAGAGCAGGATCGCCGCGGAGGCGGAGACCGCGCCGAGCGCGCCGCCGTCCCCGGCCTGGAAGGGCCCGAGGTTGGCGCTGTCGAAGAAGAACAGCCCGCCGACGGCGACCAGGAGGAGCGGGACGAACTTGAGGACGGTCGCCACCAGCTGGACGGCGCCGACGTAGCGGGTGCCCGCGAGGTTGGCGAGCGCCGGCAGCCACTGGAGCGTGAGCGCGGCGGCGATGGTGGCGGCCGTCGACTCGTGGACGGGCATCAGCACGTCGAGGTAGCCGACGGCGGCCACGGCGAGGGCCGCGTTGGAGACCCAGGCGGTGATCCAGTACGACCAGGCGGCGAGGAAGCCGGCGAAGTCGCCGAAGGCCGCACGGGCGTAGACGTAGGGTCCGCCGGTCTGCGGGTGGCGGTGGGCGAGCCGGCCGAAGACGAGGGCGAGGGCGATGGCCCCGAGTGTGAGGACGCCGAAGGCGACCAGGCTGATCGTGCCGTACGGGGCGACGGAGGCGGGAAGCAGGAAGATTCCGCCGCCGATGATGTTGCCCATGACCAGGGCCGTGGCGATCGGCAGTCCGAACCGCCGGGCGTGCTTGTTCCGTTCCCCGTGGCCGCCGGACGTCTCGGAGGTGACTGAGGTTTCCGAGGTGGCTGAGGTGTCGGAGGTGTCCGGGACATCGACCGTGGACCGGTCGGACAGGGCCGTGCTCATGGGGGTGGTGCGCCTCTCGTCGTGCAAACCCGGACATGGTCCGGCACGTGAGACGCACCACCAAATCAGCTCTTTTTCTCCCGTACGACCGGCCCGTCAACCGGAAGAAACGCTTCCGCACCGCCGCCGGGCGGGGAAATCTCCAGCGGCACCTGCGGACCCGCGCACTCCCGCAGCCAGCGCCTCAGGACCTGGTGCAGCTGCTCCGCGCCCACCAGCTCGCCCCCGTCCCGCACCGGCGCGGAGAGGTCCACGGGCGAGAGCAGGAAGGGACGTCCCTGCTCGCCCCCGAGGCCGCCGTGCGAGCCGATCTGCTCCTCGAAGGCGTGGACCGTGCCCCTGGCGGGGTCGTACATCGAGTTGACCATGATGTCGGCGACGTGCGGGAAGCGGTCGGTGCGCCGGACCGCGTCCGCCGCGCCAGGCCCGAAGACCGCGAGCGGCCCGTCGTCGGCGAGTTCGGCGACCGGTACCTCCGCCCCGTCGCGCCCCAGGACGACCGAACCGTGCTCGGCGCTCGCGACGAGCAGGAAGCCGACGCCGGGATGGTCGGCGAGAGTACGCAGCAGCCCGGGGTGGCGGCGGTCGATCTCCTCGCGGGTCAGCCGGTGCGGCACTCCGGGAAACGAGATCAGCCCCAGGTTTCCCGAGGCGAGCACGATCGGCTCGGCCTCGTCCCGCTCGCGCGGGCCCACCGGCTCGCCCACCCCTTCCCCGTCCTCGCCGACCGGCCGGTGCAGGGCGCTGCGCAGCGCGTCACGGGCCGCGACCCGGGCCTCGGAGCCACCCCCGGGCTCCGTCTGGGGGTGCCCCCAGCGGGTGCGCCGGACGCGGCGCGGCACGGGCAGCCCGCACCCGGCGCGTACGAGATCCCGCAGGGACAGCCCGTACACCCCCTCGAACGTCGCGCCGGGGCTCTGGCCGTGGTCGGAGAGGAGCACGATCCGGTACGGGCGGGGCGCGTGCTCCGCGACCTTGGCGATCAGCGCGATCGAGCGGTCGAGGCGGGCGAGGACCCGGTCGGTGTCGTGGCCGTGCGGGCCCGAGTGGTGCGCCACCTCGTCGTACGCGACCAGGTCGGCGTAGACGGCGGTCCGCCCGGCCAGCAGGTCCCCGATCACCGCTGCCACGACCACGTCCCGTTCCACGACGGTGGCGAAGGCCCGGATGAAGGGATAGGTGCCGCCGCGCGACACCCTCGGGGTCTGCTTGCGCAGCCGCGCCCGCGTCGACTGGGACACCTCGCGGACGGCCTCCGCGACGAAGGAGCCGGCCGTGCGGACGGCGTTGGCCGGGTCGGAGAAGTACGCGAAGTAGCCGGCCCGGGAACGGTTGCGGCGGCCTCGGCGGGCGGCCATCGACAGGACGAGCGCGAGCTGGTCGGCGCCGCCGCTGAACAGGTTGCCGCGCGAGGCGCCGTCGACGGTGAGCAGCCCGCCTTCCCCGGTGCGGGCTATGGCCCGTCGCTGGAGCTCGACGGCGCTCGCGGGCCGGTTGGAGACCATCAGCCGGCCGGTGTCCTTCTCGTACCAGCGGAAGGCGGGCACGTCCTCGTTGGAGCCGTGCAGGATGCCGAGCTGGCTCGCGCCGGTCTGGCTGGACCAGTCGGTGCGCCAGGGGGTGAGCCGGTGGGTGGTGTCGAGCCAGGCGGCGACGGTCGGCATCAGACCATCGGCGACGGCGTCGCGGAGCACCCGGTGGCCGACGCCGTCGAGTTGCAGGAAGAGCGTGCCGGGGACGGGCTCGGGGCCCCCGGTGACGGCCCGTCGGCGCGTGCGGGCGGCGAGTCGGTAGAGGCGGCGGCGGTAGGCGTCGTCGTCGCGCACGGCGAGCGCGGTGGAGGTCGCCGAGGCGACGGCCGACATGACGGCGGCGACCACGACGGCGGTCTCGGGGTCGGCGGCGCCGCGCCCGTCGGGGATCAGCCAGAGCGCGATCAGCAGCAGCGAGCCGTTGAGGAAGAAGACCAACAGGCCGAGGACCAGGGCCGGTACGAGCAGCAGGGCGCGGACGACGACGGGCCACACCAGCGCGCCGAGGAGACCGAAGGCGCCGGCGGCCCATACGGCGGTGAGGGCGGTGCGGGTGATGCTGTCGCCGTCGGGCGACTGGAGTTCGAAGTCGGGCAGCAGTCCGGCGAGGGCCAGCATGGTCAGGGTGGAGACCGCCCAGACCACGATCACCCGCACCAGGGCGCTCCCCGCGGTCCGCCAGCGGCCGGCGGTACGCCATCGCCCGTCACCCACGCGTGGTTCACCCTTCACCCGTTACCTGCCTCCAGCGTGGCACATCGCCCCGGGGGCGCAGCCAGGGCGGGGCAGGGCGCAGCCAGGGCGGAGCCTCGCGCCCGGCGGGGCGCCCGGCGGGGCGCCCTCTAACAGCCGTCGTAGCCGGCGGTGGGCATGGAGAGGCGGCGGTGCACGTCGGCCTTGGCCGCGGCGTCGTACGACGGCTCGTCGAGACCCGCGGTCTCCAGTCGTACGCCACGGCGCCCGCACTCCGCGACGAACCCCGGCACGTCGGTCAACGCCCGGGACAGGACGCGTTCGTTGGGCGCGACGAAGAGGTCGACGTGGCCGTCGTCCACGTCCGCCCAGAGCGCCGCGTGGTCGGGCCGGATCCCGTAGAAGAGCAGCTGTCTCGCCACCACGTAGCCCTTGTCCAGGGCCCAGCGGGCGCACATGGCGTGCTGGCTTCGTGTGTCGACCAGGAAGGGGTCGCTGTCGAGTTCCTCGAGCGGGGTGAGGCTGGCGATCGCCGCCACCCGAACGTCGTCCATGGCCCGACCCTACTCCGATCGCGGGGACCCGAGGAGGACCCTCCGGGGGGTCCGGCCGGACCTCAGGGCGGTGAGGAGTAGCCGCAGGTGTGGCAGATCCTCCAGCCGTCCTGGGTGACGGCGAGGACGCCCCCGCAGCGCGGACACTGCGCCGAATTGCAGGTCGTCCCCATCGTGCTCACCGCGACTCCCATCCCCTTGCTGACGGATGGCTACCCCCGCGAACCACCGTAGACGCCCCGCGTCGCCCGCTTCGGACATTTACCCTCGTGACAAGTGGAGTGCCGAGCGGAAGGGCGGCGGGCCGGTGGAGGTCACCTGGTGGGGTCATGCCACCTGCACGGTCGAGGACTCCGGGGTCCGCTTCCTCACCGATCCGCTCTTCGCCCGCCGGCTGGCGCATCTACGGCGCAGGCGCGGCGCGCTGCCGCCGCCCGAGGCCGGGCGCGCCGAGGCGGTGCTCGTCTCCCATCTGCACGCCGACCATCTGCATCTGCCGTCGCTCGCCCGCCTGACGCCCGGGACGCGGCTGATCGTGCCGCGGGGTGCGCCCGCGTCGGTGGCGGGCCTGCGCCGGCTCCACGGGCGGGGGCTGCGGCTGACGGAGGTCGGCCCCGGTGACTCGGTGACGGTGGAGGGCGTGACGGTACGGGCCGTTCCGGCGCTGCACGACGGACGGCGCCTGCCCGTCGGGCCGCACCGCGCCCCCGCGCTCGGGTACGTCGTCGAGGGCGAGGCGCGGACGTACTTCGCCGGTGACACCGGACTCTTCGACGGGATGGCCGAGGCGGTCGGGCCGGTGGACGTGGCGCTGCTGCCGGTCGGCGGCTGGGGGCCGTATCTGGGTCACGGCCATCTGGACGCGGGGCGCGCGGCGCGGGCGCTCGCGGAGCTCTGCCCGGCGGCGGCGGTCCCGGTGCACTACGGCACGTACTGGCCGATCGGGATGGACGCCGTGCGACCGCACGAGTTCCACGCACCGGGCGAGGAGTTCGTGCGGCACGCGGCGCGGCTCGCGCCGAAGGTGGCGGTGCATCTGCTCGGACACGGCGAGAGCGTGCGGCCCGAGGTCGCCCGGTGATAGACGCTCTGCTGCGCGCGGCGGGCGACCTGCCGACCGAGTCGACCCAGCACGCGGTCGGCTACCCCTCCCTCTTCCTGCTCGTGGCGCTCGGGGCGCTGGTGCCGGTCGTACCGACAGGGGCGATCGTCAGCTCTGCGGCGGTGGTCGCCTTCCATCAGACGGCTCCCCTCACCCTGCTCGCCGTCTTCCTGGTGTCGGCCTCCGCCGCGCTCCTGGGGGATGTGGCGCTGTACTGGCTGGGACAGCGCGGGGTCCGTTCGAAGAACGGCTCCCGGTGGCTGTCGGTGCTGCGGGGGCGGGCGGCCCCCGACCGGCTCGCACAGGCGCAGGAGAAGCTCGACACGCATCAGGTGTCGGTGCTCGTGCTGTCCCGTCTGATTCCCGCGGGCCGGATCCCGGTGATGCTGGCGTGCCTCCTCGCGGAGGTGCCGCTGCGGAGGTTCGTGCGCGGGGACCTGCCGGCCTGCCTGGCCTGGGCGGCGACGTACGGGCTGATCGGCATCCTGGGCGGCTCGCTGTTTCCGGAGCCGTGGCAGGGCGTGCTTGCGGCGGTGGCGCTCACGGTCCTGATCAGCCTGGCTCCGGCGCTGTGGCGGCGGGTACGGGGAGCGGGGCATCGGGTACGGGGTTCCGGGCGGGGCGGCGGGTCAGGGAACGAGCACGCGTGAGCCGCCGACCGGGAGGTCCCAGAGGTCCTCGCGGGGCAGCCCGGCCCGCTCCCAGGCGGCTCTGACCCGGGTGAGCGGTTCCAGGACCGGCTCGGAGGAGAGCACGAACGTCGCCCAGTGCATGGGCGCCATCCGGCGGGCGCCGAGGTCCTGGAAGGCCCGGACGGCCTCCTCGGGGTCGGTGTGGACGTCGCTGAGCCACCAGCGCGGGTCGTAGGCGCCGATCGGGAGCAGGGCGAGATCGAGCCCGGGGTGCCGGGCGCCGATCTCGGCGAACCAGTGGCCGTAGCCGGTGTCTCCGGCGAAGTACACCGTGTGCCCGGCGCGGTCGGTGAGCACCCAGCCGCCCCACAGGGAGCGGCAGGTGTCCAGGAGGGTCCGCTTGGACCAGTGGTGGGCGGGGACGAACTCGATCCGCACGCCGTCGAGTTCGGCCGCCTCCCACCAGTCGAGCTCGGTGACGCGGCTGAACCGGCGGCGGACGAACCAGCGGCCGAGACCGGCGGGGACGAAGACGGGGGTTTCCCTGGGCAGGCGCTGGAGGGTGGGGGCGTCGAGGTGGTCGAAGTGGTTGTGGCTGATGACGACGGCGTCCACGGGCGGCAGGTCCTCCCAGCGGACCCCGACGGGGGTGATCCGGGCGGGGGTGCCGAGGATGCGGCGGGACCAGACGGGGTCGGTGAGCACGGTGAGGCCGCCGACGCGCAGGATCCAGCTCGCGTGGCCCGCCCAGGTGACGGCGAGGGTGTCGGGGCCGGCGTCGGGCAGCGGGCCGGGGGCGAAGGGCAGCAGCGGGATGTCGCGGAGCCCTTCGGCGTCGGGGCGCACGGCGCCTTCGCGGGCGAGCCGGGCCATGGCGCGGACGCCGGGGAGCGGGGCGGTGAGGCGCTCGACGAAGGAGCGGGGCCAGTCGGTCCGGATCCGGCCGAGGGGCTGGAGGACCGGGGACGGGACGGGCGCGGGGGTGGCGGCGGGGGTAGGGGCGGTGGTGGTCCGGCCGTCGCGTACGGAGTGCGGGGCCTGCGTCGGCCGTGCCGTCCGTTCCGTCATCTGCGGGCTCCGTTCTACGCGGTTCGTCGGGACGGTCGTGTCACCGGAGTTCCTCCAGAGCCTCTCCGAATGACATCAACGCGCTTTC
Organism: Streptomyces sp. NPDC013457; assembly: GCF_043089925.1. Lineage (NCBI taxonomy): Bacteria > Bacillati > Actinomycetota > Actinomycetes > Kitasatosporales > Streptomycetaceae > Streptomyces > Streptomyces sp. NPDC013457. The sequence continues at coordinate 1,022,152 of NZ_JBICBL010000001.1, forward strand.
CACGTGCGGCAGTTCGACCGGGTTCGCGGAGGTGAGGGCCTCCGTGAGCTCCTCCTCGGTCGAGCCGAGGAAGGCGCCGGTGTCGAAACGCACCCGCAGCGCGCCGAGTTCGTCGCCGAAGCGGTGGCCGCCGGGGACGGGGGTGCCGAGCCGCCGGCCGAGGTGGTTCTCCAGCTCCATGGAGTCGGTGACGCCCCGCGCGGCGAGTCCGGACCGCAGCGGTCCCAGGTCCGCGTAGAGGTGCCGGCCGGCCTGGGGCGGCCTGGCGAGGGCGCCCGCGCCGAGGACGGCGCGGTGGGCGGCGGTGCCCACGCGCGCGTAGAGGGCCGCGGCGAGGGAGGCCCGTACGGCGACCTCCTCCGGCTCGTCGAGGGCGTGGGCGGCGGCGGGGGCGACGGGTCCGGCGACGAAGGCACCGAGCGCGGTGAGGATGTCCAGGGTGCGGGCGCGCGGGTCGGTGTACCGGTCGGCACGGTCGGGGCCGGTGGGCGGGAAGCGGGCAACGGCGCAGGGCCAGGCGGCCGGGGCGAGGGCGCCGGCCAGGTCGTACAGGACGGTCACGTCGTCGGGACACATCTCGGCGGGGCTGAGGACCACGGTGTCGTGGCGGCGGTGCAGGGTGTCGCGCCAGGTCTCGTCGCTGATGATGTGCAGTCCCTCGGCGACGGCGGCCTCGCACGCCTCGCGGACCAGCTCGGGCGGGGCGACGGTGGCGGTGGGGTCGTCGGCGACGGAGAGCAGCAGCAGCCGTGGCCGGCCGCCCTCCGCGCGGACCCTCCGGACGGTTTCGAGGAGGGCGTACGGGTCCGGCACGCCGCCGCATTCGGCGGGGGTGGGTACGTGGTAGGCGGGGCGGCCGAGGAGCCGGGCCTGCGGGGTCCACCAGGCGGGACAGGGCCGGGGCAGCAGGATGTCGCCACCGTGGGCGGCGATCAGGGCGAGCATGAGGGGCTGGGCACCGGGCGCGGCGACGACGTCCTCGGCGTGGGTCCGCAGGCCGCGCCGCCACCAGTAGCCGCTCGCGGCCTCGCGGAGCACGGGTCCGCCGCCGGGCGGTTCGACGGCGGTGCGCCCCGCGGCGGCGGCCAGGATCGCGGCGAGCCCGGGCAGCACGGGCAGACCGGGCTCCGGGGCGGGTGGTCCGTAGCGCACCGGGCCGCGCCCTTCCGGGGCCGTCTGCCGCATCTCCCGCACCTCCCGAACACCGGCCGCCGCCCCGTACGGCGCCTCAATGCCCTTTATACGAAGGTTGACGGGGGTTCGCCGCTCCGGAGGGGACCGACCCGGCCGCGGACATGGCCGCGGACACGGGAGCGGGTGCGGGGTCGTGCGCCGCCGGAGCCGGGGGCTGAGCTGCCGGAGGCCCCGCCCCGCCGCCCCGGGAGGCCGGGTCCCCGTCCCCGGTGGGGACGCGCAGGGCCGTTCGGGTGAGCGCCGGGCCGAGCGGGGCGGGACGCGTGGACCGCGTACGCGCTCAGCGGACCAGGACCCGTTCGAGCATCAGCTCGACCGCGGAGACGATCGCGTCCGCGTCGATGCCCGCGTCATGGAGCTGCTCGTCCGGGGTCGCCGACGTGGGCATGGAGCGGACGGCGAGCCGGGCCAGGCGGGGCACCCCGCCGTGGCCGTTGGCGTACGCCTCGGCCACGGCGTCGCCGAGACCGCCCTCGGGCCGGTGGTCCTCCACGGTCAGGACGCAGCCGGTCGTCCCCGCCGCGTCGTCGAGGGTCGCGGTGTCGACGGGCTTGACCGAGTAGAGGTCGATCACCCGCACCGGCAGCCCCTCGCCCTCCAGCCGGTCGGCGGCCTTCAGGGCCTCCGGCACGGTCACCCCCGCCGCCACGATCGTCGCCCGGTCGTCCTCGCCGTGGCTGCGGAGCACCTTGCTCCCGCCGACCGGGAACTCCTCGTCCGGCCCGTAGACCACGGGCGTGGCCCCGCGCGTGGTGCGCAGGTAGCGGACGCCGTCCAGGTCGGCCATGGTCGCGACGAGCCGCGCCGTCTGGTGGGCGTCGCACGGGTAGAGGACGGTGCTGCCGTGGACCGAGCGCATCATCGCCAGGTCCTCGAGTCCCATCTGGCTCGGCCCGTCCTGACCGATCGAGACACCGGCGTGCGAGCCGACCAGGTTGATCCCGGCTCTGCTCACGGCGGCCATGCGGATGAAGTCGTGGGCGCGGGTGAGGAACGCGGCGAAGGTCGAGGCGTACGGGACATAGCCGCGCGCCTGGAGGCCGACGGCGGCCCCGACGAGCTGCTGCTCGGCGATCCAGCACTCGAAGTAGCGCTCGGGGTGCGCGTTGGCGAACTTCTCGGTGCGGGTCGAGTCGCCGACCTCGCCGTCGAGCGCGACGACGTCGCCGCGTGCCTGCCCGAGGGCGGCGAGAGCCTGTCCGTAGGCGTCCCGGGTGGCGACCTTCTCGCCCCGGTCGTACGTCGGGAGGTCCGGCGCGCCGCCGGGGGCCGGCCGGGACACCAGGGCGGCGGGCGGGTCGGTCACGCGGACGCTCAGGTCCCGGTACCCGCCGAGCTCGGTGATGGCGGCCTCGGCGTCGGGGAGTGGCTTGCCGTGCTTGCCCTCGCGGTTCTCGACGGCGGCCACGCCACGGCCCTTGCGGGTGGCGGCGAGGACGGCCGTGGGCCGGCCGACGGTCGCGCGCGCCTCGCGAAGGGCCTCGTCGACGGCCTGCACGTCATGGCCGTCGATCCGTACGGTGTGCCAGCCGAAGGCCTCCAGGCGGCCGGCGTAGGCGCCGAGGTCGTGCTGGTGGCGCGTGGGGCCGCGCTGGCCGAGCCGGTTGACGTCGACGATCAGGGTGAGGTTGTCGAGACCGCAGTACGCGGCGTGCTCGACGGCCTCCCAGACGGAGCCCTCGGCCATCTCGCTGTCGCCGCTCACCACCCACACCTGGTAGGGGACGCGGTCGAGGAACTTCCCCGCGAGCGCCATGCCGACGCCGACGGGCAACCCCTGCCCGAGCGAGCCGGTGGCGACGTCGACCCAGGGCAGCCGGGGCGTGGGGTGGCCTTCGAGGAGGCTGCCCGCCTGCCGGAAGGTCAGCAGCTCCGGTTCGCCGACGACGCCGGCGGCCCGGTACATGGCGTAGAGCAGGGGCGAGGCGTGCCCCTTGGAGAGGACGAGCCGGTCGTTGCCGGGGTGGTCGGGGCGGTCGAAGTCGTAGCGCAGATGCCGGGTGAGCAGAACGGCGCCGATCTCGGCGGCCGACATGGCGGACGTCGGATGGCCGGAGCCAGCCGCGTCGGTGGCGCGCACGGCGTCGACACGGAGCTGTTGGGCGAGCGAGGACATCGTTTCGTACCGCATCGAAAGCCTTCCTCGGCCTGCATGGGCGGCGGCCGGCCGCCGGCGGTCCCACACCGCCCGGCTACCCAGGCCTGCGCCCCGTATGCCCGGGGATATCCGCTCGCCTGCGGCGCCGGCACGCGTCGAGAATGTGGGCCATGTCGATCCGTGCAGCACTCCCCGCGGACGCGGCGGCGATCGCCGCCGCCCATGTCCGGTCCTGGCAGGCGGCCTATCGCGACCTGCTCCCGCACCCGTACCTCGACGGTCTGGACGTCGCGGAGCGCGCCGCCGTCTGGTCGGCCCGGCTGGCGGCGCCTGCGCCCGCGCCGGTGCTGGTGGCGACCGAGGCCGGTGGACGGGTGGTCGGGTTCTGCTGCTTCCGGGCGTGGCCGGACGACGACCTCGACGCCGCCACGACCGGGGAGATCGCCGCGCTCTACGCGCTCCCGGAGGTGTGGGGCTCGGGGGTGGGCCGGGGTCTCCTCGCCGCGTCCGAGGAGGCGCTGGCCGCGGACGGGTTCCGCGAGGCGGCGCTGTGGGTCCTCGCGGGCAACGCACGGGGGCGCCGCTTCTACGAGGCGGCGGGCTGGCGGCCGGACGGAACGGTCGTCCAGGACACGACGGCGGGCCGGACCCTCGACGAACTCCGTTACCGGAGGCGCTTGTTCACCTGAGCCGACCATGATCGTCGTCCATATGGCGAGATTTCGGTCTCACCATGCGGGTGATGCGCGTACCGTTGCCGTACCCACTCACATGAGGGAGTCCGGTCATGACGCATGCCGCCGAAGAGTCCAGTCCTCACGAGACCGCCGTGTACACCCACGGGCACCACGAGTCGGTGCTGCGCTCGCACAGTTGGCGCACCGCCGCGAACTCCGCGGCGTATCTGCTGCCCGAGCTGCGGCCCGGCCTGGACGTCCTGGACGTGGGCTGCGGCCCGGGCACGATCACCGCGGATCTGGCGGCGCTGGTCGCGCCGGGGCGGGTGACCGCGGTCGACGCCGCCGAGGACATCCTGGACAAGGCGCGTGCCGTGGCGGCCGAACGCGGCGTGAAGAACGTGGAGTTCAGGGTCGCGGACGTCCACGCCCTGGACTTCCCGGACGACTCCTTCGACGTCGTCCACGCCCACCAGGTCCTGCAGCACGTCGGCGACCCCGTGCGGGCGCTGCGCGAGATGCGGCGCGTCTGCCGTCCGGGCGGCGTGGTCGCCGCACGGGACAGCGACTACGCCGCCTTCGCCTGGTACCCGCAGCCGCCCGCCCTGGAGGTCTGGCAGGAGCTGTACCACCGGGTCGCGCGGGCCAACGGCGGCGAACCGGACGCCGGGCGGCGGCTGTTCTCCTGGGCACGGCGGGCGGGGTTCACGGACGTCACGACGACGGCCGCCACGTGGTGCTACGCGACGCCGGAGGAGCGGGCGTGGTGGAGCGGGCTGTGGGCGGACCGGACGACGGAGTCGGTCTACGCGAAGCTGGTGGTGGAGGGCGGCCACGCGACGCCGGACACGCTGAACGCGATCTCCGAGGCGTGGCGCGAGTGGGGCCGGCAGGAGGACGCCTGGTTCATGGTCCCGCACGGCGAGATCCTCTGCCGGGTCTCCTGATCCTCAACTAGGCTCGTCCGCATGGAGATTCTGGGGACCACTCTTCGTGTCTGCGTCGACGAGCTCGAACCGGCCGTGGACTTCTACGAGCGGCTCACCGGCTCCCCCGCCCTCCGCTTCGAGCGGGGCGGGGTGTCGGTGGCGGCCGTCGGCTGCTTCCTCCTGATGAGCGGGCCGGAGGCGGAGCTGGAGGTCCTGCGCAAGGTCGCCGCGACCATCTCCGTCCAGGACGTGGACGCGGCGTTCACCGCGCTGGCGGAGGCGGGCGCCAAGATCCTGGCCGGCCCGGTCCCGACGCCGGTGGGCCGCAACCTGATCGCGGTCCACCCGGACGGTTCGGTCTTCGAGTACGTCGACCGGCGGTCCTGAGCCGCCCGCAGCAGGCGGCGGGCGTCGGGCGATCCCCTTCCCTGACACGACGGCGCGGTCGCATACGGCTCAGGCGGAGGACGCACCCTGCCCGAGGGCGCGTTCCACCGCCGCGTAGGTGACGCCGTGGTCGGCGAGGACCTCGGCGACGACGCCCGGACGGGCGGTGAGGGCCAGCAGCAGGTGTTCGTCGCCGATCGCCGCCTCGCGCCGGCCCAGGCAGATCCGCAGGGCGCGCTCCAGGACGCTCGCCGCCTCCCGGCTGAACGCGGGCCTTCCGAAGCGCCGGGAACCCCCCTCACGGTCGTCCGCGAGGGCCCCTGGGCCGTGGGCCTCCTCGACGCGGGCGACGATCTCCGGCACGTCGATCCCGAGACCCGCGAGCGCCTCCATGTCGGCCTTCGACAGGCCGCCCCGCCGATGAGCGACGGAGAGCCCCGCCTCCAGCGAGGCACGCCGGTCGGTCGCGCCGAGGGCCCGGAGCACGAAGGACGCCTTGGTCCCCTCCGCGTCGAGCATCGCGAGCAGCAGGTGCTCCTCGGTGACCGCGGCGGCCCGGCCGCGCCGGGCCAGCTCCACGGCCTCGATCACCGCGGCCCGAGCCCCTGCCGAGAATCGCTCGAACATCAATGCCTCCCGTACTTCTTGTGCACGGCCTGACGGCTCACTCCCAGCTCGGCCGCGATCTCCTGCCAGGACCAGCCCTGTGCGCGGGCACTGCGGACCTGGACGGCCTCCAACTGTTCGAGGAGCCGCCTCAGGGCGGACACGGCGCGCAGGCCGACCCGGGGATCCCGGTCACCCGCCCGCGCCGCGAGATCGGTCGCATCGGTCATGGTGTCAACCTACGTTGACACCATCCACCGTGTCAACCGAGGTTGACATTCGAGAAATCCGATGACCAGTTCGGCCGAAAAATGATCACATTGTGAGGGAACTGTGCACTCATGCCGAGTTCCTTTCACCACGTCGATCTGGAGTCACCATGACGCCTCCTCATCTCCCTGAGTCACAGCCCGGCCCGGCCGACGGTGCGGGCGCAGCCCCTGCCGCCTTCGAGGCGGTTCCCGCGCTGGACGGGGAGTTGCGCTTCGACTCCGCCGCACTGGACGCGGCGTCCGGCGACTTCGGCGGCCTGGTCCGTCGGCCGCCCGCCGCGGTCCTCCGAGCCGGCTCGGTCGAGGACGTCGCCACGATGGTGCGCCACTGCCGGCAGCGCGGGCTGAAGGTCGCCCCCCGCGGCCAGGGACACTCGACCAACGGTCAGGCACAGGTCCCCTCCGGGCTGGTCGTCGACCTCGGCTCGCTGGATTCCGTCGAAGTCCGCGACGACACCGCCGTGGTCCAGGCCGGGGCGCTCTGGAGCTCCGTGGTCCGGGCCTCCCTGGCCCGCGGCCTCACCCCGCCGGCCTTCACCGACTACCTGGAGCTGTCCGTCGGCGGCACCCTGTCGGCCGGAGGCCTGGGCGGGCAGATCGGCCACCACGGCACGCAGGCCGACAACGTGCTCGAACTCCAGGTCGTGACCGGAGAGGGAGAGATCGCCACCTGTTCCCCCGCCGAGCGCCCCGACCTCTTCCGCGCCGCCCTCGGCGGCCTCGGTCAGTGCGCGATCATCACCCGCGCCACGCTCGCCCTGATCCCCGCGCCCCGCTCGGTCCGGCTCTACACCCTGATGTTCCGAAGCGTCACGGAACTCACGGCCCGGCAGGCCCAGCTGATCGGCGAAGGGCGGTTCGACTACCTCGTCGGTCAGGCCCTGCCCACCCCGGACGGCTGGACGTACATGATGGAGGCGGCCTCCCACGACGGAACCACCGCCGACGACGCCCGGCTCACGGACGACCTCGGGGCCGCCTCCGTCGAGGCCCAGGACGTCCCGTACCTCGACTTCGTCAACCGGCTCGCCGAGACGGTGGACGTCCTCACGGCCATGGGCGAGTGGACACGCCCCCACCCCTGGTACGACGGTCTGCTCCCCGCCTCCGCGGTGAACGGCGTCGTCACCGAGACGCTCGCCGGACTCAAGCCCCAGGCCATCGGAGCGAGCGCGGTCATCCTGCTCTACCCGGTGCTCACCGCCAAGTGCCGCACCCCGCTTCCGGTCATGCCGGGCGAGGAGCTCGCCTACCTCTTCTCGATCCTCAGGACCGCTTCCCCGGGTGCGGACTCCGCCGAGGAGATGGTCGCCGCGAACCGCCGCCAGTACGACACCACGGTCGAGGCGGGGGGCTGCTGGTACCCCATCGGGTCGGTCCCGCTCACGAAGGACGACTGGGTGCGCCACTTCGGCGGCTTCTGGGACGAGTTCGAGGCCGCGCGGCACCGCTACGACCCCGACGGCGTCCTCACCCCCGGCCAGCACATCTTCTGACCGGGAGAACGCCGGCGGGGACCTCCGGGGGCCGGCGGGACCGGCCGGCACCGGGGGGCTCAGGGACGCATACGGAACTCGTAGAAGTCCGGCAGCGGCTCGTCCGTCAGGGACGACCAGACCTCGCCCAGGGTCTCGGCGCCCTCCCCCAGGTCCGCCACCTCGAAGCCCTCGTCGAAGACGGCACGGGCCTCGGCCTTCCTGCCCTCGGCGAGGAGGAGGCGGGCCTCCAGGAGACGGAACGCGCCACGGGCGCGCACCGCCTCCGGCAGGGCGTCACGGAGCGCGCGGGCCCCGGCGACACTCCCGGCCGCCAGGAGCGCGGTGAGGGCCTCGCGGCCCAGGGCCCCGGTCAGCACCTCGTCGGCCTCGGCGGGCAGGGCATCGAAGGCCTCGGCGTACCGTTCGGCGGCGCGCACCGGGTGTCCGCCGTCCCGGTCGGCGACGGCCAGGCAGTAGAGCAGGGGCCAGCGCATGCCCTCCTGCCGGAGCCCGCGCTCCCAGCTCCGTACGGCCTGGGCGAGATCGCCGGCGCGCCATTGCGCGAGCCCGAGGTGGTACTCGGTCGGAGCCGTGGCGGGAGCTGTCTCCAGCATGTCCCGCCAGTGGTCCGCGACCAGCGGCGGGCCGGGGACGGCGCCGTCGGCCGACGGTGGCAGGGCGCCGGTGCGGAGCAGCTCCAGCCAGGGCTTCTGCTCCTCCCCCAGGGTCGACTCGGGGAACGGCGTACCGGGCAGCTCATGCCCCGAGCAGAGGACTTCGAGGGCTCCCCAGCCCGATCCGACGCCGAGCACCGTCACCGGTTCGGCGTCCGCAGAGCCGTTCCGCCACGCCTCGTGGGCGGCGTCGACGGCCGCGCGCGGCAGGGCGGACTCCAGGGACCGCTCCACCTCCGCACGGGCCGCCGCCCAGTCCTCTCCGTGCACGGCCCCGGGCTCGGCGGCCAGCGGCCCGTACGCCTCCAGCCAGCTGAACTCCGCTCCGCCCTCCAGCTTCAGATGCTCCAGCTGGGTACGGGCGAGACCCGCCTGTATCTCGGCGTAGCCGGGCGCGCCGGGTTCCGTGAGCCACCGCTGCCAGCGCCGCCCGCCGCGGGACGAGCCCCAGAGGAACAGCTTGCGCCCGCGCAGCAGGTCGGTCGACGTCTGGACGAGCCCCGCGCCGCTGTCGTCGGCGGCGGCGATCCATCGCCGCTGCGGATCGGCGAGGTCGTAGAAGTAGTCGGCGGGCAGGGCGCCGTGCTCCGGGTACGTGTGGTCCGCGCCGTCATCCCCGCGCGGGACGGTGACGCGGCGCAGGCCCCGCTCGTATCCGTGGAACCAGGCCCCGTCGGCGGGGGCGAGGACCCGGCGGGCTTCCGGGACGGCGGTGTTGGACCACCAGTAGACCGGGACGGCCCGCTCGTGCGGGTTGCGGATCCGCACGCCCACGTGGAGGAAGTCGGAGCCCTCCGGAAGCCACAGGTCGACCTGGAAGGGCAGGTCGCGCAGTCGCTCCCACTCCCACAGCCGGAGCATCTTCCCGCCGTCTGGGGACGGGACGATCGCGGCGTGCAGCGGCGCGCAGGAGAGGGTGGTGTGGCCGGTGGCGCCGATGTTCCACTCGATGCCACCGGCGAACCAGGCGCCGTTGAGGGCGAAGGCGGCGGGCTGGAACACCGGGTTGCGGTGCACGAGTTCACGACCGCTGGGCTTGTGGCGCAGGGAGTGGACGCGACCGCCCAGGCCGGGCAGCACGGTCGCGCGCAGCCGGTCGTTCTCGACGACGATCGCGTCGAGTTCCGTGTCCACGCGCTCGCGTTCGTAGCCGTCCCGGACCGGGACGGGCAGCACGGTGCGCAGGGGTGCGTACCCGAGCTGCCGGGCCATGTCACGCGGCAGCCCCTCCGCGGCCCGGGCGTCGACCGTCGGGGTCCCGTCGAGGGTGCGCAGGGCGGGCAGCGGGTTGTCCGGGCCCAACGGGGCGGCGGGCAGGGTCACTACGGCACGTCGTACGGTCGTCATGTCGGCCATGGAACACGGCGGACGGGCGGCCGACCAGGGGGTCTGTCCGTCAGGCTTCGGCAAAGGCGGCGACCACGACGTCCGTGAGCAGCGCTCCGGCGGTGCCGTCGGGGTCGAGATCGGGGTCGTAGATCGTGACGTTGAGCCCGACGCAGCGCTCGGCGCGGACCAAGGTCCGCAGCAGGGGGACGAGTTCGTCGGGGAAGAGGCCTTCGGGGTCGGGACTGTCGACGGCCGGCATCACGGCGGGGTCGAGGACGTCGGCATCCAGGTGCACCCAGAAGCCGTCGAGCTCCGGGGCCCCGAACGCCGTGACCGTGGCGGCGGCGAGGTCGGCCGGGCCCCAGGCGCGCAGGTCGGCGACGGTGACGACGGGGACCTTCAGGGCGCGCAGCTCGACGAGTTCGGGATCGTCCTGGTACGCGTCACGGATGCCGAAGAGCCGGACGTCCTCCTCGCGGAGGTAGGGCCCCAGGCCCTCCAGGTCGGTGAGGTCGGCCTGGCCGCGCCCGGTCGCGAGGGCCAGCTCCTCGCCTCCCGCGGCACCGACGCCGTCGGAGTTGCCGGGGTGGCGGAAGTCGGGGGAGGCGTCGACGGCGGCGAGCCCGTAGCGTCCGATGCGGCGCAGGGCGAGCGAGGCGCCGAGCTGGATCGAGCAGTCACCGCCGAGGACGAGCGGGAAGTCACCGGCCCGTACGTGGCGCTCGATCCGGTCCGCCAGAGTGCGGGTGTACGTGGCGAGCGCGGCGGCGTTGAAGACGCCGTCGCCCTCCTGCCAGTCACCCCGGTCGTAGCGCGGCGGGACGACCACGCCGCCCTCCAGGGCGCCGAGCCGCTGCACGATCCGGTTCTCGCGGAGGGCTCCGGCCAGCTTGTGACAGCCGGGGACGGTGCCGGGGACCGGCGGACGCAGGCCGAGGTTGGACGGTGCGTCGAGGGCGACGATATTCCGCATGCGCCTCATCCTCGCCGCCGTACTCTGGATCTTCAACGCCTTTGACGAACCGCGCTCCGTGCGGAACCGCGCTGCGGGAAGAACGACGTGAGGACCAGGAGAATGACCACCCAGCACACCTACCGGGTGATCGTGCGCGGCACGTTCGAGGGGCTCCCGGAGGAGAACCGGTCCCGGCTGCTCGCCGAGGTCGACGCGCACGGGATGTCGGCGATGCGGTTCACCCCGGAGGGCTCGCTCGCCTACGACAGAACGCTGAAGCACTTCTCGTACCGCCTGGTCGTCGTCTCGGACGCGGCGGACGGCGCGGAGATGGCCGGAGCGATCGCCGAGGACCGGGTGGAGACGGCGCTGCGGGAACTCGGGCACGGCCACGGCGAGCTGAGGTCCACCGTCACGGACATGGACACCATGAAGATCAACTACAAGCGGTGACCGCCCAGCGCTCGTGGTCCCGCCAGGCGCCGTCGATGTGGAGCATGGCGGGCGAGAAGCCTTCGAGCCGGAAGCCGGCCCGGAACACGAGCGCGCGGGAGGCGGCATTGCCGGGCTGGATGTTGGCCTCGAGCCGGTGGAGGCCCAGCGGCCCGAAGGCGTACGGGAGGAGCAGGCCGAGGGCCTCGCCCATCAGGCCCCGCCCCGCCGCGTGCGCGAAGGCCCCGTAGCCGAGGGCTCCGCTGAGGAACGCGCCGCGCACGATGTTGTTGATGTTGACGAACCCGGCGATCCCGCCCCGCGCCCCGCGGTCGCACACGAGGAATCCGGCCCTGGCGGGGTCGTCGGTCAGCGTGCGCGCGTAGGCGGCGAAGGTCTCGGGCCGGTCGGGCGGGAAGAGCCAGGGGCGGTGCAGCTCCCGGCTCTCGCGCACCCGCGCGGTGAACTCCTCGGCGTCGTCGAGGGAGTAGGGCCGCAGGCCCACCCGGGGACCGCCGGTGAGGTACTGACCAAGATCGTCGGACATGCCCTCAGGCTACGGGGACCGGGATCGCCGGCGCAGAAGGCTCCGGCAGGCGGGAGCGGCGACGGGTCAGCGGCCGGACCGGGCGGCGCGAGGGGCAGCGGCCGGACCGGGCGGCGACAGGTCAGCGGGCCGGACCGTCGCCGGGTCAGCGGGCCGGACCGGCGCCGGGTCAGCGGCGGGCCGAGGTGACCCGGGCCGGGCAGCTCTCGCCCTTCTTCACCACACCGATCACGACCGTCGTCCGGCCGTCGATCACCGCGCCCTCGGTCGGGTACTGCGTGCACACCTGCCAGTTCGGCGGCCAGAGCACCCGCCGGTCGCGACCGCCGACGTCATGGATGTCGAGGCGGGTACGGGGATCGAGGGCGGTGAAGACCCGCCAGAGGCCCCTGCCGAGGAGCTCGGGCATCGGCCGGTCGTCCGTCCCCGGCGCCTTCTCCGCCGGTGCCTCCTCCACCGACGCGACCGCCATGGCCGCGAGCGCGACCACGGCGCCCGCGCCTAGGAGCGCCGCCTTCCTCATGAGCGCCGCCGGTCCGCCGCGTGGCGGCCGCACGCCTCGCCCGGCACGCTCGTCCGCGCGACGCGGCCGGGCACGGCCGGTGCCGCGGCGCAGCCGCACGAGAGGGGTCCGGAGCGCCGGTGGCCGCCGGCGCTCGCTGTCTCGGTGGGACTCATGCCCGGACCTCTCCTCCGTCGTACGCGACCGCCCCCGTGGGACCAGGATGGAGGGATCCGGTCCCGACGGGGGCGGTGGAAGGGGCCGTACGGGTGAGGGTGCGGCCTCTCCCGTCGTGCCCGGTCAGTGGTGGGCGAGGACCAGCCGCGGCTCGTCGGCGTCCGCCTCGGCCGCCTCTGCCGGGCCGGGGCGCTGGATGAGCAGCGCGGTCACCACGCCGATGCCGAGCAGGGCGAGGGCCGTGTACATCGCGTGCTGGTAGCCCGCCTCGGTCGGACCGCCCGCGTCGCTGCCCGCGGTGATCATCGCGGAGGCGAGGGCGATGCCGAGGGAGGCTCCGATGCCGAAGCAGGCACCGTTGAGGCCGGAGAGCGAGCCGGGCTTGTCCTTGGGTGCCGTGGTGACGGCGAGGCCGTTGAGGCCGGTCAGCATGAAGCCGCCGTACGTCACGCCGAGGGCCGCGAGCGAGGCGACGAGGATCCACTCGTCGTGCAGGAAGAAGGTGGCGACGAGGAAGATCGCGAAGTTGGCGATCGCACCGGTGACGACGATCCTGCGCCAGCCGATCTTCGGGCCGAGGCGCCCGGTCAGCGGGGCGGAGATCACGCCGATGAGCTGGATCGGGGTGAGGAAGAGGACGGCCGCCGTCACGGCGGAGAGGCCGAGCCCGACCCGGCCGTCCTGCGAGAAGAGCGGGATGGTCAGCGCGACGGCACCGAAGGCGCCGCCCAGCGTGCAGACGGTGGTGAGCAGCAGCGGCCAGGCGCGGCGCGAGGCCAGGACCTCGATGTCGATGACCGGGTTGGCGGCGGTCTTCTGCGAGACGACGAAGAAGACGAGCGAGGCGAGGCCGCCGAGCAGGAAGCCGAGGGTGAGGACGGAGGTCCAGCCCCAGGCGCCGCCCTGGGCGAGGCCGACGAGGACGCCGGTGAGACCGAGCGCGAGGGCGGCGATGCCACGGGAGTCGAAGCGGCCGTCGGCGGCGGTGGCCGGGACGTCGGGGACGTACTTCCGGACGCCGATCAGGCCGGCGACGGCGATCGCGGTGGAGCAGACGAAGATGCCGCGGAAGCCGATGGTGTCGGCGATCTGGCCGCCGGCGATGGCGTCGACGCCGGCGAGGCCGCCGTTGACGGCGGTGATGATGCCCGCGGCCTTCCCGAAGCCGGCCGGGGTGAGCAGCTGGTTCAGCGTGAGGAAGGCGAGGGTGAACATCGCGGCCGAGATGCCCTGGAGGATGCGGCCCGCGATGAAGATCTCGATGTTCGGCGCGAAGACGCAGAGCAGGTTGCCGGCGATCAGGACGACGGCACAGACGATCATCATCGGCTTGCGGCCGCGCTGGTCGCTGAGGCGGGCGAGGGTGACCTGGCCGATGGCCGCCATCAGGAAGAAGAGGGTCTGCGAGAGACCGGCGGCGGCCGTGGTCGTGCCCAGGCGCTCGATGACATCCGGCAGGGCGGGGCTGAGCATCGTGGCGTTGATCTGGTACCCGAGGACGGCGAGCACCATCGCCAGGAGCATGGGCCCGCGGCCCTTGAGGTCGGATGTGGCTGACATGTGGGCCCCTTTGCCGTGGATGTCATTCGATGAAACCGAGCTTGTCAGACAAGCAACGCCCAGACAGAGTGAGTTCTACGCGCGTAAAACGTCAAGTCCCTTTGACCTGTGATTCCGAATACCGTTCACTTGCCGACAACCGAGCGGAGGAGGGGCAGTGGCAGTCGGCGGACAGCAGCGGCGACCGGTCGTGGTGCTCTACGAACGGATCGCGGACGCCATCCACGACGGCACCTATCCCCCGGGCTCGACCCTCCCCTCCGAGCCGAAGCTCGCCGGCGAGCTCGGCGTCAGCCGGCCCGCCCTGCGCGAGGCCCTGCTGCTGCTCCAGGAGGACGGCCTGCTCTCCGTCCGGCGCGGGGTCGGCCGGACCGTCAACGACCACCCGCCGCGCCGCGGCTTCGAGCACATCCAGCCCCTGGAGGAGCTGATCGGAGCGGGCGCCCCGCTGCGCGTCCGCGCCCTGCTCCGGGCGGTGGAGGAGCCCACCGACTTCACCACCCAGCACCTGCTCGCCCCCGCCAGGGCCGAGCTGCGCTTCTGGGAGTCGCTGCTGGCCGGAGAGGGTGCGGCGGCCGCGCTCAGCCAGGAGTGGGCGGCGGCCGACGACGTCCTGGAGGCGACGCATCCCGACTTCGCCGAGGCGCTGCGCACGGCGCCCGCGCCGGAGCGGACCTCGATGCTCGCGGTGCTCGCCGGAGCCTCACGCGGGATGCCGCTCGGAGCGCACAGCAGCGTGACCGCGACGCTGCTCGGACAGCGCCGCGGCGAGCAGCTCGGCCGGCCGGCCGACACCCCGGCGGTGCTCGTCACCCAGGTGGTACGGGTCGGGGACACCCCGATCCTGGCGGCCAAGCACATGCTCCCCACGGGCGCCCCCGCCCTGCCAGTGCTCCAGTCCAACTGAGGGTCCCGGCACCCGGGGCGACCGCCGTCACAGCGGCCCGCCCCCGGCGTGGCGTACACTTCCGCGCCATGCACTTGTCTGACAACCCTGCCGCCACGCTCAGCAGCCCGGTCTCCATACCCGTCGCCGAGTGGATCCGCCGCGCACCGAAGGCCGTCCTCCACGACCACCTGGACGGCGGCCTGCGCCCCGCCACGATCGTCGAACTGGCCCGGGAGTGCGGCTACACCGCGCTGCCCACCGAGGACCCGGCCGCGCTCGCGGTCTGGTTCCGGGACGCCGCCGACTCCGGCTCGCTGGAGCGGTACCTGGAGACCTTCGCCCACACCTGCGCGGTGATGCAGACCCGCGAGGCGCTGCACCGCATCGCGGCCGAGTGCGCCGAGGACCTGGCGGCGGACGGTGTCGTCTACGCCGAGATCCGCTACGCCCCCGAGCAGCACCTTGCGGCCGGGCTGACCCTCGACGAGGTCGTCGAGGCCGTGAACGACGGCTTCCGTGAGGGCGAGCGGCGCTCCGGCGGCCGCATCACCGTCCGTACGCTCCTCACCGGCATGCGCCACACCGACCGGTCGCTCGAGATCGCGGAGCTCACGGTCGCCCACCGCGGGAACGGCGTCGCCGGCTTCGACATCGCCGGCGGCGAGATCGGCAACCCGCCGGCCCGCCACCTCCCGGCCTTCCAGCACCTGAAGCGGCACAACTGCCACTTCACGATCCACGCCGGCGAGGCCGTGGGCGCGGAGTCGATCCACGAGGCCGTCCAGGTCTGCGGCACCGAGCGGATCGGTCACGGCGTGCGGATCACGGACGACATCGCCGAGGACGGGACGCTCGGCCACCTCGCCGCGTACGTCCGCGACAACCGGATCGCCCTGGAGGTCTGCCCGACCTCCAACCTCCAGACGGGCGCGGCCAAGGACTACGCCTCGCACCCGATCGACGAGCTGCGCCGCCTCGGCTTCCGGATCACGCTCAACACGGACAACCGGCTGGTCTCCGGCACCACCATGAGCGAGGAGTTCCAGCACATGGCGGACACCTTCGGCTACGGCCCGGAGGTCTTCGAGGAGTTCACCGTCGCGGCGCTCGACGCGGCCTTCCTGCCGCTGCCGGAGCGGCGGCGGCTGATCGACGAGGTCGTCCGCCCCGGCTACGCGGCGCTCGCGGCGCGCGTGTAACGCCGCAGGCCACGCGAAGAGCCCCCGTCCTGCGCAGGACGGGGGCTCTTCGCGCTGTGGCGCCGGCCCGCTTAGGCCGGGACCAGAGGCCCTCGCGGCGCCGTGTCGAGGCCCGGCACCGTGTCGAAGCGGGCGGGGCGGCCGAGCATGGCGGCACGGTCGAGCCGCGCCTCGATGTGGGCCCGCACCGCGGGCCACTCCTCGTCCAGGACCGAGTAGAAGGCGGTGCTCCGTACGGCCCCGTCGAGGCCGCGCGAATGCGCCCGGCGCACACCCTCGCAGGTGGCACCGAGCCGCTCGATGGCCGTCCGGGAACGCAGGTTCCTGGCGTCCGCGCGCATCGAGATCCGGCGGACGCCCCACGCCTCGAAGGCGTGCCGGAGCATCAGCAGCTTGGCCTCGGTGTTGACGCCGGTGCCCTGGGCCCGGGGGGAGAGCCAGGTGTTGCCGATCTCCGCCGCGTCCGGGACGGAGGTGAGCGGATCACCGTGCGGGACGCCCGGCACCGAGGGCCAGACCAGGGGCCCCTGCCAGTAGTCCAGCTCCAGGAACCGCGTCGATCCCACGATCCGCCCGTCGGCGGTACTGACGACGGCGAAGGGCTGCGCTCGGCCCGCGGCCTGTTCGGCCAGGGCACGTTCGATATAGATCTCTGCCGCGTCCAGATTGTGGGGGACGGGCGTGAACGCGTACGTCGTACGGTCCTCGGAGCCGGCCGCGGCGATCGCGGCGGCGTGCTGTGGTGCGAGGGGTTCCAGCCGTACGGTGCGGCCGGACAGCACAACGGGAAGTGGCACGGGGCCTTCGGTCCTTCTGCGAGGAGGGAGCTGCGCCCCGCACCGACGTCACGGCGCGAAGGCGGAGGCACAGTCTCCGTCCCACTGCCCGCAGAGTGGGAAAAGAACAGGTAAAGAACACCCGAAGGTCGCGTGAATCCACCCTTCTGGCTGCTACCCCACCTGGCCCTTGACAACGGGCAGCTCCAGGGTGCCCGTGTCCTCGGGTGCGGCGGTGACCGTCACGGGCTTGACGCCCCGGTTGCCGGAGTAGGCGTCGTCGCTCGCGGCGATCACGAACTCCAGCCGGTGGCCGGTCTCGTAGCGGTGCACGATGCCCGGGAGTTCCACCGTGAAGGGCAGGGTGACGTCCGGTACCCGTACCGGCGCCACGAGCCGGTTGACCAGGGTCTTCCTGCCGTCCGGGGCGATGTCGTACACCTTGGCGAAGAGCACCAGCTTGTCGGCGGCGTCGCCGGAGTCCTGGACGCGCTCGGTCCTCGGGGAGACGACCCGGAGGGTGGCCTTCGGGGAGCCGACGACGTCGACGGGGGCCGTCAGCGGGGCGCTGGTCCAGCCGAGATGGGTGCCCTCGAGGTCGTACGGCTGACGGTCGGGCAGTCCGATCAGCCCGGTGAGCGAGGACTCCGAATGGCTCGTGGGGACCAGCAGGTTGCGGTACTCGCGCGAGCCCCGGGCGACCTTGGCGCGGTTGTCGACGAGCTTGCCGTCCCCGGAGAGGTAGAGCTTCCGGCTGAGGGCCGGTACCCGGGACGCCGTGCCGTAACCGCTCTGCCAGGAGCGGTAGTAGGCGAACTCCGCCCCCGTGTCGGCGCTTCCGTCGCGCCTCAGGTACCGGTCGAACCAGGCGAGGACGCGCTGCCCGACGTAGCTGGTCTCCAGGTTGCCCTGGCCGAGGTCGAGTTCACCGGGCGCCTGTCCCCCGCTGTGCCCCCACGACTGCCAGATCATCTTGGTCTCGACACTGCGCGCCTGGAGCCGATCGTAGGTGTCCTGGGCCTCGTTGAGGTTGAAGAGGCTGTCGGACTGGCCCTGGACGAGGAGCGTCGGGGCCTTGACCCGGTCGAGGTAGGAGACCGGGGAGACGCTCCGGGCGAAGTCCAGCATCTTCCGGGTGTCCGCGTCGCGGTAGCGGCCGGAGTTGAGCAGCCGGACGGTGTCGCAGGCGGCGGTGACGAAGTGCAGACAGCGGAGGCTGTTGATGCGCGTGGGGTCGAGCGAGGGGACGAGCAGCGGCTGCCCCTCGCCCATCAGGTAGAAGCCGTTGGCCCACTGCCATTTGAAGACCCCGGGGGTGTCGCGGTCGGCCCCGTTGGGGGCGAGGGAGTAGGCGAGGTCGTTCCAGGTGATGAGCGGGACGAGCGCGTCGAGCCGGGGGTCGACGGAGGCGGCGGCGAGCTGGACGGCGCCGCCGTAGGAGCCGCCGATCATGCCGACGCGCGGGTCGCCTGCGCCGTCGCGGGTGACGAAGTCCGCGCGGGAGCCGTCGTCGGCCGCACGGGTGCCGCCGAGGAAGTCGACGAGCGCGGCGGCGGCCCGCCCGTCGATGCGGGGGTCGTCGAGGGAGATCAGACAGCCGGACGCGCCGAAGCCGAGTCCGGAGTAGACGAGTCCGACGTAGCCACGGGCGGCGAAGGCCTTCCCGATGGCGTCGGTGGAGCCGTCGGCCTTGCTCCCGCCGAAGCCGTTGGTGGCGAGGACGGCGGGCGCCGGATGCGCGGCGTCGACACCGGCGGGCCGGTAGAGATCGGCGTCGACCGCGCAGGTCCGCCCGCCCGCCTCGACGGTGAAGGTCAGCGGGGTGACGGTGTACGGCTCCGGCTCGGCGCCGCTCGCGGGGCCGGCGAGGGCGAGCGGCGCGGCGAGCACCGAACTCGCGGCCAGAGCGAGGAGTTTCCGGGAGAGCGGTAGCGCACGGGACACGAACACGGGGCCTCCACGCTGAGGATACCGACTGGTAAGTACCGAACCGGGCCCATCGTGTGACACGTGTCAGATCTCGTCAACGCGCCGGACAGTAGTTGTTGACGGAGATTCAGTGAAAGTCGGGGAGGGTCAGCCGAGCGCCGGCACGTCCAGCGTCAGCGTCCCGGATTCCGCGTCCAGCACACCCGGCACGCCCAGCGGGAAGGTGAGCGCCGTCTCGCTGTGCCCGAAGCCCAGCTCCTCCACCACGGGCACGCCGAGAGTGCCGAGCCGGTCGGCGAGGACCGCGCGGACCTCGGCGTAGGGGCCGCACTCCGCCCAGGAGCCCAGGGCGATGCCGGCGACCCCGTCCAGCCATCCGGAGCGAAGCAGTTGGGTGAGGATCCGGTCCAGGCGGTACGGCTCCTCCCCCACGTCCTCCAGGAGCAGCAGCCCGCCGCGGGCGGAGGGGCGGGCGTGCGGGGTGCCGAGGTCGGAGGCGAGGAGGCTCACACAGCCGCCGAGGGTGACGCCGTGGGCCCGGCCGGGGGCCAGCGGACGTGCGGTGGCCAGGCCGAGGGTCCGCACGGACTCGGGCTCGAAGAGGGTGGCCCGCAGGGACTCCTGGGTGCGGGGGTCCTTGAGGAAGGTGGACGCGGCGGCCATCGGCCCGTGCAGGGTGGCGAGCCCGGCGCGGACGGCGAACGCCTCGTGGAGGACGGTGACGTCGCTGTAGCCGACGAAGACCTTGGGGCCCGCCGCCCGCATCGCCGTCCAGTCGACCAGGTCCACCATCCGCTGGACGCCGTAGCCGCCCCGGGCGCAGATCACGGCCGAGACCGCAGGATCGCACCAGGCCTCCTGGAGGTCACGGGCCCGGCTCTCGTCCGCGCCGGCGAGGTACCCCAACTCCGGGTGCACGACCAGGACATGGGGCGCCACGACCGGTTCCAGGTCCCAGCCGCGCAGGATGTCCAGGCCCGCGGCGAGCCGCTCCTCCGGGATCGGCCCGCTGGGCGCGACGACGGCGACCCGGGCGCCGGGGCGGAGCCGCGGGGGCCGGATCAGGGGGGTCACGGTCACTTCTTCAGCTCCAGGAGGGGGACGTCGGATCGGGAGATGCCGAAGGTCTGTGTGTACAGCGAGAGTTCGGCCTCCAGGGCCCGCTCCATCGTCTCGGCCATGCGGAAGCCGTGGCCCTCGCCCTCGAAGGTGAGGGCGGCGTGCGGGATTCCCCGCCCGGCCATCCGCGCGAGGAACCGCTCGGCCTGGGCCGGCGGGCAGATCACGTCGTCAAGACCCTGGAGCAGCACGAACGGCGCGGAGATCCGGTCGACGTGGTGGAGCGGCGAGCGCTCGTGGTACCGGGCGGGCACGTCGGCGAGCGGGCCGACAAGCGACTCCAGGTACTGGGACTCGAAGTCGTGGGTCTCGTCGGTGGCCCAGCCCAGGAGGTCGAGGATGGGATAGATGATCGTGCCGCAGGCGTAGACGTCGGTGGTGACGAGGGAGGCGGCGGTGGTCCAGCCGCCCGCGCTGCCGCCGCGGACGGCGAGCCGGGCGGGGTCGGCGGTGCCCTCGGCGGCGAGTGCCTCGGCGACGGCGGCGCAGTCCTCCACATCGACGACGCCCCACTGCTCGCGCAGCCGGTCGCGGTACTCGCGTCCGTAGCCGGTGGAGCCGCCGTAGTTGACCTCGGCGACGCCGATGCCGCGCGAGGTGAAGTAGGCGATCTCCAGGTCGAGGACGAGCGGCGCGTGGCCGGTCGGTCCGCCGTGGGCCCACACCACGTAGGGCGGCAGTTCCTGGCCGGGCGGGATCCGGTCGGGGCTGTGCGGCGGGTACACATGGGCGTGGATCTCGCGGTTGTCCGGCCCGGTGAAGGTGCGGATCTGGGGCTCGGGGTAGTACGACGGGTCGACCGGGTCGTCGTGGGCCGAGCCGATCACCCGGGCCCGCCCGGTGCGGGTGTCGAGTTCCACGACCTCGTAGGCGCTGCGGGGGCTGGCGGCGACGCCGACGACCCGGTCGCCCTGCACGGCGAGGGTGGCGGCCCATTCGGTCCAGGGGCCGGCGGCGTCGACGAGTTCGCCGCTCTCGGGGTCGAGTATGCCGAGTGCGGTGGCGCCCTTGCCGTGGATGACGGCGACGAGGCCGTTCGCCAGAGGCTGGAACCAGCTGAGCCCGATCTTCCACAGCGGTCCGCCGAACTCCTCGGCGCGGGGGCAGAGCGCGACCGGTTCACCCCCGGGTTCCGCTCGGTAGAGGTTCCACCAGCCGCTGCGGTCGCTCACGTACAGCAGCTGCCCGTCGGCGGTCCAGTCGACCTGCGGTACGGACTCCTCGGGGCCGCCTGCGACGGGCCGGGCCTCACGCAGGGCGCCTTCGGGGGTGACGTCGGCGAGGAGCACCTCCGTGCCGTCCCAGGGCATCCGGGGATGCTCCCAGGCGATCCAGGCGGCCTGCCGCCCGTCCGGGGAGAGCCGGGGGCCGGTGACGAACCGGTGCCGTCCGTCGGAGAGTTCGCGGACCGCTGCCCGGTCGTCGGCCGCCGAACCGTCGAGGGGTACGGCGGCGAGCACGCGGCGCACGTCGGTGGGCGCGGGGCCGGTGAACTCCTCCAGGACGCACCAGACCTCGCCGCGTTCGGGGTGGAGCACCGGGTCGACCCAGCGCAGTCCGCCGCCCACGGCGGAGACGGGGGTGAGGGGGCGGGGGCCGGGTCCGCTCTCCGTACCGGCGTCGGGTTCGTAGGCGTAGAGCCGCTGGTCGTCGAAGTGGCTGAACACGACGAGCGGTCCGCCGTCCTCGCGCGCCAGGCCCGCCCAGGGCTGTCCGCCGTACTCGATCACCCGGCTGCGGACGTTCCAGGGGGCGGGGAGGACCGACTCCTCGGTGCCGTCGGCCCGTCGGCGTACGAGCGCGCGGCGGCCGCCCTCGGCGGGGCGGGGCGCGGTCCACCACACCTCGTCGCCGACGACGCCGACGTACTCGGGCCGGCCGTCGTGGCGGGCGGCCAGCGGGGCGTCGATCGGGGAGGGCCAGGTGCCGTAGGCGCCCGTGGGGACCATCGCGACTTCCTTTACGCGGATACGCGGACGTGATGTGACGTGCTCGAACCCGACCGAAGCTACGCGGACCTCAGGTAGCGGTCGAGGACTCGGACGCCGAAGTGCAGGGCCTCGACCGGAACCCGCTCGTCGACGCCGTGGAACAGTGCTCCGTAGTCGAGTTCCGGGGGCAGCTTCAGCGGGGAGAAGCCGTAGCCGGTGATGCCGAGCCGGGAGAACTGCTTGGCATCCGTGCCGCCGGACATGGAGAACGGGATGACGTGCCCGGTCGGGTCGAAGTGCTCGACGGCGGCCCTCAGCCGGGCGAAGGTCGGCGAGTCGACCGGAGCCTCCAGGGGGACCTCGCGGTGGTGGAACTCCCACTCCACGTCCGGTCCCGTGAGCCGGTCCATCGTCTCGGCGAACTCCTCCTCGCCGCCCGGCAGCATCCGGCCGTCGACGTAGGCGACGGCGTGGCCGGGGATGACGTTGACCTTGTAACCGGCCTCCAGCATCGTCGGGTTGGCGCTGCTGCGCACGGTCGGTTCGACGAGGGCGGCGGCCGGTCCGAGCTTCTCCAGGAGCTGGTCGACGTCGAATCCCTCGGCGTTCACGTCGGTCTCGATGCCGTGGAGGGCGGCGAGTTCGGTGAGCGCGGCCCGTACGGTCGCGGTGAGGCGTACGGGCCAGGTGTGGGCGCCGATGCGGGCGACGGCCGCGGCGAGGCGGGTGACCGCGTTGGCGGTGTTGACCTTGGAGCCGTGGCCCGCGCGGCCGTGGGCGGTGAGCTTGACCCAGGCGGTGCCCCGCTCGCCCGCGGCGATCGGATAGAGCGTCATGCCGGGGCTCGGGTGGAAGCTGAACGCGCCGGACTCGCTGATGCCTTCCGTGCAGCCGTCGAAGAGCCCGGGGTGCCGCTCGGCGAGGAAGTCCGAGCCGTCCACGGCGCTCGCCTCCTCGTCCGCGGTGTAGGCGAGGACGATGTCCCGGCGCGGCCGGACGCCCTGGCGTGCCCAGGAGCGGACGACCGCGAGGACCATCGCGTCCATGTTCTTCATGTCGACGGCGCCGCGCCCCCAGACCACCCCGTCGCGGACCTCTCCGGAGAAGGGGTGGACGGCCCAGTCGGCGGGCTCGGCCGGGACGACGTCGAGATGGCCGTGGACGAGCAGGGCGTCGGCGGACGGGTCGGTGCCCTCGATCCGGGCCACCACGTTGGTACGGCCGGGGGTCCGCTCCAGGAGCGTGGGCTCCAGGCCGATGGCGGCGAGGCGCTCGGCCACGTACTCGGCGGCGGGCCGCTCGCGGCAGTCCCCGCCACCCCGGTTGGTGGTGTCGACGCGGATCAGCTCGGAGGTGAAGGTGACCACCTCGTCCAGCGCCGCGGCGTCCGGGCCGTCCTGGGCAGGCTCAGCCATACTGCTCCTCCACCGCTGCGGAGACGATCGTGGTGACCGCCTTGAACGTGCGAATGCCCTCGTACATCGCCTCACTTGTGTAGGCGACCCGGCGCTCGCCGGTCCGGGCCACGCCCGGGACGACGGTGGCGGCGCCCGCCAGATGCTCGGCGTCGAACTCCAGCTCGATCGTGAACGGCCCGCCCGGCTCCGGCTCGTACCGTACGGCGAGGGCGGCCGCGGACTGCGCGGCGGCCCGGATGTCGCTCGCCGTACGCTTCGGGGTCCGGCACACCGCCGCATACCGCGAGACGTAGTCCTTGACGGCGACCTTGCGCGCCTCGGGCGCGTAGCCGAGGGCGTCGTCACAGGTCAGGTCGTCACCCGTGACGAGGACGACGGGCACGCCGTACTCCGCCACCACATGGGCGTTGAGCAGCCCCTCGCTCGCCCGGACTCCGTTCAGCCAGACGCCCGTGACGGAGTTGGCGAGGTAGGTGTGGGCGAGGACGCCCTCGGTGCCGGCCCCGGTGTGGTAGCCGACGAAGGCGATGCCGTCCACGTCACCGTGCTGCACTCCCTCGACCATGGACAGCGTCTTGTGCCGCCCGGTGATCATCTCGGCGCGCTCGTCGAGCTGTTCGAGCAGCAGGTTCCGCATGCTCCAGTGGGCCTCGTTGATGAGCACCTCGTCGGCGCCCCCGTCGAAGAACCCCAGCACCGCGGCGTTCACATCGGAGGTGAACATGGCCCGGCACCGCTCCCACTGGGGCGTACCCGGCAGCACGTCCCCCGGCCAGGTGACACCGGTGGCGCCTTCCATGTCGGCGCTGATCAGGATCTTCATCGTGCTCCCGGTCTCCTCGACACAGCCCCACCTTAAGTGCGAAAACGCTCGGTGCGAAGGAGGTCCGGCACGAGTGACCGGGCGGGTGCCGGGGCCGGGCATCGTCCAGGGCCGGCGTCACCCGGTGGTGTGCGCCGCCCGGTCGCTCGTGGCCCGGTCGCTCGTGGCCCGGTCGCTCGTGGCCCGGTCGCTCGTGGCCCACAGGGAGCGGACATGTCCCAGGTGCCTCTTCATGCACCGCTCCGCTCCCTTGGCGTCCCCCGCGAGCATCAGGTCGAGCAGCTCCAGGTGCTCCTCGGCCGACGGGATCAGCTCGCCGCGCTCGTCCAGCGCCGTGAGCCCGTACAGCCGGGACCGCTTGCGCAGCTCGCCGACGGTCTCGACGAGGCGCTCGTTGCCGGCGAGCCCGAGGAGCGTGAGGTGGAACCGCCGGTCGGCCTCCAGGTAGCCGATGAGGTCGTGCTCCCTGGCGGCGCGCACGATCTCCTCGGCGACGGGCCGCAGCGCCTCCAGGTCCTCCCGGGCGGCGGTGCGGGCGACCCGTCCGACCACCGGGATCTCGATGAGCGCGCGGATCTCGGTGTACTGGTCGAGGTCGCGCTCGTCCACCTCGGTGACCCGGAACCCCTTGTTGCGGACCGGCTCGACCAGGCCTTCGCGCGCCAGGTCGAGCATGGCCTCACGGACGGGGGTGGCGGAGATCCCGAAGTCCTCCGCCAGGGTCGGCGCGGAGTAGACGACACCGGGCCGCAGTTCGCCGGAGATCAGCGCCGCCCGCAGGGCATGGGCGACCTGGTCGCGCAGCCGCTCCACGGAGGCGTTGAGGTCGCGGTGGGTCAGATGCCCCATGGTGACGGTGGTCCCTTCGTTCGGGTCCGGACCGGGTCCGTTGGTTCGGTTCTGAACCACCACCGTACAATGTCACGTTGTTTCCGCAGGTGACAGGGTGTAGGTGCGACTCGACGTGTAGAAGTCGAGCGCCGCCCCGCCCTGTTCGCGCGCCCCGAGGCTCGACTCCTTGGACCCCCCGAAGGGCAGGTGGAAGTCCACCCCGCTGGAGGGGGCGTTGACCCGGA
This sequence comes from Streptomyces sp. NPDC013457, assembly GCF_043089925.1. Classification (NCBI taxonomy): domain Bacteria; kingdom Bacillati; phylum Actinomycetota; class Actinomycetes; order Kitasatosporales; family Streptomycetaceae; genus Streptomyces; species Streptomyces sp. NPDC013457. Next base: position 1,047,129 of record NZ_JBICBL010000001.1, read on the forward strand.
CCATCCCGGTGTCGAGCGCGTCGAGGCCGTGCAGGGCGGTGGTCAGATCGGCGGTGTGGACCGAGGTGACCAGGCCGTACGGCACGGAGTTGGCGATCCGGACGGCCTGGGCCAGATCGTCGGCAGGCAGCAGGGCGGCGATCGGGCCGAAGACCTCCTCGTGCAGCAGCGGGTGTTCGGGGGCGACCTTCTCGACCAGCGTCGGTGCCGCGTACCAGCCGGGTCCCCCGGAGGGGAGTGTGCCGCCGGCGAGCGCGGGCAGCCCCTCCCAGGCCGCGGCGACCCGGTCGCGGGCCCGCCGGTCGACGAGCGGGCCGCAGACGGTGCCAGGGTCGGCGGGGTCGCCGACCGGGAGGGCGCGCAGGGCCTCGGTGAGGGCCTCGCGCAGCGGGTCGAGGGCGGCTCCGACGGCGACGACCCGGCCGGTGGCGGTGCACTTCTGACCCGCGTACCCGGCGATCGCCGCGGCGATGTGGGCCGCGGCCTGGCCGATGTCGGCGTCCGGCAGCACGATCGCCGCGTTCAGACCGCCCATCTCGGCCTGGACCGGGACTCCCCGGGCCATGGCGTACGCGGCGACGGCCCGGCCGACCGAGGTCGAGCCGGTGAAGGAGACGACGTCGGCCGCGGAGACGAGTGCGTTGCCCTCGGTCGCCCCGCCGGGCAGCACCGTGAACACTCCCTCGGGCAGCTCCTTCCGGACGATCTCGGCCAGGCGCAGCGCGCACGCGGTGGCCTCGGGGGCGGGTTTGAGGACCACGGCGTTGCCGACGGCGAGGGCCGGGGCGGCCTTCCAGCTCGGGATGGCGAAGGGGAAGTTCCACGGTGTGATCAGCCCCGCCACGCCGTGCGGCCGGCGCCGGGTCAGGAGGAGCCCGGGCCCGGCGGCGGGTTCGTGGACGGCCCCGGTGGGCGCGAAGGGGGCCTGGGCGTAGTAGCGCCAGATCGCGACGGTCCGGGCGACCTCGGCCCTGGCCTCGGTCAGCGGCTTGCCCACCTCGCGTACGGCGAGCGAGGCGAGTTCGGGCCCTGCGGCCTCGACGGCCGCCGCGACGGCTCCGAGGGCGGCGGAGCGGGCCGCCGCCCCGCCGCGCAGCCAGTCGGCCTGGACGGCGCGGGCCCGTTCGACCGCGTCGGCCACCGCGAAGGCGCCGGGGGTCGGGATGCGCAGGACGACGTCGGCCGGATCGGCCGGGTTGACGGAGGTGAGGACCGGGGCGTCGGTGAGGGCCAGGGGATCGGTGAGGGTGCTGCGGTCGGTGCGGTGGGCGGTCACAGGAGGAAGCCTCCGGGGAACGGGTCGTCCGGGTCGAGGAAGTACTGCGCCGTGCCGGTGATCCAGGCCCGGCCCGTCACGGTCGGTACGACAGCGGGCACTCCGGCGACCTCGGTCTCGGCGACGAGCCTGCCGGTGAAGCTCGTCCCGATGAAGGAGTCGTTGACGAAGTCGCGGTCGAGCGGCAGCTCGCCCCGGGCGTGGAGCTGAGCCATCCGCGCCGATGTGCCGGTTCCGCACGGGGAGCGGTCGAACCAGCCGGGGTGGATCGCCATGGCGTGGCGGGAGTGGCGGGCGTCGGAGCCTGGGGCCGCGAGATAGACGTGCTTGACCCCTGCGATCTCCGGCTGTGCGGGGTGGACGGGGCGGTCGGATGAGGCGTTGACCGCCTCCATGACGGCGAGTCCGGCGGCCAGGAGGTCGTCCTTGCGGGCGCGTTCGAAGGGCAGTCCCAGGTCCTCCAGGGGGACGAAGGCGTAGAAGTTGCCGCCGAAGGCGAGGTCGTAGGTGACCGTTCCGTACCCGGGCACGGTGACCTTGCGGTCCAGGCCGACGCAGAACGCGGGCACGTTGGTGAAGGTGACCGATTTCGCGGCGCCGTCCTCGACCTGTACGTCGACGGCGACGAGGCCCGCCGGGGTGTCGAGCCGCACGGTGGTCACCGGCTCGGTCACCGGCACCATGCCGGTCTCCACGAGGACGGTCGCGACGCCGATCGTGCCGTGTCCGCACATCGGCAGCAGCCCGGAGACCTCGATGTAGAGGACGCCGTAGTCGGCGTCGGGCCGGGTGGGCGGCTGGAGGACGGCTCCGCTCATGGCGGCGTGTCCGCGCGGCTCGTACATCAGGAGCGTCCGGAGGTGGTCCAGATGCTCGATGAAGTGCAGCCTGCGCTCGGCCATGGTGGCGCCGGGGATCACTCCGACGCCGCCGGTGATCACACGCGTGGGCATGCCCTCGGTGTGCGAGTCGACGGCGTGGAAGACATGACGGGTCCGCACGGGCTTCCTTTCGCTGGACGGGGTGGGGTGGGCCGTGGCCGGTGGTGGGCCCTGGTCACGGGAGAAGGCCTGGTCCGGTGAGCCGTGGTCAGTGGTGGCCGTCGGCGACGGCCTTCTCGGTGGCGGTCCGCACGCGGGCCTCGGTCTCGCCGGTGAGCGGGAGGCGCGGCGGACGCGTGGGGCCGCCGGGGAGACCGACGATGTCCATGGACAGCTTGATCGCCTGGACGAACTCCGTCCTGGAGTCCCAGCGCAGCAGCGAGTGCAGGGACTTGTAGAGCGGCAGCGCGGTGGCCAGGTCTCCGGCGACCGCGGCGTGGTACAGCTCCGCGCAGGTGGCGGGGAAGGCGTTGGGATAGCCGGCCACCCAGCCGACGGCCCCGGCGAGGGCCAGTTCGAGCAGGACGTCGTCGGCACCGATCAACAGATCGAGTTCCGGGGCGAGTTCGGCGATCTCGTACGCTCTGCGGACGTCGCCGCTGAACTCCTTCACGGCGACGACCGAGCCGTCGTCGTACAGCCGGGCCAGCAGGTCGGGGGTGAGGTCGACCTTGGTGTCGATCGGGTTGTTGTACGCGACCACCGGCACCCCCGCGCCGGCCACGTCGGCGTAATGGGCGCGCACGGCCGTCTCGTCGGCGCGGTAGGCGTTCGGCGGCAGCAGGAGCACCGAGCCGCAGCCGGCCTCGGCGGCCTGCTCCGCCCAGCGCCGGGACTCGGCGCTGCCGTAGGCGGCGACGCCGGGCATCACGCGTGCCCCGTCGCCCGCCGCCTCGACGGCGGTGCGGACCACGCGGGCGCGCTCCTCGTCGGTGAGGGTCTGGTACTCGCCGAGCGAGCCGTTGGGGACGACTCCGTCGCAGCCGTTGTCGATGAGCCGTCGGACGTGCTCGGCGTAGGCGTCGTGGTCGACGGAGAGGTCGTCGCGCAGGGGCAGGGTGGTGGCGACCATGATGCCGCGCCAGGGGGTGGTGGCGGTCCAGGAAGTTCCGGTCATGTCGACGAACCTTTCTGTAAAGTGTGACATTTTACTGAGCGTTCCGAGGCGCCCACAAGGGGCAGGCCGCCTAGGACTCCTCGTCGAGCGAGGCCAGCGCCGAGAGCGGGACGGGGACGGCCAACGGGCGACGTTCGGCAGGAGGTTCGGAGGCAGACGCGACGGGGGCCGGAGCCTCCGGCGTGGCGGCCGCGCCGCCGGAGGCGGCCAGGCAGGCCACGGCCGTCCCGCACATCCGGCCCTGACACCAGCCCATGCCGGCCCGGGTGAACAGCTTGACGGTCCGCGCGTCGCGCGCTCCGAGGTCGGCGACCGCCTCACGGACCCCGCCGGCGGTGACCTCCTCGCAGCGGCACACCTCCGTCTCGTCCGTCATCCACCGCGACCACCCCGGGCCGGGCGCATGGGCGGCGGTCATGACGTCGGCGAAGGCGCGCATCCGGTCACGGCGGCGGCGCAGTTCACGGACCCTGCCGCCGGGCGCGCCGCGCCCCCGCAGCCGTGCCGCCACCGCGATTCCGGCCAGCTCACCTTCCGTACGGGCCAGTTCGGCACCGCCCACCCCTGCCGGCTCGCCCGCCGCCCAGAGCCCGCGCACCGAGGTCTCCTGGAGTCCGTCCAGGGCCAGGGCGAGAGTGGCGTCGGGCAGTCGACGGGTGGCGCAGCCGAGCGCCGTGGCCAGTTCGATCTGCGGAACCAGCCCGTGCCCGACGGCCAGCGCGTCGCAAGCGATCAGCCGGCCCGACCCCCGTACGGGCCGCCAGTCACGGTCGAGACGCGAGACGGTGACGCCTTCCACCCGGTCGGCGCCGTGGACCTCGGTGACGGCGCTGCGCGTCCGGAGCCGTACGCCGTGCCGCAGCAGCGCGCCGCCGTGCCGCAGGGCCTCGACGGCCTTGCGCGGGCTGGTCGCGAGCGCCCGCGGACTCCGGGCGTACCGCAGATACCCGGAGGCCTCCACCACGGTCGGCACCCGCGCCCCGGCCGCCGCCAGCGACGAGGCGACCGCGAGGAGCAGGGGGCCGCTGCCGGCCACCACGATCCGCCTGCCGGGGAGCACCAGGCCGGACTTGAGCATGGCCTGCGCTCCCCCGGCCCCTACGACTCCGGGCACGGTCCAGCCCGGGAAGGGCAGTTGACGCTCGTACGCTCCGGTGGCGAGCAGTACGGCGCGGGCGCGTACCGTCGCGGGGGCCTCCTCCGTACCGTCGGATCCGGTGACGGCGTGCACGGTCCACAGACCGCCGGGCGCGGCGTCACTCCTGGTCAGGCTCCATACGTGGTGCCCCGCCAGACGGGTCACGTCGCCCGCTGCCAGGCGGCGGTCCAGGTCGCGGAACGCGGACCAGTCGTGGTGCAGCGCTTCGGGCCGTACGGCGCCCAGCGCCGGTGCCGGATGCCGGTAGAACTGCCCGCCGGTCTGCGGCGAGTCGTCCACGAGGGCGACGGTCAGGCCGAGTTCGGAGGCTGCGACGGCCCCGGCGATTCCGGCGCAGCCCGCGCCGATGACCGCGAGGTCGTACGGCTCGTCCCGTTCACACCCCGAGGTTGTCATGGCCGTGCCCTTCCTGCGTGGTGATCGCGTCGCCGGGCCGGACCGGGACGAGGCAGGCCCGTCGGTTGGGCTGCCCGTTGACCGTGGCGAGGCAGTCGTGGCACTGGCCGATGCCGCAGAACACGCCACGCGGCCGGCCGTCCCTTCTGGTCGTGCGCCAGGCGAGGACTCCGGCAGCCCACAGCGCGACGGCGACGGACTGGCCGGGCAGGGCGGTGATCGGGCGGCCGTCGAAGGTGAACTCGAACGGCGGACCGGGCTGCGCCCCGACCAGGTCGGTGGGGGTACGGGCCACGGGGCCTCTCCTCTCGGGACGGGTGGACGCTATGGACTCAGAGGGACGCGGAGGCGAATCGCTCGGGCCTGAACGGCGTGATGTCGAGCGGGGGTTCGCCGCCGGTGAGACAGCGGGCGACGATCTGTCCGGTCACCGGAGCGAGACCGATCCCGGCCCCTTCGTGGCCGCAGGCGTGCAGCAGGCCGGGGACGCGCGGGTCCGGCCCGATCGCCGGCAGATGGTCCGGCATGTAGGGGCGGAAGCCCGCGTACGTCCGGATCGCCCGGACCCCGGCGAGCACCGGGAAGAGCTCGGTGGCCCCGGCCGCGAGGCGCCGCAGCACCTCGGTGGAGAGGGTGCGGTCGAAGCCGACGCGCTCCCGGCTGGCGCCGATGAGGACCGGGCCGGCCGGGGTCCCCTCGACCACCGCCGAGGTCTGCAGGGCCGCCGATCCGCTGGCCACGTCGGCCACGTAGTCGGCCGCGTAGACCTTGTGGCGGACCACGCGCGGCAGCGGTTCGGTGACCAGGACGAAGCCGCGCCGGGGCAGGACGGGCAGCTCGACCCCGGCGAGGCGCGCGAGGTCACCGCCCCAGGTTCCGGCGGCGTTCACCACGTGTGGGGCGTGGAGTTCGCCCGTCGGCGTGCGGACTCCGCGCACCTCGCCCGAGGATCCGGTGAGCACCGCGAGGACCTCTTCGCCGAGCCTGAGCCGGACGGTCCCGCCGGCCTCGTCGGCTCCACCGGCCCCTCCGGCCCCGCCGGCTCGCAGCAGGTGTGCGGCGGCGAGGGCGGGCATGACCTGGGCGTCCTGCGGATAGTGGAAACCACCGGCGAGGCCGGATGCCAGGTGCGGTTCGAACTCGTGCAGCAGCTCGGCCGGGACCTCCCTGGCGTCGACCCCGGCGTCGGACTGTCCGGCGGCGAACGCGCGCAGGGCGTCCAGCCCGCCCTCCCCCTTCGCGACGACGAGGCCGCCCTTCGCCTCGTACTCGATTCCCTGCGGCAGCAGTTCGGCCAGCTCGCGCCACAACACTCCGGAGAGTAGAGCGAGTTCGAGCTCGGGGCCGGGCTCCTTGTCGGACACCAGGAGGTTCCCCTCCCCCGCGCCCGTGGTGCCGCCCGCGACGGGCCCGCGGTCGACGACGGTGACGGTGAGGCCGGCCCGGGCTGCGTAGTGGGCACAGGCCGCGCCGACGACGCCGGCGCCGACGACGATCACGTCCGAGCTGTTTCTCGTGAGCACGTCAGTAATATTTCACATGGCACACTGTTCGCCAAGACTCCGCGCGAAAACCCGGGGAACCGGTTTTGAAGCGCCTCGCCCCGGCCCCGCGCGTCGCGGGGCCGGGGCTGCCGGGGCGCTTCGCCGGGGCGGGTCAGCTGCGCAGCGGGCCCTCACAGCTGTAGCTCGATGTTCCCGCGACCTTGTTGGACCAGATCTCCACGGGTCCGAAGCTGCAGTTCATGTCGGCCAGGTTGGTGGAGGCCGCACCGGCACGGTCGAGGAGGAAGTAGTCGACCGTCTCGGACATGTCCTTGAAGTTCTGGTCGTCGCTCGACCACCTGGAGAGGTTGGCCGTGATCCGGCCGGTGCAGGTGAACCGGCGCTTGCCCGGGTCGCCGTTCTCCACGCAGTCGGGCGTGTTGTAGGTGGCGGAGGCGAAGGAGGACCTGACGGCGGCGAGCGTGGAGTCGCGCAGCCGGTCGTTGGGCGTGTACGTGGTGTTCGGGACGTAGAGGTCGTCGACCTTGGCGATCTGCGCGTCGAGGAAGCGGTCGTAGCCGCGCTGGACGTAGGTGTCGGCGCCCGTCCGGTGCCGCCAGGAGTCGTACGCCTGGACGTCGTTGTCGCGCAGGTGGGTGTACATCTCGCGGAGCAGCGAGGGCTTCTCGGTCCAGAGGTACTCGAAGAACGTGCCGGCGTAGCTGTAGAAGCGGAAGCCGTCGCCGTCGTAGGTGGCGTTGAGGATCTGCTCCACGTTCATGCGCGGTTTGCCGCCGGCGGTGTCGGCGATGATGCTGCGCACCAGCGACTTGCGGACGGCGATGCCGTTGTCGCGGGTCGCGCCGTCGAAGAACTCGGCCGTCCCCTCGTCCATCGCGGTCGTGCGGTCGCCCTCGTACCAGGGTCCCTCGCCGAAGAAGCCGGGGACGGCGAACCGGCCGTTGAGGTAGTGGACGTACTCGTGCCGGAACAGCTCCTCCAGGGTGAGGGAGGAGTCCTGCGGCACGCGGCGCTGGTACGTGTAGAAGGTGGCGCCCCGCTCGATGTAGATGCCGCCGTTGTTCGTGTCCATCCCGGTCAGGATCGGGTGGTAGTTCTCGTAGTCGGCGCGCGAGGCGTACAGCACGATGTTCAGCGAGGTGTTGGGGTCGCCGGCGAGCGGCTGCTCGGTGCCGAGGACCCGGTGGTACTGCGCCTTGACCTGCTTGCTCGCGTAGTACAACTGGTCGACGGTGGCACGGTCGAGACCGGTGCGGACCTTGATCGCCCCGTTGTCGTAGGTGTACGTGTACGGGAAGAGCTGCTTCTCGATGTCCTCCTTGCACACGCCGTAGGGCCTGCACGCCTCGTAGAAGTTGAGCCAGGAGACGAGGGTGGCCCAGGGCGCGCTGCCGGCGCCCCAGTCGCTGCGGACCGGGCCGATCAGGCTGCCGAGGTCGGCGACGACGGCGTCCTTCAGCCCTTCGATCTGGCCGAACCGGCCGTACTCGCCGAGCGCGTCGCGGGTCACCCAGGCGTTGGCCCCGCCCTTGAGGTGGGTGTATCCGGCGAAGGCCTTGAAGGCGGCGCGGTAGGCGGGGTCGGCGGCGGCGGCCGCGTGGAAGGCGGTGTCCCGGTTGCCCGGGTAGACGCCGAGGTAGTTGACGGAGAGGGCGGCGAGGGCGGCGCCCGCCCAGCCGGCGTCCTGGTGGGTGGCCGGGCGGTCGGGTCCCATGGTGGCCAGCACGTTCCTGATCAGGGTGAGCTGGTGGTGGCGCAGGCCCGGGGCGCTGGCGGCGTACAGGGCCTCCCGCAGGGTGCGGGCGTTGCTCGGGGTGACGTCGAAGGTGCGGGCGGCGCCGCCGAAGTCGGCGACGGCGCGGCGCATGGCGTCGACGGTCGGGGCGTCGGTGACGTCGATCTCGTCGCGTGAGAAGTCGTGGTACGCGACCGCGTGCAGGTAGGTGAACATCTCCTCCAGGCGGGAGGAGTTCCGGCCGTCGTGGGAGGCGGCCAGGCTCGATATCCGGCGGGAGACGGCCTGCACATGGGCGTCGGACATGACGGGCGTCAGTCGGGCGTCCCAGGTCCAGACGAGGCCGCGCAGACAGCCGTCGGCGGTGACGGCCGGATCGGCGAGGAAGTCGGCGAACGCCTCGGGGGCGAGTCCCGTGATCCCGTCGAGCGTGCAGGGGACGCCGGCTGCGGTGGCGGTGGCGACGGCCGCGGCACCGGCCTTCGCGGTGGCGGCATCGGCCTTCGCGGTGGCGGCATCGGCCTTCGCCGCGGAGGCGGCCGGCGCGCGGCCGGGGACACGGCCGGTGGCGAGGCCGCCGGGAGCGGGCGCGGGGCCGAAGGTCCGGCGCGGGGCGGAGGCGAGGTGCTCGACCTCGTCGAAGGGGTTGGCGCCCTGGCCGGCCTGCGGCGCGGCCGCACCGAGCGCCCGGGCCGGGGCGGCGGGAGCGGGGGCGGGCGGGGAGTCCGTGCCGGCCGCGGAGACGGCGGTCTGGCCGGCGGAGGCCAGGAGGGTGACCGCTATCGCGGAGGCGAGCAGGGACGAGCGCACACGTCTGTGGATGGACAACAGAACTCCTGCTGTGAGGGGGTGGCTGTGGGGGTGGAGCGGGAACTGTTGTGGTTCGCACGGCATGTGACGGAGGCTCACCCTGCCGTGTGCGCTGTAACATAGTAATGTGAAATTGCACTGACAACCCCTCGGGTCGCACGAGTTTCCGGGCCTCCCCCGCCGAGCCTCCCGGCACGAACCGGGTCAAATCTCCCCCCCGGGTGCGTATAGGCTTGTCGGACCCCGCCCCCGAGCCGTCAGGAGTCCCCGCGTTGACCACCGCGATCGCCGCCGCCGAAGCCGCCCCCGAAGCCGGGACGACGGACTTCGTCGTCCAGGACGTGCCCGACGTCGTGGTCAGGGACGCCCGCGAGTTCGGGGCCTACGCCCGCACCGGCGGCTGGGCTTTCGCACTGAAGGTGGCCCGCAGCGTCAGGCCCGGCGGGCAGGCGGCGGACGAGTCCGGGATCTCCGGCGCGAAGGTGTCGGCCAAGGCCTTCGCCGAGCTGGCGGAGTGCTCCCCCGAGCGCGTCATGCGGTACTACAAGGCCTGGGACATGGCCGCCGACGACGGCGTCGTCCCGCAGTTCGAGGCTCTGGTCCCGGGCGAGGACATCGAGCTTCCCGAGGCCGACGTCTGGCTGTCGTACTACTCCTCCCGCTCCAGCGCCGCCTCCGTGCGCGGTCACGCGATCACCGCCGCGGCCGAGGCCGAGGGCATCCGGCCGACGAAGGCGCTGGAGGTCGCCGAGAACCCCACCGCCCTGCGGGCGGCGATCCTCGCCGACCCCGGTACGGCCGAGGCCGCGCGCGGCGCGCTGCTCGACCGGATGAAGGAGGATCCGGCGCTGCAGACCGGGATGGCCCGCGCCATCGTGCGGACCGACGAGCTGAAGAAGGCCGTCGCCGGCGAGGCCAAGACGGCCGACCGCATCGCGTACGTCCGTCAGGTCGCGGAGAAGGGCCGGATCAGGACGCCCGCGGGGCAGACGGTCGAGGCGCCGCCGGCGCTGCGCGCCGAGGCCGAGCGGCACCTCTCCCTGATCGACGAGCTCGACGACGCCGAGGGCGCGGGCGAGTGGGCCGGCGAGGCCTACGACGCGGTGAAGGAGATGGTCGCCGAGGCCGTCGAGGCGGATCCCGAACTGCGCGTCCAGGAACGCCGTACGAAGTTCTACAACAGCCTGCAGAAGGCGACGAAGGTCTTCGAGGAGCTGACGCTCGACGAGGTGCTGGAGGAGGACGTCATGGAGGACGACATGCTCCAGCGGCTCGAAGCCCTGCAGACGGCGATCGGCACCTGCATCGACACCCTCCGCAGGGCGACCGCCGCGTCCTGACCCTCCGGCGCCCCGCACCCGGCAGCGGCACCGGGCGACGCCCTCTCCGATCGTCCCGGAGGGGGCGTCGCCCTTGTGCCCGTGGGGTGGGCCGTCAGTCCTCGTGACCGAGCTGGAGGTCGCGCTCGGTGCGTCCGCCGCCCGCGACCTGCAGCACGGTCGCGACCGGCGGATAGCCCGCCGCGATCACCGTGTACTCGCCCGAGGACAGGTCCACGAACCGGAAGGTGCCGTCCGGGCCCGTCGTCAGGGTGTCGACGACGTTCCCCGCCGCGTCGAGCAGCGTGACGCGTGCGTCTCCCACGGGCTGTCCGCCACCCGCGCGCACCGTCCCGCGCAGCACCGCGCCGCCCGCCAGCTCGATGTCCTGGCGGGTCTCGCGGGAGGCCTGCACGCTCACCGGCAGGGCGGCGGGGCGGAAGGCCGGGGCGCTGGCGGCCAGCGTGTACTCCCCGGCCACCAGCTCCGTGATGACGTAACCGCCCTCGCGTCCGCTGCGGGTCGAGGCGACGACCTCGCCGCGCACGTCGGTGAGGGTGACCGCCGCGTCCCGTACAGGGGTGCCGTCGGCGGTCACGACGGAACCGGCGAGGCGGCCCGCGCCGCCGAGCACGAGATCGAGCTCCACCGGCCGCTCGCCGACGGTGACGGAGACGGCCTGCGGCTGGTGGCCGCCGGCCGCCGCGATCAGGACGTACGAGCCGGGCCCGGGGACGCTGAGGGCGTACCGCCCGTCCTCGCCGCTGCCGCCGCGGCCGATCTGCTGCCCCTGGACGTCGATGAGCGTCAGGGCCGCGCGCGGGACGCGGCTGCCGTCGTGGTGCTGGACCGTGCCGCAGACCGGGAGTCCCGCGGTGTACGCGCCGGAGCCGGCGGGGGCGGCGGCCGCACGGGCGCGCGGAACGGCGGTGGGGGCCTCGGTGGTGGGGGTGTGGTGGGACACCAGCGGTTGCTCCTTGAGGAAGAAGGCGAGGACGAGGCCGAGCACCAGTACCGGCACGAGGTAGAGGAAGATGCGGGGCATCGCGTCCGCGTACGCCTGGATGTAGGCGTCGCGCAGGGCGGGCGGAAGGGTGTGCACCGCCTGGGGAGTGATCGATTCGGCGGCCGGCAGCGACGCCCCGCCCGTGCGGGGCAGGGAGTCGGCGAGCGCGTCGTCGAGGCGTGAGGCGAAGAGGGTGCCGAAGACCGCGGCTCCGACGCTGCCGCCGATCTGGCGGAAGTAGTTGTGCGCGCTGGTGGCGGTGCCGAGGTCGGTGGGGCGTACGGAGTTCTGGACGGCGAGGATCAGGACCGGCATGACCAGGCCGATGCCGACGCCGAGGACGGCCTGCCAGACGCTGTGGTGCAGGCGCGGGGTGTCCGCCTCCATCCGGGAGAGCAGCCACATCCCGACGACGGACACGGCGCCGCCGAGCACCGGGTAGATCCGGTAGCGGCCGGTGCGGGTGATCAGCTGGCCAGAGACGATCGAGGCGAGGACGATGCCGCCCATCAGCGGCAGCATGAGGAGGCCGGACTCGGTGGCGCTGGCGCCCTCCACCATCTGCAGGAAGGTCGGCAGATAGCTGGCGGCGCCGAAGAGCGCGATGCCGACGACCGCGCCGACGAGGCTGGTGACGGTGAAGACCGAGTCGCGGAACAGCCTGAGCGGGATGAGGGGTTCGGGCGCGTGGTGCTCGACGACGAGGAAGAGCAGGGTCGTTGCGGCCGCGCCGGCGCCGAGGCCGATGATGAGCCGCGAGTCCCAGGCGTACTCGGTGCCACCCCAACTGGTGAGCAGGACCAGGCAGGTGGAGGCGGCGGCGAGCAGGACCGAGCCGAGGACGTCGAGCCTGGCCCGGGTCCGCGGCCTGGGGAGCTTGAGCACCGCGGCGACCACGGCGAGGGTGACGAGCCCGAAGGGCACGTTGAAGTAGAAGCACCAGCGCCAGGAGACGTGGTCGGTGAAGAAGCCGCCGAGCAGAGGGCCCGCGACGGAGGCGAGCCCGAAGGCGGCGCCGATGAGCCCCATGTACCGGCCGCGTTCGCGGGCCGGGACGATATCCGCGATGATCGCCTGGACGCCGATCATCAGGCCGCCCGCGCCGACGCCCTGCACGGCGCGGAAGGCGATCAGTTCGTCCATGGAGCGCGACCAGCCGGCCAGGGCCGATCCGATGACGAAGACCACGATGGCGAAGAGGAAGACGCCCTTGCGGCCGAAGAGGTCGCCGAGCTTTCCGTAGATCGGCAGGCCGATGGTGGCGGTCAGGAGATAGGCGGTGATCGCCCACGACATCCGGTCCAGGCCCTGGAGTTCACCGACGATCTTCGGCAGGGCGGTGGCGACGATCATCTGCTCCAGCGCGGCGAGCAGCAGCGCGAGCATGAGGCCCGAGAAGACGAGCCGGACGCGGCGGGGATCGAGGGCGCCGTCCTCGGCCGGGGGCGCCGGCACCTGGCCGGAGGGCGGATCGTCCGCGACGTGCGGTACGTCGTCCTTCACCAGCGTGATCGCACCCACGTGCTGCTCCCCTCGTCACGGCTTCAGCGCCGCGTCATTCTTCGCATTGGGCGCGAAGCGGGAGCAAGTCGGGCGGTACGGGTGGTCAGCCACACCCGCGGTTGCGAACGGGCCTGCGAGGCGGCGCACTTGGGGCGCTCATCAGCGCGTTTGCGGAGAACCGCGCGACCCCCGGGCGCACGGGGCGCCGGGGCGGGGGTCGCGCGAAGACCACTCGAATCGGTGAGCGCCGGAGCGTTACTTCTCCACCTCGGCGGCGAGGTTGGCCAGCACGGCGTCGTAGATGCGGCCGAGCCCCTTGGGCGCGAAGGTCTTCTCGAAGAAGCCGCCGATGCCTCCGGCGCCGTTCCAGACGGTGGTGACGACGGCCCGGGACCTGCCCTCCCCGGCCGGGGTGACGGTCCAGGTGGTGACCATGGAGGAGTTGCGGTCCTTCTCGACGAGCTGTCCGTCGGTGGGCTCGGTGACTTCCAGGAGGCAGTCACGGATCCGCTTGCTGGTGGCCTGGAGCTTCCAGTGGACGAGGGTTCCCTCGCCGTCGCCGCCCTCCCGCACCTCGTACTCGCTGAAGTGCTCCGGCAGCACCTTCGCGCGGGTGCCGCTGTAGTCGGCCAGAGCGTCGAACACCGTCTCCGCGTCCGCCGCGATGATCCGCTCCGTGGTGGCCTCGACCTGCGCCATTGCACTTCCTCCAGCACTCGGTTCCTCAGGGGTGTGGCACCAGCCAACCACCTGGGCGCGGGCCCCCCAAATCCGGGCTCCCCACCGGCTTGCGGCGATCAAGGGAACAGATGTTCTATTCTGTGTCCTGGACCGAGGCGACAGCTACCGAGGAGGCGTCCATGCGCTGGGACAACCTGGGCGACGACAGCGCCGCCGGGGCCGCTCTGTTCGGTACGGAAGCGGTCACCACCCGTACGTTCGACACACCGGAGTTCCGCGGGATCACGTTCCACGAGGTGCGGGCCCGCTCGATCGTGAACCGGGTGCCGGGCGCCTCCCGCATGCCCTTCGAGTGGACGGTCAACCCGTATCGCGGCTGCACGCACGCGTGCGTGTACTGCTTCGCCCGCAAGACCCACAGCTACCTGGACCTCGACACCGGCCTCGGCTTCGACTCCCAGATCGTGGTCAAGGTCAACGCGCCGGAGCTGGTGCGCCGCCAGCTCGCCTCCCGCCGCTGGCAGGGCGCGCACATCGCGATGGGCACCAATGTCGACTGCTACCAGAGGGCCGAGGGACGCTACGGCCTGATGCCGGGGATCATCGAGGCCCTGCGGGACCACGCCAACCCGTTCTCCATCCTCACCAAGGGCACCCTGATCCTGCGCGACCTCGACCTGCTCGTGCAGGCCGCGGAGGTGACCGAGGTCGGCATCTCCGTCTCCGTCGGCTTCACCGACCGGGAGCTGTGGCGCACGGTCGAGCCCGGGACGCCCTCCCCCGAGCGGCGCCTGGACGTCGTCCGCACGCTCGGCGAGCACGGCATCGGATGCGGGGTGCTCATGGCGCCGGTGATCCCCTTCCTCGGCGACCGCCCCGAGCAGCTGCGGGAGACCGTGCGCGCCGTCGCGGAGGCGGGCGCGACCTCCGTGACCCCGCTCGTCCTCCATCTGCGGCCGGGCGCACGCGAGTGGTTCTTCACCTGGCTGCGGCAGCACCACCCGCATCTGGTGGGGCGGTACGAGCGGATGTACGCGGCCGGGGCCTACGCACCGACCTGGTACCAGCGCCGGATCACCCGTCAGGTGCACGAGCTGGCCGCGGAGTTCGGCATCGGTCCGGCCCGCCGGGGCACGCCACGCCGGATCCCCGTGCCGGAGGAGCCCGCGCTCGCCGGCGCGCCCGAGCAGCTCAGCCTCCTCTGACGGCGCATCACGGACCCCGGAGGATCTGAACGGCTCGGACGGATCGCCTGATCGGGTCAACTCTCGCCGGAACAGGTCCTTCCGGATGCTTGCCGGGGCACGGACGCCCTATGACCACACGCGCAGGAATGCTGCTCGCCGCTGGGGCGCTGGTCGCCGGGACGGCCACCGTCCTGCCCGCGTCCGCGGCCCCCCGGCCCGAGCCGACCCCCCGTCCGATCGCGCCGCTCGTCTGGAGCGGCTGCGCCACCTCGGCGTATCCGAAGCTCCAGTGCGCCACGCTCGAGGTGCCGCTGAACCACGACGACCCGGCCGGCCGGAGCATCACGCTCGCGCTGACCCGGATCCCGCACTCGGCGAAGGAGTCCCAGGGGCCGCTGCTGGTCAACCCGGGCGGACCGGGCGGCAGCGGACGGACCCTGGCCGGGTACGTGGCCGCCTCACTTCCCGCGGCCGTGGCGGCGCAGTACGACGTGATCGGCTTCGATCCGCGCGGGGTCGGCAGGAGCGAGCCCGCACTCGACTGCAGGCCCGGCCACTTCGCCCCGGTACGCCCCGACTCGCTCCCGAGCGGCGCGGAGGCCGAGCAGCGGGGCGTCGAGCGCGCGCGGGCCTTCGCGGCGGCGTGCGGCGAGAAGTACGCCGACGTCCTGCCGTACATCGACACGGTCAGCGCGGCCAGGGACATGGACGCGATCCGCGAGGCGCTCGGCGCGCCCCAGCTCAACTACCTCGGGTACTCCTACGGCACCTACCTCGGCGCCGTGTACGCGCGGCTCCATCCGGAGCGGGTGCGCCGGATGGCGCTGGACTCCGTCGTCAACCCGCAGGGTGTCTGGTACGAGGACAACCTCGCGCAGGACCTCGCCTTCGACACGCGCCACAAGGACTTCATGGCCTGGGTGGCCCGCCAGAACGCGACGTACAAGCTCGGTTCGGACCCGGCGGCGGTCGAAGCCGCCTGGTACCGGATGCGGGACGCGCTGCGGGAGACCCCGGCGGGCGGCAAGGTCGGCCCCGGCGAACTGGAGGACACCTATCTGCCCGGCGGGTACTACAACGGCTACTGGCCGTCGCTCGCCGGGGCGTTCTCGGCGTACGTCAACGACGCCGA
Organism: Streptomyces sp. NPDC013457; assembly: GCF_043089925.1. Lineage (NCBI taxonomy): Bacteria > Bacillati > Actinomycetota > Actinomycetes > Kitasatosporales > Streptomycetaceae > Streptomyces > Streptomyces sp. NPDC013457. The sequence continues at coordinate 1,062,836 of NZ_JBICBL010000001.1, forward strand.
CGCGGTCCCGCTGACCCGGGTGTACGAGAGCTACGCGGCCCCGGACAAGGCGTCGGACAACGGCTACTCGGTCTACACGAGCGTCCAGTGCCGGGACGCGAAGTGGCCGCGCGACTGGAGCACCTGGCGTACGGACAACTGGGACGTGCACGCCAAGGCGCCCTTCGCCACCTGGAACAACGCCTGGTACAACGCTCCGTGCGCGTTCTGGCCGGTGGACTCGCTGACGCCCCCGGACGTCACCAACGACGAGGTGGCACCGGTCCTGATCCTCCAGGCGACGGACGACGCGGCCACCCCGTACGAGGGCGCCCTCGCGCTGCGGCGGATGGTGCGGGGCTCCAGCCTGGTGGTCGAGGAGGGCGGCGGGAACCACGGAGTGACGCTGGCCGGCAACGACTGCCTGGACGAGCACCTCGCGGACTACCTCGCCACGGGAACCGTGCCGCGGGGCGACGGACTGTCGGAGGCGGACGCGGTCTGCGAGGCGCTCCCCGAGCCGAAGCCGCTCAAGGCGAGCTCCACTCCCCGCCACGGCAGGGCGGCGGACGGCACGGCGCCGGACGGGACGAGCGCCACGGCGGCCGACCGGCAGGCCGGCGCGGTCCTGCACGGGCTTCTCGGCCACGCGGCCCGCTAGCGGGCCAGCCGGGCGAGGGCCTCCGCGGCCGCCCGGCCGAGGCGGGGGTGGGGGAGGGCCGCCTGGAGCGTCGGCAGGGCGCGGGGGTCGCCGAGGGCGCCGAGCCCCTCGGCGCAGGCGACGCCCACACGCCAGTGCGGGTCGTCGGTCCCCAGGCGCCGTTCCAGGACGGTGACGAGGGCCGGCACGGACTCGGGCGCGCGCAGGTCGGCGAGCAGCCGCACCGGCAACAGGGCGTAGGCGACGCGGAGTTCGTTGGTGGCGAGAGCGGCGGCCGCACGCGCGGTGCGCGGGTCGCCGAGCCGGGCCAGGGCGTACGCGGCGGAGACGCAGCGCGCGGGGTCGCGGTGGTTGAGGAGCAGGACCAGGGTTTCGAAGGCGCGGGGGTCGCGGCCGATGCCGAGCCGGAAGGCTGCGATCTCGCGGGCCCAGAGAGGTTGTCCGGGCGCGGTCAGGACGCGGGCGAACGCCTCGGGGTCCTCGGTGGCGGCGAGTTCTTCGAATGCCTTTCGATCACCTTCCGTACCGTCGTGGATCTCGTCCCGCAATCGATCGATCATCGAGCAGAATTCGGGGTCCTGGGCGATTTCCATGGCCGTCAGCGTATCCGCGATCCAGATCACATTTTCCGAACTCCCCGGGACTGGCGTGCTCGTTACCCGCCGGTTAATCTCAGGTGAGCGGGTAACCCCCGCAAGCTCACAACGGCCTGGTGACGCAGCCGTCGTGAGATCGAGTTTGTCGGTTCGGCAGTTTTCGATGTGACTCCGGGACAGAGTCCATCGCCTTTTCCACGCGACCTCTTCGCGCTTCCCTCGCGAACTCTCCGCGCTTTCCGTTCGCGATCCGTTCGCGCCCGCACGCGCCGCCTTCAGTCGTCACTCTTCCCTCCTGGAGTCCCCTGATGGACACCCCTCTCTCCACCATCGCCGTCGTCGGTCTCGGCACCATGGGCAAGGGCATCGCCGATGTCCTCGCCCGGGCCGGCCGCGAGGTCATCGGCATCGACATCAGCGAAGCCGCCGCCACCCAGGCCGTCGCCGCCCTGGAGGCGTCCACCGCCCGTGCGGTGGCCCGCGAGCGGATCACCGAGGAGGAGCGGCAGGACGTCCTCGCCCGCTTCCGCACCTACTCCGACCTGCAGGCGGCGGCCGACGCCGACCTCGTGATCGAGGTCGTGCCCGAGTCGTACGAGGCCAAGCAGGAGGTCTTCCGGGCCCTGGACGCCGTCGTCCGGCCCGACGCGATCATCGCCACCGGCACCAACGCCCTCTCGGTGACCCGGCTCGCCGCCGACTCCGCCCACCCGGAGCGCGTGCTCGGCCTGCACTTCTTCACCCCGGTCCAGGCCATGAAGCTGGTGGAGATCGTCTCCTCCGTCCTCACCGCGCCGAAGGCCGTCGAGGCCGTCACCGCGCTCGCGCACGACCTGGGCAAGGAGCCCGTCGCGGTCGGCGACCGCCCCGGCTTCGTCGCGGACGGCCTGCTCTTCGGCTACCTCAACCAGGCCGCGGCGATGTACGAGGCGAAGTACGCCTCCCGTGAGGACATCGACGCCGCCATGCGGCTCGGCTGCGGTCTGCCGATGGGCCCGCTGGCGCTGCTCGACCTGATCGGCATCGACACCGCCCGCACCGTCCTGGAGGCGATGTACAGCGAGTCGCGCGACCGGCTCCACGCCCCCGCCCCGATCCTCAAGCAGCTCAGCGAGGCCGGTCTCACGGGCCGCAAGTCGGGCCGCGGGTTCTACACGTACGACGCGCCCGGCTCGGCCACCGTCGTCCGCGACGCGCTGACCCCGCTGGAGAGCGCCGCCGCCGGCGGGGGCCGCGAGGTCCGCTCGGTCGGCGTCGCCGGCTCCGGCACGATGGCCTCCGGGATCGCCGAGGTCTTCGCCAAGGCCGGGTACGACGTCGTCCTCTCCGCCCGCTCCCAGGAGAAGGCCGACACCGCCAAGGCGCGGATCGCGAAGTCCCTCGCGCGCTCCGTCGACAAGGGCCGGATGAGCGGCGAGGCCCGCGACGAGACGCTGGCCAGGATCACCCCGGCCGGTTCGCTCGACGCCTTCGCCGAGGTGGACCTGGCCGTGGAGGCGGTCGCCGAGGACCTGGCGGTCAAGCAGGAGCTGTTCGCCCGGCTCGACAAGATCTGCAAGCCGGGCGCGGTGCTCGCCACCACGACCTCCTCGCTGCCGGTCGTCGCCTGCGCCCGCGCCACCTCGCGCCCGCAGGACGTCATCGGGATGCACTTCTTCAACCCGGCGCCCGCGATGAAGCTGGTGGAGATCGTCCGTACGGTCCTGACCGCGGACGACGTCCACGCCACCGTCCGCGAGGTCACCGCGAAGATCCGCAAGCACCCGGTGGACTGCGGCGACCGGGCCGGGTTCATCGTGAACGCGCTGCTCTTCCCGTACCTGAACAACGCGATCAAGATGGTCGAGGAGCACTACGCGACCCTGGACGACATCGACGCCGCCATGAAGCTCGGCGGCGGCTACCCGATGGGTCCGTTCGAGCTGCTCGACGTCGTCGGCCTGGACGTCTCGCTCGCCATCGAGCAGGTCCTGCACCGTGAGTTCCGCGACCCGGGCCTGGCTCCGGCGCCTCTCCTGGAGCACCTGGTGGCGGCCGGCTGCCTCGGCCGCAAGACGGGGCGCGGCTTCCGCGAATATGCCCGACGCTGAGCCCTACGCGGGCTGGGGAGGGTTGCTGAGCCCCGGGAGTGCCAACGGCACCCCCGGCACGGGCCCGGGCGACCCTCCCCCACCTGGGCACACTCCCGCACTGATGCAGTACGTTCAGGACATGTCCAAGGCCGCGAAGTCACCCCGTGCCACGTCCACCTCCGACGGTCAGGAGAGTGCGGCGGGCACCCGTGCGGCCGCACAGCGGCTGAAGATGCGCCGCGAGCTGGCCGCCGCGGCCATGGAGCTCTTCGCCACCAAGGGGTACGAGGCCACGACGGTCGACGAGATCGCCGCTGCCGCCGGGGTCGCCCGCCGGACCTTCTTCCGCCACTTCCGTTCCAAGGAAGAGGCGATCTTCCCCGACCACGACGACACCCTGGTGCGGGCGGAGGCGGTGCTGAACGCCGCCCCGTCGCACGAGCACCCGCTGGACACCGTCTGCCGGGGCATCAAGGAAGTCATGAAGATGTACGCGGGGTCCCCTGCGGTCTCCGTGGAGCGGTACCGGCTCACCCGCGAGGTGCCCACTCTGCGGGAGCGCGAGATCGCCTCGGTGGCCCGCTACGAGCGGCTGTTCACCCGCTATCTGCTGGGCCACTTCGACGAGCGCGACCACCACGACGGCAACGACGACCCGCTGCTGGCCGAGGTGGCCGCCTCGGCGGTCGTCACGGCCCACAACCACGTACTGCGCCGCTGGCTGCGGGCCGGCGGCCAGGGGGACGTGGAGGCGCAGCTGGACCACGCCTTCGCCATCGTGCGGGAGACGTTCGGTACGGGCATAGGCGCCCGGCCGGCCTCGGCCCCGCAGCCGGGCCCTCAGACGGCCGTCCAGGGCTCCCAGACGGCCCCGCAGGCTCCCGCGGCCACCGCGTCCGCCGAGGGCGGGGTGCTCGTGGCGGTGGCGCGTACGGACGCTCCGCTCGACGAGGTCATGCGGACCATCCAGGACGCGCTCAACCGCGACTGACCACCGGACTCACGCACGACGAGGGCCGCCCCCGGTGGGGGCGGCCCTCGTCCCGTTTTGCCCCGCCATTCGATCGATCATCGCTCATGTGTGACGGGCAGATTGCATATGAGTGAAATTGTTGGCACGCAGTGCCTTGTCAGGTGACACGCGGTGCCATACGTTGATGTTGTCCGGGCGGCCGGCGCGCCGAGGTCTCCTCGTGCGCCGGCTGTCCCCACAAGCCATCGTGATTGTGCGCCCGGACGCCTGCGTCACAGGCAACCCACAGCGCCCACCCGGCGCCGCCACCGCACCACCCCGCCGAACCGACGGCACACCTCCAGAGCAGCACTCCAAGACGTAACCCTCAGCGCGTCTCCCTCAGACGCCGCACCGCCGGAGGCACCCCGTGAAGGACATCCTGGACGCGATCCAGTCCCCGGACTCCACGTCCTCGGACTTCGCCAACATCGAGCTCCCCGAGTCGTACCGAGCCGTGACCGTCCACAAGGACGAGGTCGAGATCTTCAGCGGCCTCGAGAGCCGCGACAAGGACCCGCGCAAGTCGCTCCACCTCGACGACGTTCCGCTGCCCGAGCTCGGGCCGGGCGAGGCCCTGGTCGCCGTCATGGCCAGCTCGGTCAACTACAACTCGGTCTGGACCTCGATCTTCGAGCCGGTCTCCACCTTCGGCTTCCTGGAGCGCTACGGCCGCCTCTCCGACCTGAGCAAGCGCCACGACCTGCCGTACCACATCATCGGCTCCGACCTCGCGGGCGTCGTGCTGCGCACCGGCCCCGGCGTGAACTCGTGGAAGCCCGGCGACGAGGTCGTCGCGCACTGCCTCTCGGTCGAGCTGGAGTCCTCGGACGGCCACAACGACACGATGCTCGACCCCGAGCAGCGGATCTGGGGCTTCGAGACCAACTTCGGCGGCCTGGCCGAGATCGCGCTCGTCAAGTCCAACCAGCTGATGCCGAAGCCCGACCACCTGAGCTGGGAGGAGGCGGCCTCCCCCGGTCTCGTCAACTCCACCGCGTACCGCCAGCTCGTCTCCCGCAACGGCGCCGGCATGAAGCAGGGCGACAACGTCCTGATCTGGGGCGCGAGCGGCGGGCTCGGCTCGTACGCCACCCAGTTCGCGCTGGCCGGCGGCGCCAACCCGATCTGTGTCGTCTCCTCCCCCGAGAAGGCCGACATCTGCCGGGCCATGGGCGCCGAGGCGGTCATCGACCGCAACGCCGAGGGCTACAAGTTCTGGAAGGACGAGCACACCCAGGACCCGAAGGAGTGGAAGCGCTTCGGCAAGCGCATCCGCGAGCTCACCGGCGGCGAGGACATCGACATCGTCTTCGAGCACCCGGGCCGCGAGACCTTCGGCGCGAGCGTCTACGTCACCCGCAAGGGCGGCACCATCACCACCTGCGCCTCCACCTCGGGCTACATGCACGAGTACGACAACCGCTACCTGTGGATGTCGCTCAAGCGCATCATCGGCTCGCACTTCGCCAACTACCGCGAGGCGTGGGAGGCCAACCGCCTGATCGCCAAGGGCAAGATCCACCCGACGCTCTCCAAGGTCTACTCCCTGGAGGACACCGGCCAGGCCGCGTACGACGTCCACCGGAACCTGCACCAGGGCAAGGTCGGCGTCCTCGCGCTCGCCCCCGAGGAGGGCCTCGGCGTGCGCGACCCGGAGATGCGCGCGAAGCACATCGACGCCATCAACCGCTTCCGTAACATCTGAGCCCGGGACCGTACATGACAGAGCGTCAGAAGGACCGGCCGTGGCTCATGCGGACCTACGCCGGTCACTCGACCGCCGAGGCGTCCAACGAGCTGTACCGGCGCAACCTGGCCAAGGGACAGACCGGACTCTCGGTCGCCTTCGACCTGCCCACGCAGACCGGCTACGACCCCGACCACATCCTCGCCCGCGGCGAGGTCGGCCGGGTCGGGGTCCCGGTCTCGCACCTCGGTGACATGCGCCGGCTGTTCCAGGACATCCCCCTGGAGCAGATGAACACCTCGATGACCATCAACGCCACGGCGATGTGGCTGCTGGCGCTCTACCAGGTGGTCGCGGAGGAGCAGGGCGCGGACGTCACCCGGCTCCAGGGCACCACGCAGAACGACATCGTGAAGGAGTACCTGTCGCGCGGGACGCACGTCTTCCCGCCCGGCCCGTCGCTGCGCCTCACGACGGACATGATCACCTACACGGTGAACAACATCCCGAAGTGGAACCCCATCAACATCTGCAGCTACCACCTGCAGGAGGCGGGGGCCACTCCGGTCCAGGAGATCTCGTACGCGATGTCCACCGCGATCGCGGTGCTCGACGCGGTCCGGGACTCCGGCCAGGTCCCGGCGGACCGCTTCGGCGAAGTCGTCGCCCGCATCTCGTTCTTCGTGAACGCGGGCGTCCGCTTCATCGAGGAGATGTGCAAGATGCGCGCCTTCGGCCGCATCTGGGACAAGGTCACGCGTGAGCGGTACGGCATCGAGAACGACAAGCAGCGCCGGTTCCGTTACGGCGTCCAGGTCAACTCGCTCGGTCTGACCGAGGCACAGCCGGAGAACAACGTCCAGCGGATCGTCCTGGAGATGCTGGCCGTCACGCTCTCCAAGGACGCCCGCGCGCGCGCCGTCCAGCTGCCCGCCTGGAACGAGGCACTCGGCCTGCCCCGGCCCTGGGACCAGCAGTGGTCGCTCCGCATCCAGCAGGTGCTCGCCCATGAGTCCGACCTGCTGGAGTACGAGGACATCTTCGCCGGGTCGCACGTGATCGAGGCGAAGGTCGACTCGCTCGTCGAGGAGTGCCTGGCCGAGATCGACCGGATCCAGGAGATGGGCGGCGCGATGGCCGCCGTCGAGTCCGGCTACCTCAAGTCGCAGCTCGTCTCCTCGCACGCCGAGCGGCGCGCGCGGATCGAGGCCGGCGACGAGAAGATCGTCGGTGTGAACATCTTCCAGTCGACCGAGGAGAACCCGCTCACCTCGGACCTCGACACGGCGATCATGACCGTCGACCCGGCCAACGAGGCCAAGGTCGTCGCCAAGCTCCACGAGTGGCGCGACAACCGTGACGAGAACCGGGCCCAGGAGTCGCTCGCGGCCCTCAAGGCCACGGCGGCCGGGGACGGCAACCTCTTCGCCGCCACCCTGGAGTGCGCCCGTGCGGGTGTCACGACCGGCGAGTGGTCCTGGGCGCTGCGGGACGTCTTCGGCGAGTTCCGCGCCCCCACCGGCGTCTCCTCCGCCCCCGTGGCGGTGACGGCCGAGGAGGGTACCCCGCTGGCCCTCGTACGGGAGAAGGTGGCGCGGACGGCCACGGAGCTGGGCTCCGGGCGACTGCGGCTCCTGGTCGGCAAGCCGGGCCTGGACGGGCACTCCAACGGGGCCGAGCAGATCGCCGTGCGCGCGCGTGACGCCGGTTTCGAGGTGGTCTACCAGGGGATCCGGCTGACGCCCGAGCAGATCGTCAACGCGGCCCTCGCGGAGGACGTGCACTGCGTGGGTCTGTCGATCCTCTCCGGCTCGCACGCCGAGCTGGTCCCGGACGTCCTCGACCGTCTCCGCGAGGCGGGGGCGACCGACGTGCCGGTCATCGTCGGCGGGATCATCCCGAACGCCGACGCCGCAGAACTGAAGCGTGCGGGTGTGGCCGCCGTCTTCACGCCGAAGGACTTCGGTATCACGGAGATCATCGGCCGTATCGTCGACGAGATCCGCAAAGCGAACAAGCTCGACCCCCTGGAGGTCCCCGCATGACCAGCCCCGTGAACCGACTCCGCCCGCGTCGCTCGTGTCTGGCGGTCCCCGGCTCCAACCCGCGCTTCCTGGAGAAGGCCCAGGGGCTCGCCGCCGACCAGGTCTTCCTCGACCTGGAGGACGCCTGCGCGCCGCTCGCCAAGCCCGAGGCCCGCCACACCATCGTCAAGTTCCTCAACGAGGGCGACTGGACCGGCAAGACCCGTGTCGTGCGCGTCAACGACTGGACGACCCACTGGACGTACCGGGACGTCGTCACCGTCGTCGAGGGCGCCGGCCAGAACCTCGACTGCATCATGCTGCCGAAGGTCCAGGACGCCCAGCAGATCGTGGCGCTCGACCTGCTGCTGACGCAGATCGAGAAGACCATGGGCTTCGAGGTCGGCAAGATCGGTATCGAGGCGCAGATCGAGAACGCCCAGGGCCTCAACAACGTCAACGCGATCGCGACCGCCTCGCAGCGCGTCGAGACCATCATCTTCGGCCCGGCCGACTTCATGGCCTCCATCAACATGAAGTCCCTGGTCGTCGGCGAGCAGCCGCCCGGCTACGACGCCGACGCCTACCACTACATCCTGATGAAGATCCTGATGGCCGCCCGCGCCAACAACCTCCAGGCGATCGACGGCCCCTACCTGCAGATCCGCAACCCCGAGGGCTACCAGGCGGTCGCCCGCCGCGCCGCGGCACTCGGCTTCGACGGCAAGTGGGTGCTGCACCCGGACCAGGTCGCCGCCGCGAACGAGATCTTCTCCCCGTCGCAGGAGGACTTCGACCACGCCGAGCTGATCCTGGACGCGTACGACTACTACACCTCCGAGGCCGGCGGCAAGAAGGGCTCGGCCATGCTCGGCGACGAGATGATCGACGAGGCCTCCCGCAAGATGGCGCTGGTCATCTCCGGCAAGGGCCGCGCCGCCGGCATGGAGCGCACCACCAAGTTCGAGATCCCGGAGGCCTGAGTCCGATGCAGTTCGGCCGCACCTACGAAGAGTTCGAAGTCGGCGCCGTCTACAAGCACTGGCCCGGAAAGACGGTCACCGAGTACGACGACCACCTCTTCTGCCTGCTGACGATGAACCACCATCCGCTGCACATGGATGTGAACTACGCCGAGAACACGACGGACTTCGGCAAGAACGTCGTCGTCGGCAACTACATCTACTCCCTGCTGCTCGGCATGTCCGTCCCGGACGTCTCGGGCAAGGCGATCGCCAACCTGGAGATCGAGTCGCTGCGCCACGTGGCCCCGACCTTCCACGGCGACACCATCTACGGCGAGACCACGGTCCTCGACAAGACCCCGTCGAAGTCGAAGAACGACCGCGGCATCGTCTACGTCGAGACCAAGGGCTACAAGCAGGACGGCACCCTGGTGTGCGTCTTCCGCCGCAAGGTGATGGTCCCCACCGAGACGTACATCAAGGAGCGCGGCGGCGAGCAGCCCGGCCGCCCCGAGCTCATCGAGCCCGCGAAGAAGACGGAGAAGTAGCCATGGCCCGACTCGCCCAGACCGCCGGGCTCACGGATGTCCAGCAGGAGATCCTCAAGACCGTCCGGGAGTTCGTCGACAAGGAGATCATCCCGGTCGCGACCGAGCTCGAGCACCGCGACGAGTACCCGCAGCAGATCGTCGACGGGCTCAAGGAGCTCGGCCTCTTCGGTCTGATGATCCCCGAGGAGTACGGGGGTCTGGGTGAGTCGCTGCTCACGTACGCGCTGTGCGTGGAGGAGATCGCCCGCGGCTGGATGTCGGTCTCCGGCATCATCAACACCCACTTCATCGTGGCGTACATGCTCAAGCAGCACGGCACGCAGGAGCAGAAGGACTACTTCCTCCCGCGGATGGCGGCCGGCGAGACGCGTGGCGCGTTCTCGATGTCGGAGCCGGGCCTCGGCTCGGATGTGTCGGCGATCACGTCGAAGGCGGTCAAGGACGGCGACGAGTACGTCCTGAACGGCCAGAAGATGTGGCTGACGAACGGCGGAACGTCAACGCTGGTCGCCGTTCTCGTCCGAAGTGACGAAGGACACCCGGAGGGCACCGCGCCCCACAAGTCGATGACGACCTTCCTCGTCGAGAAGGAGCCCGGCTTCGGAGAGGTCCGCCCCGGCCTCACCATCCCCGGGAAGATCGACAAGATGGGTTACAAGGGTGTCGACACCACCGAACTCATCATGGACGGACTGCGCATTCCGGCCAATCGGGTCCTCGGCGGGGTCACCGGCCGAGGGTTTTACCAAATGATGGACGGCGTGGAGGTCGGCCGCGTGAATGTCGCGGCCCGTGGCTGCGGTGTCGCGCAGCGTGCCTTCGAACTGGGTGTCTCTTATGCCCAGCAACGTCACACTTTCGGCAAGGCGATCGCCCAGCACCAGGCGATTCAGTTCAAGCTGGCCGAGATGGCTACCAAGGTCGAGGCCGCTCATGCCATGATGGTGAACGCAGCACGCAAAAAGGACTCCGGGGAACGAAACGACCTCGAAGCAGGGATGGCGAAGTACCTCGCCTCCGAATACTGCAAGGAAGTCGTCGAGGACGCCTTCCGTATCCACGGTGGATACGGATTCTCGAAGGAGTACGAGATCGAGCGCCTCTACCGCGAGGCCCCGATGCTGCTCATCGGTGAAGGTACCGCCGAGATCCAGAAAATGATCATTGGCCGCCGGTTGCTCGAGGAGTACCGGTTCCAGGGTTGATTGTCGCTTTTGAGTCGGTTCGGCCGCGAAGAAGATCACACCCTGTCAGCGTTCTCTGAGCGTTTCCGGCCGACCGACTCGGCTTCTGGCTTACCCAGTTGCGGCTCCCACCCGATAGCATCGATGGAAAGCCGCCGTCCCCCGTTGCCAGTGCGGCATCATCCGCTACGAAGGTCATCCATGCCCCACAGCCAAACCTCTGCACCTCGCGACAGCCTCGCCGGCGTACGCATCGCACGCGGAGCATCGCCGTGGCTTCTGCCGACCGTCGCCACCGCGGCGCTGAGCCTCGTGCGTGCGCGCCGGTCTCGGCGCGCCGCGGCCATCGCCGTGCCCACCACCGCTCTGGCGGCGGGCATGCTGTGGTTCTTCCGCGACCCCGAGCGCGAGATCGCTCAGGGCCGGGTCATCTCCCCCGCCGACGGTGTGGTGCAGAGCATCATGCCGTGGAAGGACGGACGCACCCGGGTCGCCATCTTCATGAGCCCGCTGAACGTCCACGTCAACCGCGCGCCGCTGGCCGGCACGGTGACGTCCGTGGAGCACATCCCCGGCGGGTTCGTCCCGGCGTTCAACAAGGAGAGCGAGAACAACGAGCGCGTTGTCTGGCACTTCGACACCGAGCTCGGTGACATCGAGATGGTGCAGATCGCCGGGGCAGTGGCCCGGCGCATCGTGCCCTACATCCCCCAGGGGACGAAGGTCGAGCAGGGCGAGCGCATCGGTCTGATCCGCTTCGGGTCCCGCGTTGACATCTACCTTCCGGAAGGTGTGGACGTCGCCGTCGAGGTCGGTCAGACCACGACCGCGGGGGTGACTCGCATTGACCGTGATTGATCCCGACACCCGGGCCGCCGACTGGGTCGCCGACGGCGACGCGGAGGAGGCCGAGGACGAGGAGATGCCGCTGTCGTTGAGGCTGTCCATAGCGGACGCCCTCACGCTCGGTAACGCGACGTGTGGATTCATGGCGGTGTACTTCACCACCACCGGGATCCTCATCCCGCACCTCACGGGCAGCACCGAGACCGGCATGGCGCGCAACAGCGCCGCCACCGCCGTGATCCTCATGCTGGCCGCGGCGATCTTCGACCTGTTCGACGGCATCGTGGCGCGCAAGCTGCGCTCGTCGCCGATGGGCGCCGAGCTCGACAACCTCTCGGACCTGATCAGCTTCGGTCTGGCCCCGGCCTACTTCGTACTCGTGTACGGCATGGTCACGCCCGGCGCGCAGCAGAAGGTCTCGGCGGTGGCCGCGATCGTGGTGCTGCTCGCGGTGGTGCTGCGGCTGGCGAGATTCTCGTGCGTGACGATGAAGGACGGCATGTTCCAGGGCATGCCGAGCCCCTTCGGCGCGCTGACGGTCGTCTCGATCGTCCTTCTCGAGCTGCCGTTCATCCCGACGCTGCTGGCGATCATCGGTGTCGCATGGCTGATGGTGAGCCGGGTCGAGTACCCCAAGCCGCGGGGCATCCTCGCGGTGGCGATGCTCAGCTGGATCGTGGGTGCGATGGGCATGCTGGCGGCCTGGGCGTTCGACGCCCCCGGCGGACAGCTGCTGCTCCAGACCGGCTGCGCGCTGCAGGTCGTGCTGGGCGCCGTGATCCCCCTCTTCGCCACGGCCCGGCGGGTGAACACCTTCCGCGACAACCGGCGTGAGAGCCGGGAGGCGCGGCAGGCGGAGGCGGCTCAGCTGCCGTAGGCGGTACGTGTACGACGACGAAGGGCCCGGGTGCGGGAAGCACCCGGGCCCTTCGTCGTGTCCGGATCAGGGCACCGGATCAGGGCAGGCGCTTGTAGTAGAGCGTGGTGGGACGGAGGGTCCCGGCCGGGTCCGCGGCGAAGTCGGGGATCGTTCCGGCCGGGGTCCAGCCCGCCTTGCGGTAGAGCCCCTCGGCGGGGCTGTCGGTCTCGGTGTCCAGGATCAGGAGCGTGAGACCCTCGCGGGCCGCGTGGGCCTCCGCGGCGGCCAGCAGGCGGCCGCCCAGACCCCGGCCCCGGGCCTCGCGGTGGACGATCAGGCGGGCGATCTCGCCGCGGTGGCGGCCGTTCGGCTTCTCGGTCCGCACGAGCGTCACCGCGCCGAGGACCTCGCCCGCGGGTCCGAGGGACGCCCAGACGTCCCGGACGCCCCGCTCGGCCTCCTCGGCGACCGTCTGCCACCAGGAGGCCGCCTCGGCCTTGTCCAGGGGCGCGAGGAAGCCGAGGGAGGCTCCGCCCTCGACGGCGTCGACGAGGAGGTCCGCGAGGCCGTCGGAGGCCTGGGCGCGGATCGTGGACGGGTCGAGCCGCACGGCCGAGGGGGCGGGCACGGCGGGGGCGGGGGCGCCGGGGGCTGCCGGCGGGGTGACGGGTGTGCTCATGGGCCGAGCCTCACACGCCGGTGTTTCCCCGGGGTGACACGGCGGTCCGTGCCGTCCGCCGGCGCGCGGTGAGGCGGGCACGACGGACGCCCCGCCGCGCACACCGCGCGGCGGGGCGTCCGTCGTGCTCCGGCTCAGCCGACCTTGGGGGTGAACTCCTTCGCCGCGTCGGAGACGAAGGGCTCGCGGACCGTGCGCATGCCTCCCGGGACCGACTTGTCCGGCTGGAGGATGACGGACTCGCGCGAGGACGGGGCCTTCGGGTCGCTGAAGTCGTGCATGCCGAATCCGGCGTCGTAGGCGTTCAGCGTCAGCAGCGCCTTGTCGATGCCCTCGCGGCTGAGGTCCTTGGCGTCACACGCCTTCTTCAGGGCCTCGCCGAAGACGCTCGCCGCCGTCCAGCCCGCGACGATGCCGTTGTCGAGGCTGTCGCCCGGGTACGCGGCCTGGTAGTCGGCGACGAGCTTCTTGGCCGCGGGGGTGTCCGCGCCGATCGGCAGGCTCGGGGAGGCGAACCAGTACATCTTCTCCAGCGCGGGGCCCGCCTGGGTGCCGAGGAGCTGCGGTGCGAAGGCCGAGTTGTTGCCGATGACCGGCACCAGGAGCTTGGTCGCCGCCGCGACGCCGACGAGGGACGCGGCCTGGCGCGGGCCGGCGCTGATGACGATGCCCTTCACCCCTGCCTGCTTGAGCGCCGCGACCTGGGCCGACATGTCGTTGTCGGTGGGCTTGATCTTCTGCTCGACGACCGTCAGACCCGCCTTCCCGGCCGCGTACTTCGAGCCCGCCAGCGCGTTCTCACCGTAGTCGCCCTCGAAGTAGACGTGGCCGAGCTTGTCGCCGGACTTCAGGCCCTTCTCCTTCACCAGGAAGTCGACGGCGTTGATCGTCTCGACGTCGTACGTGGAGCCGAGGACGCGGATGTACGGGGAGCCGAGCAGCGAGGCCGACCAGGCCTGGGGCAGCACCAGCCCCTTGTCCTGGCCGTCGACGCGCTGCTTGACGGCGGCGACGAACGGGGAACCGATGAACTGCATGTAGCCGGCGACCTTCGGCTCCAGCTCGGTATAGGCGGAGAGCGCCTTCTGCGGGTCGTAGCCGTGGTCGCGGACGGTCAGCTCCAGCTTCCGTCCGCAGATCCCCCCGGCCGCGTTGACCTGCTTCACGTAGAGCTGCTGTGCCTGCGTCACGCTCTTGCCGAGCGTGGCGTACACGCCGGTCATGTCCGTGAGCGCGCCGACCGCGATGGACTTGTCGGTGACGCCCGTGCCGGCCTTCACCCCGCCCGCGCCGGTCCCCTTCTCGTCGCCGCTCTTGGCCTTGGAGCTGCAGCCGGCGGCGGTCAGTGCGACGAGGGTGGCGAGCGCGACGGCCATGGTTCTGGTCGCCTGTCGTCGGTGGATCATCGTTCCTCCCCAGAGGAGTGCGAGGGTTGGGCGGTTCGCTCGGTTGCGTGGGCGGTTGTACGGGCGGGTCTGCGGAAGCCCGGCCTGACCAGGCCTCCGGGCAGGAAGAGCACCACCGCGACGACGGCGGCGCCGTAGAGATAGCGGGCGGCCTCCCCCGGTGCGATCCCGCCCGTCCCGGGGGCGGAGACCAGCGGCAGAGCGTCGCTGTACCGGTTGAGGAGCTGCGGCAGCAGGGAGACGAAGACGCCTCCGACCACCGCGCCGGCGACCGAGCCGAGACCGCCGATGACGATCATGGCCAGGTATTCGAGGGAGAGCAGCATGCCGAAGTACTCCGGCACGGTCCGCTGGAAGACCAGCGCGAGCAGGACGCCGGCCAGGCCCGCGTACATGGACGACAAGACGAAGACGGCGGCGCGGTAGCGGGCCACGGGGATGCCCATGACCCCGGCGGCGATCCGGTGGTCCCGGATCGCGTTCATGGCCCGGCCGGGGCGGCCGCGGAGGACTCCGCGGGCGAAGAGCGCGCCCGCGAGGAGGAGGATCAGACCGAGGTACCAGAGCTTCTCCGCGGAGCCGAACGGCACCTGGGCGACGAGGAGTTCGGTGTCGTCGAAGGTGAGGCCGAAGAGGCTGAGCGGGGGGACCGCCCGTCCGTTGAATCCGCCGGTGAGGTCGTGCGCGTTGAAGAGGACGTGCTGGCCGATGAAGATCAGCGCGAGGGTGGCGATACCGAGGTACGCCCCCGTGAGCCGGCCCGCGATGGGACTGAACACCCCGCCGGCCAGGCCCGCGAGGACGACGGCGAGGACGGCGGCGAGCCAGCCCGGCAGGCCGAGTCCGGCGAGTCCGTCCGTCCCGTCGCCGGCGAAGGCGCAGTAGCCGTACGCGCCGACGGCGAGGAAGAAGGCGTGGCCCATGGAGAGCTGGCCGGTGGCGCCGGTCAGCAGGTTGATGCCGATGGCGCCGATGGCGGCCGCCATGGCGAAGAGCCCGGCCTGGAGCCAGAAGCGGTCCAGGTAGAAGGGGAAGGCCGCGAGGACGAGACCGGCGGCTGCCCAGCCGTACACACGGGGGCGGGAGAGCGTGGCGACGCCACGGCGGGGAAGCGCGTCAGACACGGGCCGGCTCCTTCGTGCCGAAGAGTCCGGCCGGACGGATCAGCAGCACCGCGACCATCACCAGGTACGGGGCGAGGTCGCCGATGCCCCGGCCGAGGAAGGTCAGATCGCCCTGGTAGCCGGTGGCGAGGGACTCGGTGACGCCGACCAGGAGGCCGCCGACGAGGGCGCCGTTCGTGGAGTCGAGGCCGCCGAGGATGGCGGCCGGGAAGGCCTTCATCGCGGCGAACGAGGTGCTGCGCTCCAGGCCGGGCGTCGGAAAGACGGTGAGGAAGAGTGCGGCGACGGCGGCGAGTCCGCCGGCCACCGCCCAGGCGCCGAGGGAGACCCGGCCGAGGCGGATGCCCATCAGGGCCGCGGTCTCCTGGTTCTCGGCGGCGGCGCGCATGGCGACGCCCCAGGAGGTGTGGCGGAAGGCGAGCAGGAACGCGGCGATGAGCAGCGCGGCGGCGAGGAAGGCCGCGATCCGGGTCTGCGCCAGGCTGACCGGCCCGAAGGTGACGACGGCGTCGCCCCAGGGGTCGCCGAGCGCGAGGATGTCCGTGCCGATGCGGCGGGTCAGCTCGGTGGCGAGCAGGATGTCGACGCCGATGGTCACGATGGCGAGGACGCTGTGGTCGGAGCCGCGGTAGCGGCGCATGACGAGGAACTCGACGGCCGCGCCGACCAGGGCCGCGCAGCCGATGCCGACGAGCAGCGCGAGCCAGAAGCCGATGTCCTCGTGGAGGACGGCCGTGAAGTAGCCGCCCGCGAGCAGCAGGGAGGCGTGGGCGAAGTTGACGACCTCGGTGGCGCGGAAGATCACCACGAAGCCGAGTGCGATGAGGGCGTAGATCGAGCCCAACGAGACTCCGTTGAGCAGGAGTTCGGCGAAGGTGGTCACTCGGCGGTCTCCTCTCCGAGATAGGCGCGGACGACCGCCGGGTCGTTCTGTACGTCGCCGGGGGCGCCGTCGGCGATCCGACGGCCGAAGTCGAGGACGGTGACGGCGTCGGCGAGCCGCATCACCACCCCCATGTCGTGTTCGACGAGGACGATGGAGATCCCGAGGCTGTCGCGGACGCCGGCGATGACGGCGGCGGTACGGCGCCGCTCGTCGGCGGTCATGCCGGCCACCGGTTCGTCGAGGAGGAGCAGCCTGGGCTCCATGCAGAGGGCACGGGCGAGCTCGGCCAGCTTCTGCTGCCCGTACGGCAGCGAGCCGGCGGGCTGGGCGAGCTGCTTCTCCAGTCCGACGAAGGCGGCGATCTCGCGGACGCGGGCGCGGTGCCGGGCGTCCTCGCGGGCCGCGGAGGGCAGCCGGAGCCCGGCGGCGAGGAAACCGCTCCGGGTCAGCCGGTGGCGGCCGAGCATCAGGCTGTCCTCGACGGTGGCGCGGGGCGGCAGCGCGAGGTTCTGGAAGATCCGGGCGACCCCGAGGTCGGCGATCCTGTGCGGGGGCAGGGCGGTGAGTTCGTGTGCGCCGAAGCGGACGCTGCCGGAGGTCGCCCTGTACACACCGGAGAGCACGTTGAAGCAGGTGGACTTGCCGGCACCGTTGGGGCCGATGACGGCGTGGACCGTGCCGGGGCGGACGGTGAAGGAGACGGAGTCGAGGGCGGTGAGTCCGGCGAAGCGGACGGTGACGTCGCGGACGTCGAGGGCGGGGACGGGCTCCGCGGCCGCGGTCATCGGCCCTCCCAGCGGGAGAGGACGGGGTGGGCGGTGGTGGCGGTCGCCGCGTCGGCCGCGGCGTCCTCGTCGACGACGCCCAGGTAGCGGCGGCGCACCTCGTCGGAGGCGGCCAGTTCGGCTGCCGGACCGGAGAGGGTGACCTCGCCGACCTCCAGGACGTACGCCCGGGAGGCGAGCCGCAGCGCGAGCGCGGCGTTCTGCTCGACGAGGAGGACGGCCGTGCCCTGGGAGTTGATCTCGCGGATCGTGTCGGCGATCCGGGCGGCCATGAGCGGGGCGAGGCCGAGGGAGGGCTCGTCCAGGAGCAGCAGCTTCGGCGAGGCCATCAGGGCGCGGCCGACGGCGAGCATCTGCTGCTCGCCGCCGGAGAGGAGTCCGGCGTGCTGGTGGGCGCGGTCGGCGAGGACGGGGAAGAGTTCGTGGACGCGTTTCAGGGCCGCCGTCTTCGCGGCGCGGTCGCCCCGTGCGCCGAGCGCTCCCGCCCGCAGGTTGTCCTCGACCGTCATCCGGGCGAAGACCCGCCGTCCCTCCGGTACCTGGCAGACACCGGCGGCGACCACCCGGTCGGGCGGGAGCCCGCCGATGGGGCGACCGCCGTAGGTCACGGTGCCCGAGGTGACGGCCCCGCCGTGGAACGACAGTGTGCGCGAGACGGCCCGCAGCAGTGTGGACTTGCCCGCTCCGTTGCCGCCGAGGACGGTGACGACGTCGCCCTCCGGCACGGTGAGCGACACCTGCCTCAGAGCGCGTACCGGTCCGTACCCCGCCGACAGGTCCGCGACCTCGAGGGCGAGTGCGGTCCCTCCCATGGTTCCCCTTCCGTGGCCCGTTCAGTGGCGCTCACCCCAGCACCGGGACGGCCGCCCGTCCACGTGCGGCGGCCGAAACGCTGCCGGTGACCAGCGGGCGCCGGGGTGGGTTGTGCACGCGCACAACACCGCGTGTCAGGGGCCTGTCGGGACGGGGTCGGGGGTGGCATCCTCCGGGCATGGGACGGCGCAGACCGCGGACCGGTGACGACTGGAAGCTGCTTGCCGAGGCGTGCACGGCACTTCTGGAGCGGCTGCCGGAGCTGGTGGACGAGCATCTGAGAGACCTGCACGGGTACGAGCCGGCGTACGGCCGGATCGTGCCGTACGACCAGCACTGGCAGGAGGCCCATGAGGCGATGCGGATCGGGATCGAGATGATCTCGGCGCCGAGGGACTCGCCCCGGCGGGACCTGGAGCACGCGGACGAGATGGGACGGCGGCGGGCCGAGCAGGGGATGCCGCTGGAGCTGGTGGTGCACGCGTACCGGCACGCCGGGCATCTGGTGTGGGACGCGCTGATCGAGGACGCCTCGGCGTTCCCGCCCAGGCTCGCGGCGCTGACGCAGTCGGCGACGATCGTCTGGTCGGCGGTGGACGCGCAGGCGGACACGGCGTCGGAGGCGTACCGGGCGACGGAGCTGGAGCTGCGGCGCCGTACGGACGAGCAGCTGCAGGCGCTGCTCGACGCGCTGCTGCAGGGGCAGCGCTCGCCCGAGGTGACCTCGCAGGCGGCGGCGGGCCTGGATCTGCCGGAGCACGGGCGGTACGCGGTGGTGGTGCTGCGGCACGACCGCCGGGAGGTGCCGGAGCCGTTCCACCGGCGGGTGCAGGGGGCCGGGGTGCGGTTCCTGTGGCGGATGGGCGCGGACTGCGAGATCGGGGTGGTGTCGCTGGCGGAGGGCACGGGTCTGGACGCGCTGTCGGAGCTGCTTCAGGGGCGGTGCCCGGGGCCGGGCGGGATCAGCCCGGTGGTGACGGGGCTCGCGGAGCTCGGCCGGGCGCGGCGGCTCGCGGAGCTGGCGCTGCGGACGAGTCCGCCGGACTCCCGGCAGATCGTCCGCCTGGACCGCCGGATGGCGGGGGCGCTGGTGGTGGGGCAGCCGGAACTGGCGGGTCTGCTGGTGGCGGACGTGCTGGGCGGCCTGCTGGAACTGGATCCGGCGGACCGGGCGGTCCTGCTGGAGACGCTGGACGTCTGGCTCGACTGCGAGGGCTCGGCGGGGCGGGCGGCCTCGCGCCTGTACTGCCACCGCAACACGGTCTTCAACCGCCTGCGCCGCCTGGAACAACTCACGTCGAGGTCCCTGTCCCGTCCCCGGGACCTGACGGAGATGACCCTGGCCCTGGACGCGTTCCGGCTGACGCCGACGGCGTGAGGGGGTGGTCCGGGGCGGCACCCACCACCCCGCGCCGCAACGGACGACGGGGCGCACCCCGGCGGGGCGGTAGGGCTCGCCGGGGTGGGTGGGCCGCGGACCGCGGGGTTACGCCAGGAAGTCCCGGGCGATGTGGGAGGCCACCTGTTCCAGGAGCGGGCCCGCGTTGGCGATGGACTTGGCCGGCTCGGGTTCGAGGTCGGTCAGGGGGTAGGCGCGGCGGATGCCCGCCTTGCCCAGGGCCTCGGGCGGGAGGGCCAGGCGGCCGCAGACCGCGACGACCTCCTTGCCCGCCGCACGCGCAGCCGCCGCGACGCCCGCCGGGGCCTTGCCGTGCAGGGTCTGCTCGTCGAGCGAGCCCTCGCCCGTGATGACGAGCGTGGCCCGCTCGAGCGCCGGGGCGAAGCCCAGGACGTCGAGCATGAGCTCGATGCCGGGGCGGAAGCTCGCGTCCAGGCCGACGAGCGCCCCGTAGCCGATACCGCCCGCACCGCCCGCGCCGGGCGCGACCGCGCACTCCGACGCCTTCGGGCCGATCGCCTTCTCCAGGACGGTCACGAAGTGCGCGAGCGCCGAGTCCAGCGTCCGGACGTCCTCCGGCGTCGCGCCCTTCTGCGGACCGTAGACCGCGGGCGCGCCCTTCGGCCCGGTGAGCGGGTTGTCGACGTCGCTGGCGAGGATCAGCTCGACCGACGCGAACCTCGGGTCGAGGCCCGACAGGTCCGCGGAGGCGAGAGCGGCCAGCGCCGCTCCGCCGGGTCCGACCGGCTCGCCCGCGCCGTCCAGGAAGACCGCGCCGAGCGCGGCCAGCATCCCCGCACCACCGTCCGTCGTCGCGCTGCCGCCGACGCCGAAGACGATCGTCGTGGCGCCCGCGTCCAGCGCGGCGCGCAGCAGCTCGCCCGAGCCGTACGTCGTCGAGGTCAGTGGCGCGAACACACCCGCCGGCAGGAGCTGGAGGCCGGAGGCCTCCGCCATCTCCACGACGGCCGTGGTCCCGCGCAGCGCGAACGCCGCCGTCACCGGCTCGCCGAGGGGCCCGGCCACCCGTACCTCACGGCGTTCGAAACCGGCCGCCACCGCGGCCGCGACCGTACCGTCGCCGCCGTCCGCAACCGGCAGGGTCTCCACTTCCAGCTCCGGGACGACCCGTCGCAGACCTGCTGTGACGCGCTCCGCGACCTGTACGGCCGTGAGCGAGCCCTTGAACTTGTCGGCCGCGACGAGTACGCGTGCGACCTCAGTTACTGCTCCGTCCGTCACCCTTGCATCCCTTGCTTTCGAACGTGCAGTCGCGCCGAGCCGACCCTATCCGGACCCCCCGGCGCCATGCCACCCCCGGATAAGACGATATTCCGGACCATAGTGGGTCCATATCGGCGCGCGAACGCGTCGGCGCGCGCCGGGGCCGGGGATTCGGTACACCGGACGTATGGCGCTCACGCACGGCGAACTCGCCGATCGCATCCTCGGCGGCTGGACAGGACGGATCGCGGGGAACATGCTCGGCAAGCCCGTCGAGCGGGGCGACCACTGGACGCCCGAGCACATCGACCGGTATCTGCGGCTGACGGACGCGCTGCCGCTCACCGACTACCTGCCCCCGCCGCCCGCCGACGTCGCGGGGTTCGAGCTGCGGCCCGAGTGGCCCCGGTGCGTGCGCGGGCGGATCGACGGAAGCTGCCGGGACGACGACGTCGACTACTCCGTTCTGGGTCTGCACCTCCTGGAGACGCACGGTTTCGCGTTCACCACCGAGCAGCTGGGCGAGCTCTGGCTGCTGCGCCTGCCGTACCTGCAGACCTTCACGGCCGAGCGGACCGCGTACCGCAATCTCGCGAACGGTCTGAAGCCACCGCTCACCGCGACGTACGACAACCCGCACCAGGAGTGGATCGGCGCGCTGATCCGGGCGGACGTGTACGGCTGGACCTCCCCCGGCGACCCGCGCCGCGCCGCCTCGCTGGCCCGCCGTGACGCGGTGCTGTCGCACACGGGGAACGGCGTCTACGGCGCGATGTGGGCGGCCGCGCTCATCGCCGCCGCCTTCACGGCGCCGGACATCCGCGCCGCGTTGGAGACGGCGCTGGAGCGGATCCCGGCGAGCAGCCGCCTCGCGCGCACGGTGCGGCACACGATCGCGCTCCACGAGTCGGGCGTGGAGTGGTCCGCCGCCCTCGCCGAACTCGCCGAGCGGACGAACGGGCTCGGCTGGATCCACACGATCCCCAACGCGGCGGTCCTGACGGCCGGACTGCTGTACGGCGGCGGTGACTTCACCACCACGATCGCGCTCACCGTCCGCGGCGGCCTGGACACGGACTCGAACGGGGCCACGGCGGGCTCGGTGGCCGGGGTGCTGTGCGGGGCGGCGGCGATCCCGCCGCAGTGGTCGGAGCCGCTGCGGGACCGGGTGCGCAGCGCCGTGTTCGGCTTCGACGGTGTGCGGATCAGCGAGTTGGCCGAGCGGACGCTCCGGCTGGCTACGCTGACGGAATGACGACGACCGACTACGCCACGTACATCGCCGGCCTCCCGCGTGTCCTCGCCGCTGCCGCCGTGCTCTTCCGGGACGCGGCGGGCCGCGTCCTGATCGTCGAGCCGAACTACCGCGAGGGCTGGGCGCTTCCCGGGGGCACCATCGAGTCCGACGAGGGCGAGACGCCCCGTGGGGCCGCGCGCCGGGAGACGGCGGAGGAGATCGGTCTCGACGTGGAGCCGGGGGCGCTCCTGGCGGTCGACTGGGTGCTCGGCGTGGGGCGGCCGCCGATCGTCGCCTACGTGTACGACGGCGGGGTGCTGTCCGAGGAGCGGCTCGGCGCGATCCGCCTCCAGGAGGAGGAACTGCTCTCCTGGAAGCTGATCGAACCCGCCGAGGTGACCGGCCATCTCCTGGGCGCTCTGGGGCCGCGCGTCCTGGCGGCCCTCCACGCCGTCGGCTCCGGCCGTGGCCCGGCAGAGCTGGAGAACGGACGCCCCGCCGGCGGGTGACCCCGTCCGCTCAGACCGCTCCCCCGCCGGCCTCACCACTGCCGTCGCCACTACGGCCGCCGTCACCGCCCGACGCCCCGAACCGGGCGAGCCGGTCCGCCAGGTCCGGCGGCCAGAGGGCTTCGTCGGCCGTGGCGAGCTCCTCGGGGCTCCACCAGCGCCCGAGCTGGATGCGGTCCTCCGCGTGCGCGGCCGCGAGGTCACCGGCGAGCTCACGGCGCGGCCCGTACGCCACGTAGATGTGTTCGTGCTGGCGCACGGGGACGCCGGCGCGGGTGAAGTCGTGCTCCCAGGTGCAGAGCAGCTCGCCCGGTTCGATGCCTTCCCAGCCGGTCTCCTCCCGGAGCTCGCGCACGGCTCCGTCGCGCGGGCTCTCCCCGGGTTCGAGGCCGCCGCCGGGCATGGCCCAGTGCACGCCGACCTCCTCGTTGTCGTAGCGGAAGAGGAAGACGGCGCCGTCGGGGTCCAGCACGGCGACCCGGGCGGCGCGTCGCGGGGTGCGTCGTGGCGTCTGCATCGCGTCAGCCCTGCGGGGGTTCGGTGGTGAGCGGGTTGCCGCCGCGGGGAGGGGCCTCGGCCTCGCGCGTGGCCACCCGGGCCTCCGTGCGGTGTCCGCGGGCGATGTAGTCGCGGACGACGGCCTCGACCGCGTCCTGCGGGTTGTTGACACCCGCGAGGACCATGACTTCCACGACGAGTTCGGCGTCGAGTTCGACGTTCACCTTGGCCATGGCGGGAACCTAGCACCCGCCGAAATCGGCTCGCGGTGGGTTCCACGGCCTGCCTACGCTCGTCGTATGACTCTCGTGGCGATTCTCACCGGGGCCGGGGTGTCCACCGACTCCGGGATTCCGGACTACCGCGGCCCGCAGGGCCTCTGGCGGCGGGACCCCGAGGCCGAGAAGCTCGTGACGTACGACTTCTACATGGCCGACCCCGAGATCCGCCGCCGTGCCTGGCAGATGCGGCGGACCAGCCCGGCGCTCAAGGCCCGGCCCAACGCGGCCCATCTGGCCGTCGCCGAGCTGGAAAAGGCGCCCGGGGTCGCCGTGCGCGTCCTCACGCAGAACGTGGACGGGCTCCATCAGCTCGCCGGGATGCCGGACCGCAAGGTCGTCGAACTCCACGGCACCGCACGGTCGGTGGTCTGCACGGCCTGCCACGACCGCTCCACCATGGGCGAGGCGCTGGCACGCGTGGAGGCCGGGGAGGAGGATCCGCCGTGCCGGGTGTGCGGCGGGATCCTGAAGTCGGCGACCGTCATGTTCGGGCAGCGGCTCGATCCGCGGGTGCTGGGCGAGGCGATGTCGATCGCCAAGGCGGCGGAGGTCTTCATCGCCGCCGGGACGAGCCTGAAGGTCCAGCCGGCCGCCTCGCTCGCCGGTGTGGCCGCCGAGAACGGGGCCCGGCTGATCATCGTGAACGCCGAGCCCACGCCGTACGACGCGCTCGCCGACGAGGTGGTGCGCGAGCCGATCGGCACCTCCCTGCCCGCGCTCCTCGAGGGGCTGCGCTGAAGCGGCCCCCGCCTCTCCGCTAGAAGAGCGCGTCCGGTTCCGCGCCCGACTCGAAGGCGAGCAGCCGCCGCTTGCGGCCGAGCCCGCCGCCGTACCCGGTCAGCGAGCCGCCCGCGCCGACGACGCGGTGGCACGGTACGACGATGCTGACCGGGTTCCTTCCGTTGGCGAGGCCGACGGCCCGGGAGGCGCCGGGGCTGCCGAGGGCCTCCGCCAACTCCCCGTACGTGCGCGTCTCGCCGTACGGGATGCGGCGCAGCCGCTCCCACACCCGGAGCTGGAACGGGGTGCCGATCAGCCTCAACGGCAGGTCGAAGTCGGTCAGTTCACCGGCGAAGTAGGCGTCGAGCTGGCGGATCACCTCGCCGAAGGGGCGTGGGTCCGGCTCGCCGAAGGTCTCCTCGGCGGGCCGGTGGCGCTGCTCGGTCATGTGGATACGGCTCAGCTCGCCGTCGACCGCGACCAGGGTCAGCGGGTCGTACGGGCTGTCGATGACGGTGTGCCGGACGGCGGTCATGGCGGGACGACTTCCTTATGCGGGGAGGTGGTTGATCGGATGGCTGTCGGTGGCCCAGAGGTACTGGACGGCGTACGCGCGCCAGGGCCGCCACAGCGCGGCGCGGGCGGTCAGCGCGGCGGGCGTGGAGGGCAGGCCGAGGCCCTCGGCGGCGCGCCGGACACCGAGGTCGCCGGGGAGGAAGGCGTCGGGGTCGCCGAGCGCCCGCATCGCGATGACCTCCGTCGTCCAGGGGCCGAAGCCGGGCAGGGCCAGGAGCCGCGCCCGTGCCTCGTCCCAGTCGGTGGCCGGGCCGAGGCCGAGTGAGCCGTCGGCGAGGGCCTCGACGAGCGTGAGGAGGGTGGCGCGGCGGCTGCGGGGCAGCGCGAGGGACTCGGGATCCAGGCCGGCGAGCGCCTCGGGGGCCGGGAAGAGGTGGGTGAGCCCGCCCTCGGGGTCCTCCACCGGCACGCCGTGCGCGGTGACGAGCCGGGCCGCGTGGGTACGGGCGGCGGCGGTGGAGACCTGCTGGCCCAGCACGGCCCGTACGGCGAACTCGGCCGCGTCGACGGTCCTGGGCACGCGTCGGCCGGGCGCCCGCTCCACGAGCGGCGCCAGCAGCGGGTCGGTACGCAACTGCTCGTCGACGGCGACCGGATCCGCGTCGAGGTCGAGCATCCAGCGGCAGCGGCTGATGGCGAGGGTCAGGTCCCGGGGGTCGGTGAGCGAGAGCCGGCAGGCGATGTGGTCGGACCGGGGCGCGAGGGACACGATGCCGTGCCCGTGCGGGAGGGTGAGGGTGCGGCGGTAGGCGCCGTCCCGCCACTCCTCCACCCCGGGGACGGCGGTCGCGGCGAGGTGGCCGAAGAGGTTGGAGGGGTTGAGGGGCGAGCGGTACGGCAGCCTGAGCGCGATCACGCCCGGGGTGCGCGGGGCCCGGTCGGCCGCCCGCGACCGCGTGGCCCGGGCACGCAGCTCCCCGGGGGCGAGCGCGAAGACCTCGCGGACGGTGTCGTTGAACGTCCGGATCGAGGAGAAGCCCGCGGCGAAGGCGATCTCGGCCATCGGCATCGGCGTCGTCTCGATGAGCAGCCGCGCGGTCTGGGCGCGCTGGGCGCGGGCCAGGGCGAGCGGCCCGGCGCCGAGTTCGGCGAGGAGCTGGCGTTCGATCTGCCGGGTGGAGTACCCGAGCCGGGCGGCGAGGCCCGGGACACCCTCACGGTCCACGATCCCGTCCTGGATCAGCCGCATCGCCCGGGCGACGGCGTCGGCGCGGACGTTCCACTCAGGGGAGCCGGGGCTCGTGTCCGGGCGGCAGCGCTTGCAGGCGCGGAACCCGGCGCGCTGGCAGGAGGCGGCGCTCGGGTGGAAGACCATGTTCTCGGCCTTGGGCGGCACGACCGGGCAGCTGGGACGGCAGTAGATCCGGGTGGTGAGGACCGCGGTGAAGAACACGCCGTCGAAGCGGGCGTCCTTCGAACGGACGGCCCGCACGCAGCGCTCGGTGTCGGTGTGCATGCCTCCATGGTCGGGGACCGGAGGGGCCGTCGCTGGCGAGAAAACGACATGGACCTTCCGGCAGCGAGCCCGGTCCGGGTGTCGCGACTCGCCCCGTCTCGATATCCCGCCGACACTGGAGCAGCATGGAAGGAGCGGATTCCCGACGCCGCCGGCGGGCCGAGGAACCGAGGAAGTGGACGGGTGAGTGCAGAATCCCTGACGCCAGCAGCTCCGACGACAGCCGAATCAGCGAGAGACACCCCATGACCGGACGGCTTGGCCACCGGCCCAAGGGGCTTGGGCTGCGCAGCGTCGCCGGACAGGTGTTCGCCCTCCAGGCGATCATCGTGGTGCTGCTCGTCACCGTGGGCGCGCTGGCCCTGATCTTCCAGGCCCGCTACGACACGGAGCGTGACGCCCGGAACCGCTCCCTCGCCGCGGCGGAGGCGTTCGCGCACGCCCCGGGTCTGGTCGACTCCCTGCGCGCCGACGATCCGACCGCCCTGCTCCAGACCCGGGCCGAGAACGCCCGGCGGGCCTCGGGCCTCGACTTCCTCGCCGTGATGACCCCCGACGGGATCCGCTACACCGACTCCCGGCCGGAGCTGATCGGCCAGCGTTCCACGGGCGACTTCGCGCGCGCCCGCGAGGGCGAGTCGTTCACGGAGATCTTCCACGGGGAGCCCTCGGACGCCGTCCGCGCGATCGTTCCGGTCCGTACGGAGGACGGCGACATCGTCGGCCTGGTCAGCACCGGTATCGAGGTCGAGAACGTCGGCAACGTGGTCGAGGACCAGCTGCCGCTGCTGCTCGGCACGGCCGCGGGCGCCCTGGCGCTCGCGGTGGGCGGCGCGGCCCTGGTGAGCCGGCGGCTGCGGCGCCAGACACACGGCCTGGGCCCGGTCGAGATGACCCGGATCAACGAACACCACGAGGCCGTGCTGCACGCCGTTCGCGAGGGGGTGCTCATCATCGACGCGGACCTGCGGCTGCTGCTCGCCAACGACGAGGCCCGCCGACTGCTCGACCTGGCTCCCGACGCCGAGCAGCGGCACGTGAACGAGCTGGGCCTCGATCCCCGTACCGCCGCGCTGCTCTCCTCCGGACGGGTCGTCACCGACGAGGTGCACCTGGCGGGCGACCGGCTGCTCGCCGTCAACGTACGTCCCACGGCCCCGTATCGCGGCCGGCCCACGGGCACCGTGATGACGCTGCGCGACTCGACCGAACTCGCCACGATCTCGGGGCGGGCCGAGGTGGCCAGGGGACGGCTGCAGCTGCTGTACGAGGCAGGGGTGCGGATCGGCACCACCCTGGACGTGGTGCGGACCGCGGAGGAGCTGTCGGAGGTCGCCGTCCCCCGGTTCGCCGACTTCGTCACGGTGGAGCTGCTCGAACCGGTGCTCCGGGGCGAGGAGCCCTCGGGCGCGTTCACCGAGATGCGCAGGACGGCGCTGACGGGCGTCCGCGCCGAGCATCCGTTCCAGCCGGTCGGCGACCTGATCCGCTGCATCGTGCCGACCACACCGATGGCGATGGCGCTGGACAGCGGCCACGCGGTCCTGGTGGAGCAGCTGAACGAGGCCGACGGCTGGCGCGCCCAGGACCCCCCGGGCGCGGACGAGGCGCTCGCGTACGGGCTGCATTCGCTCGTCGCGGTGCCGGTGCTGGCCCGGGGGGTGGTCCTGGGGATGGCGAACTTCTGGCGGGCCGAGACGCAGGAGCCGTACGGGGACGAGGATCTGAACTTCGCCGAGGAGCTGACCGCGCGCGCCGCGGTCTCCATCGACAACGCCCGCAGGTTCACCCGTGAGCACGCGATGGCGGTGACGCTCCAGCGCAGCCTGCTGCCGCGGATCCTGCCGGACCTGTCCGCCGTGGACGTCGCGTACCGGTATCTGCCCGCCAAGGCCGGGGTGGGCGGCGACTGGTTCGACGTGATCCCCCTGCCGGGCGCGCGGGTGGCGCTGGTCGTCGGCGACGTCGTCGGGCACGGGCTGCACGCGGCGGCGACGATGGGGCGGCTGCGTACGGCGGTGCACAACTTCTCCACCCTGGATCTGCCGCCGGACGAGCTGCTGGGCCACCTGGACGAGCTGATCGACCGCATCGACCGGATCGACCGCGGATCGGACGGCGAGCCGGCGGGCGGATCGGGGGGCGGCTCCGAGGGGTCGGACGGTACGGACCCCGGCCGTGCGGCGGACGGCGCCTCGGCCGCGGACGGCTCGGCCGAGGGCGAGGAGGGGAGCGAGCGGATCA
The DNA here is from genome assembly GCF_043089925.1 of Streptomyces sp. NPDC013457. Lineage (NCBI taxonomy): Bacteria > Bacillati > Actinomycetota > Actinomycetes > Kitasatosporales > Streptomycetaceae > Streptomyces > Streptomyces sp. NPDC013457. Next base: position 1,091,112 of record NZ_JBICBL010000001.1, read on the forward strand.
CCGGCGCCACCTGTCTGTACGTGATCTACGACCCCGCCGACGGCCGCTGCGTCATGGCCCGGGCCGGGCATCCGGGACCCGCGCTCGTCCACCCGGACGGCCGGGTGGAGTTTCCCGAGCTGCCCGCCGGGCTGCCGCTCGGGGTGGGAGGGATGCCGTTCGAGACCACGGAGCTGTACCTGCCCGAGGGGAGCCGGCTGGTCCTGTTCACGGACGGCCTGCTCGTGGACCGCGACCGGGACTTCGACACCGGTCTCGGGCTGCTGGCCGAGGCGCTGGCCACCACGGGCCGCAGTCCGCAGCAGGCCTGCGGGGACGCGCTGACGGCCCTGCTGGGGCCCGCGCCGGACGACGACATCGCCCTGCTGGTCGCCGACACCCGCCGGCTGGAGGCCGCGCGGATCGCGGAGTGGGACGTTCCGCCCGATCCGGCGGACGTCTCCCGGATCCGCAACGCGGGCGCGGCGCAGCTGGCCTCGTGGGGGCTGGACGGCATCGCGTTCACGGCGGAGCTCATCCTGAGCGAGCTGGTCACCAACGCGATCAGGTACGGCGCCGAGCCCATCCGGGTCCGGCTGCTGCGGGACCGCAGGCTGATCTGCGAGATCTCCGACGGCAGCAGTACGGCTCCGCACCTGCGGTACGCGGCGACCACCGACGAGGGCGGCCGCGGCCTGTTCCTGGTGGCCCAGTTCGCCGAGCGCTGGGGCACGCGCTACACACAGAGGGGCAAGGTCATCTGGGCCGAGCTGCCCCTGACCACCGAGGACGCGAAGCTGCCGGCCCTGGCGCCGGACCTGGACGCGCTGGAGGACCTCGCCTGGTGAGCCGACGGCGCCGGGCGGGTCGCCCCGGCGCGGGTCAGCCCAGCGCGGTGCGGGCGAGCAGGACCGCGACGTCGTCCCCCGGGGCACAAGGCAGCAGCTGTTCGAGGATGTCGTCGCAGAGCCGGCTGAGCGGCTGTTCGAGGTGGAGCAGCACCTCGGCGAGCTGGTCCATGCCCTGGTCGAGGTCGCGGTCCCTGGCCTCGATGAGGCCGTCGGTGTACAGCACCAGCAGGCTGCCGGGCGGGAGCAGGAGCTCCTCGGTCCCGAACTCCTGCCCGCCGGTGCCGAGCGGGGTGCCGGGCGGCCCCTCCAGGAAGGTGATCGCCCCGTCGGCCGTGGCGACGGCCGGTGGCGGGTGACCGGCCCGGGCGATGACGACGCGGCCGGTCTCCGGGTCGTGGACGGCGTACACACAGGTCGCCATCTCGTCCTCCCCCACGTCGGCGACGACCGCGTCGAGCGAGCTGAGGAGTTCGGCGGGCGGCACGCCGTGCCGGGCGAGGGTCCGTACCGCCGTACGGAGCTGGCCCATGACGGCCGCCGCGTGGATGCCGTGGCCCATGACGTCGCCGATGACGAGCGCCGTGCGCCCCTCGGGCAGCGGGATGACGTCGTACCAGTCGCCGCCGACGTCGTGGTCGCTCGCCGGGAGGTAGCGGCCGGCGAGTTCCAGGCCGTCGACCGTGGGCAGGGCGTCGTTGGTGAGGCTGCGCTGGAGGGTGAGGGCGGCCTCGCGCTGGGTGGTGTACATGCGGGCGTTGTCGATGTTCAGGGCCGCGCGGGCGACGAGTTCGTCGATGAGGACGAAGTCCTGCTCGTCGAAGGGTTCGCGCTCGTTGAGCCGGGTGACCGTGACGGCGCCGAGCACCGTGCCACGGGCGACGAGGGGCACGAGGCGTGCCGATCCGATGTGCGACTCGAAGTAGTCGCGCAGGGGTGCGCTGCGGGGGTCGGGGAAGAGCGCGGGCAGGTCGGAGTGGTAGAGGTTCAGCGGCAGGGCGGCGTTGATGACCCGCTCGTACACGGTGTCGAGCGGGATCTGGAAGGTCTGTCCCGGGGTGAGCAGCGCCGTGGGGGCGGTGGGGTCGGGGAAGACGGCCGCGAGGCGGCGCAGCAGGCCCTGCGTGGCGGCCGCCTCGTCGGGTTCGAGCACGGCTTCGAGCAGCTGGACGTCGGCCGAGTCGGCGAGCTGCGGCACGAGGACCTGGACGATCTCCTCGGCTGTCTGGAGCAGGTCGAGGGTGGTGCCGATCCGGGTGCCCGCCTCGGCGAGGAGGGCGAAGCGGCGCCTGGCCCGTTCGGCCTCGACGAGGGCGCGCTGGCCCTCGGTGATGTCGATGAGGGAGGCGATCAGCCCGAGCCGCCGGCCGGACCCGTCGAGGAGCGGGGCGTACGAGCAGGACCAGGTCCGGTCGTGGTCGGGGTCCGCCGGGGTCCGGCCGGTGCGGCGCACGTCGACGGAGGCCCGGCCGCTCTCCAGGACCTCGCGCATGGTGGCTTCGAGGGCGACGGCGTTGACGCCGGGCACGACCTCGGTGAGCCGCCTGCCGACGTGCTCGGCGGCGGAGACTCCGTTCATCCGTGCCAGGGCGTCGTTGACGCGGATGAAGCGCAGGTCGGTGCCGAGGGTCCCGAGGCCGATCGGGGACTGGGTGAAGAGGCTCTGGAGCGCGGCGAGCGAGTCCCGCATCCGCAGGACCTCGGAGGTCTCGACCGCGATGAGCATGGCACCCGGCCGCCCCCGGGGGTCGACGTCGGGGACGATCCACATCTCCATGGTCACTTCGTGACCGTCGCGGTGCCGTACGGGAAGGGTGCCGACCACGGTCTCGCCGGACTGGACCCGCCGTGTCAGCTGTCCGGCGAGTTCCCGGTTGGCATCCGGCACCAGGATGGGCGTCGCGACCCGTCCGAGCACGTCGTCGGGGCGGTATCCGAGCAGGTCCTGGGCGGCGAGCGACCACTCGACGACCCGCCCGTCGGCGTCCTCCCGCCACAGGGCGATCGGCAGGAGTTCGCGCAGGACACCGGCGTAACCGATGGCCGCCGGTGGTCGCTCCGGCGTCTCGCTCGGCGACTGCGTAGTGTCCAACGATCCGACCTGTCCCCGGGGGGTGCCTTCCTACCCGATCACCCTAGCCGAGCCCTCGACGCGGGGCCCTGCGGTACGGCTCCGGACGGTGGTGGCCCCGTTTCGGCCAGGGGGTTCCTCCCTGGGCGACCCGCCGGTAACTTGGCGCCGCCCACTCCCCCACGGCATGGCAGGTACCCGATGCAGCGCTTGTTACGTACGGTCCGAGGCGCCCTTCTGGTGGGCGCCCTCCTCGTCCCCGTCCTGCCGGGTTCCGCCACGGCGCGGCCCGCCCCACCCGCCGACGCACCGGCCGCCACCGCCGCCCCCGACTGGACACCGCCGCTGTCCACCCGCGGACGGCACATCGTCGACGCGGACGGCGACCGCTTCCGGCTGCGCTCCGCCAACTGGGACGGCGCCCAGGGATCCTGGAACGGCTCGGGAGACATCGCCGACCCGGCCAACCACCACGCCGGACAGAACGCCCACGGCATCCCGGTCGGCCTGGACCGCACCCCGCTGCCGACGCTCCTCGCCGACTTCCGTGCCCTGGGTCTGAACAGCATCCGGCTGCCCTTCTCCAACGAGATGCTGCGGGCGACGGCTCCCGTGCCGGACGGCGCCGTCGCGGCCAACCCGGCCCTGCGGGGCAGGACGCCGCTCCAGGTCTTCGACGCCGTCGTCGCCGCACTCACCGCCGACGGCTTCGCGGTGATCCTCAACAACCACACCGTGACGACCCGTTGGTGCTGCGGCGTGGACGGCAACGAGCGCTGGAACAGCAGCGGGCAGTCCACCGCCCGGTGGGCCGACGACTGGGTCTTCATGGCGAAGCGCTACCGCGCCGATCCGCGCGTGGTCGGCGCGGACCTCTACAACGAGGTCCGCCGTGACGTCTGGGACGACCCCAACTGGGGCCTGGGCGACAACCGCGACTGGCACGCCGCCGCGCAGGAGGCCGGCGACCGGATCCTGACCGAGGCCAACCCGGACCTGCTGATCGTCGTCGAGGGCATCAACTGGCAGGGCATTCCGGTGGACGGTCTCCCGCACGGCCGCCCCACCCTCACTCCGGTCCGTACCCTCTCGCACACCCTGGTGGTGTCGGGCAAGCTCGTCTACTCGGCCCACTTCTACGGCTACACGGGCCCGAACCACAGCGGCGCCACGGGCATCGGCGAGACCAGCGACCTGCGCTACCAGGACCTCACCCGCGAGCAGCTCCGCCGGACCGTCCACGACCAGGCGCTCTACGTCTCCGCCGAGACCGGCCGGCACTTCACCGCACCGGTCTGGGTCAGCGAGTTCGGCATCGGGGCCGACGAGGCGAACAGCCGCCCGCGCGACTGGTTCCGCAACCTGACCGAGCTGTTCGCCGACGCCGACGTGGACTACGCCTACTGGCCGCTGGTCGGCTGGAGCGGTGGCGGCGGGGACAGCTGGGCGCTGCTGCGGTACGACTCCGAGGGCCGGCGGACCGGCGTCCTCGACGCGGGCGACTGGCGCACCCCGCTGTGGACCGGGCTGACGGACGCGCCCGGCCGCACCGGAGCCGTCCCCGTCACGCCCTCCTGGTACCAGCTGACGACCGACCACCGCGACCACAACGCCTCGCTGCGCGTCCGGGCGGGCGGGGACTGGGACAGCGGCGCCCGCAAGGCGGTCTGCCCGGACGGCTCCCGGCTGGCCGGGCTCAGCCACACCGGAGGCCGCGGGCTCTGCGCGAGTTCGGGCCTGCGGGCGGGCGCCGGCGGGCACACGGTCGTCCGCGACGAGTCGTACGTCCCCGCGGGCGGCGACTGGGCAGGCGGCTACACCAAGTTCCAGTGCCCGGCGGGCGGGTTCGTGATCGGTTACAGCGTGCGCGGGGAGCGGGTCTCCGCCGCCCTGTGCGCCCCGGCCCGTACGGCGCTCCCGGCGGGCGCCGGCCGGACGGTGTGGTTCGACCGGGGTGACAACCGGCCGGCGGGGGCGCCGGGCGGGGAGTACGCGAGCGGCCACTACAAGGGCCAGTGCCTGCCCACCGAGTACGCGGCCGGCATCGCCTTCACCACCCGGTTCGGCTCCCGGCCCTCCCCGGCCGCCCTGCTGTGCCGCCCGGCACCCCCGGAGGCGTAGGGCCTGATCCGAAGGACAGGCCTCAGGGCTCAGAGCGCGGGAACGGCGCGGGGCGTCTCCAGAGCGGCGGCGATGCCCTGCGCCAGGAACGGGATGCGATGCGCGCAGACGCCCGCGATGTTGATGCGGCCCGCGTTCGTGCCGTAGATGGCGGACTGGCGGCGCATCCGGCGCATCTGCTCCGGTGTCAGCGGCAGCATGGAGAACATGCCCTTCTGGCGCCGGAGCGAGGCCGCCGCGTCCGGGCACCCGAGGGCCTCCAGGTGCGCCACGAGGTCCGCCCGGTTGGCCGTGATGCGTCCGCGCATGGCGTCGAGCTCCTCGCGCCAGACGGCCCGCAGCCCCGGGTCGTCCAGGACGGTGGCGACGACGGCGGCGCCGTGGTCGGGCGGCATGGAGTACATGACGCGCGCGGCGTTCTGCAGGGCCGTCTCGACGTGCCGGAGCGTCTGCCGCGAGGGGCCCAGCACGATGGCACATCCGGTGCGGTCGCTGTAGAGGCCGAAGTTCTTGGAACAGCTGACGGCGATCAGCACCTCGGGCAGCCGGTCGGCCAGCATGCGGGTGGCCCCCAGGTCGGCGTCGAGGCCGTCGCCGAGCCCGTGGTAGGCGAGGTCGACGAAGGGGACCCAGCCGTGTGCCGCGGCGAGTCCTGCCAGCGCCTCCCAGGTCCCGGCGTCGGGGTCGATCCCCGTGGGGTTGTGGCAGCAGCCCTGGAGCAGGACGACGTCGCCCCGCCGGGCGGCGCGCAGGTCGTCGAGCATGCCGTCGCCGCAGCCGTACGTCCGGACGGAGAGCCCGGCGCCCTCCAGGATGGGGCGGTGGTTGACGTACGCGGGATCGCTGATCCACACCGTCGTGCCGGGCCGGGTCTGGCGTACGAGGTCGGCGAGGAGCCGCAGGGCGCCGGTGCCCGCGACGGTCTGGACGGCCGTCGCGCGCGCGGTCCTGGCCTCGGTGCCGAGGACCATGGAGAGCATGGCCCGGTTGAAGGCCGTGTGGCCGGAGAGTCCGCGGTACTCCTTGGAGTCGGAGCGGTCCGCGAGGCGTATCTCGGCCTCCTTGACCGCCGCCATGACCGGGGTGACGCCGTTGTGGTTTCGGTAGACGCCGAGGACGAGGTCGAGGCGCTCGGGACGGGGGTCGGCGGCGTACTCGGCCGACAGGTCCCAGAGCGGGTCGACGGGCGGGGCGGCGAGAAGCTCAAGCATCGGCGGAGACCTCGGTTCGGGTGCGGGGGCGGCGGTTGGCGAGTGCGACGCCGAGGGTGATGAGGGGGACGCCGATCAGGACGGGCAGGGTCGGCGACTCGTCGAGGAGGGGGACGGCGAGCAGGACGACGGCGACCGGGCTGAGGCTGCCGACGACCGAGCTGCGCTCCGGGCCGAGGCGGCGGATGGCGAACGCGTAGAGCAGTCCGGCGCAGAGGCCGACGCCGAGGCCCTGGACGACGAGGAACAGCGCGATGTCGGAACCGGCCGCGTGGGCGATGCCGGTGGGCAGGACGCCGGTCAGGACCAGGAGTGCGATCACGGCGAAGGAGGGCAGGCAGAGGAGTCCGATGGAGCCGACGGGGTCGAGGTCCACCTCGCGCAGGCCCACGGTGTACAGCGCCCACAGTCCGCTGGCGACGAGGAGCGTTCCCGCGCCGAGCAGGACGTCCGCGTCGAGGGCGGCGGTGTAGCGCCAGACCAGGGCCGCGACTCCGGCCACGATCAGGGCGAGGCCCGCCGACTGCGTACCGCGCGGGGCGCTCTTGCCGCCGGCGACCATGAGGGCGGAGACGAAGAGGGGGACCATGCCGGGGACGATCGCCCCGACGAACGCGGCCGACGTCAGCGAACCGCCGTACATGGCGGCGAGGAAGAACGGCACGCCCGCACCACAGACGATCTTGAGGGCGGGACCGGGACGGACCGCGGCCAGCCGGCGCCTGCGCCGCCACAGGGCGGGTGCGAGGACGGCGAGGGGGACACCGAAACGCAGCAGCGCGGCGTCGGCGGGCAGCAGCGTCGAGGTGCTCAGGGCCCGGGCGCTCAGGGCGAACGCGGCCCAGATCGCCACGGTGAGGAGCAGGGCCACGAGGCCCACAGTCTGCGGCGAGAGCGCCCTGCCGGTCGGACCGGCACGGCGTGCCGGCTCCACGGGCGGTGCCCCCGCCGTACGTATCCCGCCCACCGAAGGGTCCTCCCGCTCGTTCACCACTGATCCCCGCAACGGTAGAGCTTTCGGCGGGGCAGGCGATTGCCAGTTATGCCCCCCAGCCCTAGCGTGGGAGCAGAATCTGCCAAGGATGGGCGGAGCGGTGCGGGAAGCGACGAGGGAGCGACGTTGGACGCGGTGGACTTGCAGATCATCCACGAGTTGCAGCAGGACGGCCGGCTGTCCAACCAGGACCTCGCCGACCGGATCAGGCTCTCCCCCTCGCCCTGTCTGCGCCGGGTCCGCCGGCTGGAGGAGGCGGGGCTGATCCGCGGCTACACGGCCATGGTGGACCAGGTCGCCTTCGGGCTGCCGATCACCGTCTTCGTACGGATCCGGCTGGAACGCCACACCGCCGAGGCCGTCAACGTCTTCGAGCGGCACGTCGGCGAGATCGAGCACATCCAGGACTGTTATCTGATGGCGGGCAGCAGCGACTACCTGCTCAGGGTCGTGATCGAGAGCCTGGAGGCGTACGAGGCGCTGGTGCGCAACCGGATCCACGCCATCCCGGGCATCGCGTCGATCGAGTCCAGCTTCGCCTTCGGCAGCGTGAAGCAGTCCCGGATCTATCCACGTCCCGGCGCGCCGGTGAAGTGAGGCCCGGGCGAGGCCCCCGCGTACCCTCGCGTCAGCCGGCGGCGGACTCGAAGGCCGCGTAGGCCGCCGCGTCGAAGAGGACGAACCGCACCTCGGCCACCGACGTCACGGCGGCCCGCACCGTCTCGACGGCGATGCGGGCGCCGTCGTCCATGGGCCAGCCGTAGATCCCGGTGGAGATGGCGGGGAACGCGACGGTACGGGCTCCCAGCTCGTCGGCCACCCGGAGCGACTCGCGGTAGCAGGAGGCCAGCTGCCCGGAGCGGTCCTCCTCCCGGGACCAGACCGGGCCCACGGTGTGGATGACCCATTGGGCGTCGAGCCGGCCGGCGGTCGTGGCGACCGCCCGGCCGGTGGGGAGCCCGTGGCCGTAGTGGCCCGCGCGGAGCTTGCGGCACTCCTCCAGGACGGCGGGACCGCCCCGGCGGTGGATGGCGCCGTCGACGCCGCCTCCGCCGAGGAGCGAGGAGTTCGCCGCGTTGACGATCGCGTCGACCTGCTGCTCGGTGATGTCGCCGCGGACGAGGACGAGGGCCGGTTCTGTACTCATACGGTCATCATCGCCCCGCCCGGCGCAGGCTGCGCCAGACGGCCTTGGCCGCGTTGTGGCCGGACATGCCGTGCACGCCGGGGCCCGGCGGGGTGGCGGAGGAGCAGAGGAACACGGCGGGGTGCGGGGTCGCGTACGGGAAGAGGGACAGCCTGGGACGCAGCAGCAGCTGAAGGCCCCGGGCGGCACCGCAGGCGATGTCGCCGCCCACGTAGTTGGCGTTGCGGGAGGCCAGTTCGGCCGGCCCGGCCGTCGCGCGCGCGAGCACCCGGTCGCGGAAGCCCGGGGCGAAGCGCTCGATCTGACGCTCGATCGCCTCGGTGAGGTCGCCCTCCCAGCCGTTCGGCACATGGCCGTACGCCCAGAAGACGTGCTTGCCCTCGGGCGCTCGGCTCGGGTCGACGAGGCTGGGCTGCGCGGTGATGAGGAACGGCCTTCCGGGGGCCGTACCCGAGGAGGCCTGGTCCAGGGCGGTGCCGATCTCCCGCATCCCGGCCCCGATCTGGACGGTACCGGCCTCGCGTGCCTCCTTCGCCGTCCAGGGCACGGGGCCGTCGAGCGCGTAGTCGACCTTGAACGCGGCCGCGCCGTAGCGGTAGTGGTCGTACGTGCCGCCGAACCCGGCGATCCTGGCGAGGGCGGTCGGCGAGGTGTCGAAGACGTAGGCGCGGGCCGGCGGGAGGTCGTCGAGGCGCTTGACCTCGTAGTCCGTGTGGACCGCGCCGCCCAGCGCCTTCAGATACGCGGTGAGGGCGTCCGAGATCGCCTGGGAGCCGCCGCGGGGCATCGGCCAGCCGCCCTCGTGCGCGGCCAGCGCGAAGACCAGACCGACCGCCGAGGTGGCGAACCCGCCCAACGGGGCGATGACATGGCCGACGAGCCCGGCGAAGAGCGCACGCGCCTTGTCGTCCTGGAAGCGGCGCATGAGCCAGGTGGACGGCCGCAGTCCGTCGATGCCGAAGCGGGCGAGCGTGACGGGGTCCCGGGGCAGTGCGGTGAGCGGCAGGGACATGAAGTCCCGTGCCAGGGTGTCCCACTTGCCGAGGTACGGGGCGACGAGGCGGCGGTACGCCCCGGCGTCGCGCGGCCCGAGGGACGCGGCGGTCTCGGCGACCGACCGGGAGAGCACGGCGGCCGTGCCGTCGTCCCAGGGGTGGGCCATGGGGAGTCGCGGGTGCAGCCATTCGAGGCCGTACCGGTCGAGCGGCATCGTCTTGAAGACGGGCGAGCCGACCCCGAGCGGATGCACGGCGGAGCAGGGGTCGTGGCGGAAGCCGGGGAGGGTCAGCTCCTCCGTCCTGGCGCCGCCGCCCACGGTGGACTTGGCCTCGAACACGGCGACGGAGAGACCCCGGCGGGCCAGCTCCACAGCGGCGGTCAGTCCGTTGGGGCCCGCCCCCACGACGACGGCGTCGAGCATCGATGGCACCTTCGGACTCCTTCGTCAGCCGATGGCCAAGGCTCCCAGGATATTTCCTGGGCCCCCGCGGCCCTCATCGCCCCCGCAGCAGTGTCCGGATCCGGTCGGCGGTGGCCTGGTCGCGTGCCGCGGTGAACGGCAGCGCGTTGCCACCGGTGACACGGAACGGCTCGCCCGCGATCGTCGTGTGCGCACCGCCCGCCTCGGTCACCAGGAGCAGCCCGGCCGCGTGGTCCCATGAGTACTCCCACGAGAAGGCGATGCCGTCGAGGAGGCCCCTGGCCACGTCCAGATACTCCAGTCCGGCCGAGCCGCAGGGGCGTGGGCGCACACCTTCGGTGTCGAGACCGAGCAGGGCACGCTTCTGGTCCGCGGTCGTGTAGTCGGGGTGGGAGGTGGCGACGTCCAGGACGGCGCCGGGCGCCGGCGAGCCGGAGCGTATCGGCTGCCCGTTGAGCGTGGCGCCGCGGCCGCGCACCGCGACCGCCATCTGGTCGAGCGCCGGTGCGAACGTCCAGGAGGCGAGCAGCTCCCCCCGGCGGGCGAGCGCGACGAGGGTGCAGAACCCGGGCTCGCCGCGCACGAACTGGCGGGTGCCGTCGACGGGGTCGACGATCCAGACCGGGGCGTCGCCCTGAAGGGCGTCGTATATCGCCGGGTCGGCGTGGACGGCCTCCTCGCCGACGACGACGGAACCGGGCAACAGCTGCGTCAGGGACGCGGTCAGGTGCTCCTCCGCGGCCCGGTCGGCGATCGTCACCAGGTCGTGCGGCCCGTTCTTCTCGACGATCTCGTGCGCGGCGAGCTGGCGGAAGCGCGGTGTGATCTCGGCTGCGGCCGCCTTGCGGACAGCCTCCTCCACCTCGGTCGTGCCGCCGGAGAGGACGTGGTCAAGGAAGTCTTCGATCATGCGTCCAGCTAAGCACGACGCTCTGACATTCCGGGAGACCGTCCCTTAACCCTCCGTTTCCCCACGGAGTACGCTTTGGACCGGTTCACCCCTTACGGGGATATCGGGCGAGGGAGGGTCCGTGCACGGCGAGTACAAGGTTCCGGGCGGAAAGCTGGTGGTCGTCGACCTGGAGGCGCGTGACGGTGTCCTGACGGACGTCCGGGTCGCGGGCGACTTCTTCCTGGAGCCGGACGAGGCCATCCTCGCCATCGACCGCGCACTCGAAGGCGCCCCCGTCGACACCGACGCGTCCGGCCTCGCGGCCCGGATCGACGCGGCGCTCCCCCCGGGCACCGAGATGTACGGGCTCACCACGGAGGGCATCGGGGTGGCCGTGCGCCGGGCGCTCGCGCACGCCACGGACTGGACCGACTACGACTGGCAGCTGATCCACGAGCCGCCGCAGCCCCCCGCGCTGCACATGGCCCTGGACGAGGTGCTCACCGCCGAGGTCGCGGCCGGCCGGCGCCCGCCGACCCTGCGGGTCTGGGAGTGGGGCGCGCCGGCCGTGGTGATCGGCAGCTTCCAGTCGCTGCGCAACGAGGTCGACCGGGCGGCGGCCGAGCGGTACGGCATCGAGGTGGTGCGCCGGATCAGCGGCGGCGGGGCGATGTTCATCGAGCCCGGCAACACCATCACGTACTCGCTCTCCGTCCCCGACGCGCTGGTCCAGGGGCTCTCCTTCACGGACAGCTACGCCTATCTGGACGACTGGGTCCTGGGCGCGCTCGGCGACATGGGCGTCAAGGCCTGGTACCAGCCCCTGAACGACATCGCGACGGACGCGGGCAAGATCGCGGGCGCGGCGCAGAAGCGGATGGTGGCGGGCGAGGGCGCGGTCCTGCACCACGTGACGATGGCGTACGACATCGACGCCGACAAGATGACGGACGTGCTGCGGATCGGTCGCGAGAAGCTCTCCGACAAGGGCACCAGGAGCGCGAAGAAGCGGGTGGACCCGCTCCGCCGCCAGACGGGCCTGCCGCGCGTGGCGGTCATCGAGCGGATGATCGACTCCTTCCGGAACCGGTACGGCCTGACGGAAGGCGGGGTGACGGCCGAGGAGACGGCGCTGGCAAAGGAGTTGGCCGCGTCGAAGTTCGCGACGCAGGAGTGGACGGCCCGGGTCCCGTAGTCCCGTAGGGCCTGTCTCAGCCGGCCGCCGCCGTGCCCCCGGCCCCCGCTCCTTCTCCCGCCCCTGCTCCGGCGAGCCGCGGGCGGTGGGCGAACCACTTCCGGTCGTCCTCCAGTTGGGCCGCCAGCGAGACCAGCAGCGGTTCGCTGCCGGCGGGGCCGAGGAGTTGCGCGCCGACCGGCAGGCCGTCCGGCGTGAAGCCCGCGGGGACGTTGACGCCCGGCCAGCCGAGGACGTTCCACGGCCAGGCGTAGGGGCAGGCGGACGCCATCGTCAGGTCGGTGCGCCAGGCCGGCATCGCGTCGAAGGTGCCGATCCGGGGCGGCGGCACCGCCGTCGTCGGGGCGATCAGGACGTCGTACGTGTCGAAGAGCGCGCCGATCCTGCGGTGTTGGTGCGCCTCGCGGCCGCGGGCGGCACGCAGGGCCCGTCCGGCGAGGCGGCGGCCGTTGCGGGCGGCGCTGCGGGTGCGCGGGTCGAGCAGCGCGGGCCGGGGGTGCCGGTCGGCGTATTCGGCGATGCCCGCGGTCGCGCGCGGCAGGAAGCTCAGCCCGATGAGTCCGTAGCGCGGGCGCGCCTCCTCCACCGTGTGGCCGAGTCCGGCGAGCGCTTCGGCGAGATCGGCGACGGCCCGCCGCACACCTGCGTCGAGGGGGTTGTACGTGGCCGTGAACGGCGCGCGCCAGGCGAGCGCGATCCGCAGCCGGCCGGGCTCCCGGCGCGCCGCGGCCGAGGCGTCGACGGCGGTCGGCTGGAAGCGGTCGCCGGGATGCGGCCCGGCGACCGCGTCGAGGAGCAGAGCGGCGTCGCCGACGGTCCGGGCGAGCGGTCCGTTGACGGTGAGGCCCTGGAAGCAGTCGTCGTACGGGTGGACGGAGACCCGGCCGCGCTGCGGCTTGATGCCGACCAGGTGGGTCCAGGCGGCGGGTATGCGGATGGAGCCTGCCCCGTCGGAGCCGAGGGCGGCGGGCAGGACACCGGCGGCCACGGCCGCGGCCGAGCCTCCGGAGGAACCGCCGGGAGTGTGGGCGGTGTTCCAGGGATTGCGGGTGGCACCGAAGGCGGGGCCCTCGGTGAACGGCCACTGGCCCAGTTCGCAGGAGTTGATCTTGCCGACGATGACGGCCCCGGCGGCCCGCAGCCTCCGCACGGCCTCGCCGTCCTCGGTGGCGTCGGGGATGTCTCCGGCACAGCCGAAGCGGGTGGGCAGGCCGGCCACGTCGGTGTCGTCCTTGACGGCCATCGGTACGCCGAGCAACGGCAGCCGCTCGCCCGCGGCCAGCCTGCGGTCGGCGTCGGCGGCCTCGGCGAGGGCGGCCTCCGGTCGGACGCAGCGGAAGGCGTTGAGCGTGGGCTGCGTGGCCTCGATCCGGTCGAGCGCGGCCTGGACGAGGGCGGTCGAGGTGACGGTCCCCTCCGCCAACTGCCGCGCCTGTTCGGCCAGTCCGGTGTGGTCTCCCGCGGTCACGGCAGCCTCCTCCTCGCTTCGGCTGCCGGAACCCTACTGGAGCGTAACTTCCCTGTCACCACCCGCCTGGCGTCCGGGAGCTCAGGCCGGATGGCCGGGTGCGAAGCCCACCGCGTCGCTCAGCCGGATCAGGGCCGCGTCCGGCTTCCCGGGAGGGCTTTCGGCGACGGGCGCCAGGAGGAAGCCCACATGGTCTCCCCCGTCGAGCCGCGCCTCCACCCGCCCGACGAACCAGGCGAGGCAGTCGGAGAGGACGGGCACTCCCCCGTAGGCGGACGGTGCGAAGGCGGCGCGCGCGAACTTGTCGACACGGTCTCCGGTCTCCTCACCGAACAGCCGGGCCGTCTCCCGCTGCCCCGGCCCCAGGGCGTGGACCGCCAGGAACTCGCCGCGGCAGGCGACCCGGTAGGTGTGGTTCTCCCGCGACAGCCAGGCGACGAAGCGGGGCGGACGGATGGAGCAGGCGGAGGCGAATCCGACGAGGCAGCCGCCGCGCTCGCCGTCCGGCGCCGCGGTCGTCACCACGCACACGGGGTGGTCGAGCAGCGCCGTGAAGGCGTCCAGGTCGGTCACCGTCAGCTTCCCGTCCGTCGAGGCTCCTGCGCCAGGGGTACCCGCAGGGCCGAGCGTCCCCGGTCCCACGACTCCCGCAGAAACGCCGCCAGCCGGTCCTCCAGCATGACCGTCGCGGCGCAGCCGAAGACGACGTCGGCCTCCAGGCCGGGCTCGTCGGCGAGAAGGCCGCCGACGACCTCGCGCCGTACGACCTGTTCGTGGACGGCGTCGGCCTCGACGTGCTCGGTGTAGAACCGCTCGGCGGCCGGCCCCGCGCCGCAGCGGCGCATCGCTCGCGCCAGACGCCGTGAGCCGGGCGAGGAGGTGACCTCGACGCAGCCGAAGTGCCCGACCAGCGCGCCGCGCAGGGCGCGGTGGAGACCGAACAGGGACATGACGTTGACGGTGGCCAGCAGGGGTGCGGGCGCGTGGTCCACATACGTGCCGTAGGCCGGGTCGAGACCCAGGTCCTCCATCAGGTCGGCGAAGAGCCGCGCGTGGATGTCCGGAGCCCGCCCGGCGCCGAACTCGTCGTACTCGATCGCCACCATGCCCGCCTTGGCCCGCCCGGTCAGCCGGGGGATGACCCACGCGTGCGGGTCGGCCTCCTTGAGGTGGTAGACCGAGCGGAGCGCCGCGTACTCCCGCAGGTGCTGGAGCCTGCCGTCGGTCTCGAGGAAGCGGCTGACGCTGCCGCCCAGGTCGACCGGCTCTTCCAACAGCGGTGCGAACACCTCGTCGACCGAGCGGTCGCCGTCCGGCACTTCGGTACGGAGGGCGTGCAGGAACCGGGTCTCCAGGCCCTGCCTCAGCCGCAGCAGGTCGGGATCCCATTCGCGCGCGTCGTCCACCCCGTCGAAGCCCCGGTAGTGGAGCTCGTACAGCAGATGGAGCGCGAGCTGGAGGTCCTCCCCCCAGGGGTCGGCCGTCAGGAGGGCCCGGGGGTCGTACGAGGGCGGGGAGCCCGTACACAGGGCGTCCCGTACGGCCTCGGACAGTTCCCCCCGCGCCCGGGGGAGGACGGGGCGGCCGCTCGTCCGCCGCCCGGTGTCCGCGGGTGCCGGCGCGGGCGACGTGCTCGGGCGCAGGGCGGCGGCCGAGCGCTCGGGCGCCGAAGCCCCGGGCGCCGAAGCCCCAGGGCGCGGTCGCTCGGAGTGCTCCGGCTCGGAGGGCTGCCGCTCGGAATCCGGCCGCTCGGGGCCCGGTCGCCGGCGGTGTCGATGGCTGGTGTCGCACCACGGCTGGGTCCGGCTGCGGCGGCACGTGCACACGGCCACCATGAACCGGTCCGATCGCACCACGGTGCCGTCGTCCCGTACGGTCTCCACCGGCCCCTCGACCAGTACCGGCCCCTGCGGATCCACGGCCACGCGGCGGGGAGACGGGCCCGCCGGGGCATCGTGCGCCCGGTCGGCCTCGGGGGCACCGTCCGGCTCGGAAGCACGGTCCGGCCGTTCGGGTTCGGGGTGGCGCTCAGGAGCGTTGCGCACGGATGATCACCAATTCCTCCCGGTCCTCGACAGCTCGGGCAAGTCCCTGCCGCTCCAGCCAGGCGCGCCGCGACCGGAGTACCGGCCCCCAGGGAACGACGGCGCGCCGCGTCACGCGCGCCTGCAGGCCCAGGCGCCGCAGGCGCTGCACCGTGGTCGCCGCCCCGTTCATCTCCGAGTGGACGAGCAGGAGAACGCCGCCCGGCGACAGCAGAGCCGGGGCGCGCTCGCAGATCCGGTCGATGAGCTCCCGTCCGTCCGGCCCCGCGTCCCACGCCCGCGCGGCGCCGTGCGACGGCGGCCGGGCATGCGGGGACGGGACGTACGGCGGATTGGCCAGGACGAGGTCGAAGCGGCGGCCTCGCGTGCGGGCCGCGAAGTCCCCGTGCAGCACACGGAGCGTCAGCCCACGTCGCAGCGCGTTGATGCGGGCCGCGATGACGGCCTGCAGAGAGACGTCGATCGCCGTGACGTGCGCGCCGGTCGCAGCCGCGCTCAACGCGAGCGCGCCCGTGCCGGTGCCGATCTCCACGACGTGCTTCTCCGGCCCCAGGTCTTCGCGGCTGAGGGCGTCGGCGAGCAGCCGTGTGTCTGCCTGCGGGCGGTACACACCGGGCAGTGTGACGAGCCGCTCGGGCCTGCTTCTCGCAGATGAGGCGGTCAGGGACACCGGGCACCTCCGATGTAGGGGGCGATCAGCACGGCGGCTTCCCCGAAGCGTGGAACATATCCCTGACGTCAGAAGTCGACGTCCGCCGCGCGCAGCACCCTCGCCGCCATGTTCCGCTCCATCATCCGCAGCGCCGCCCGGGCGAGGTCCTCATGGATGTGGGCGACCGCGTCCTCGGCCACCGTCACCGACAGGTGCCGGATGTGGGCGTCCAGGGCCGAGTAGAGGATGCACTGTTCGGTCACCTGTCCGCAGAGGACGAGGTGGTCGATGCCGAGACTGCCGAGCAGGTAGGCGAGAGGCGTCTCGTAGAAAGCCGAGTGGCGGGCCTTGACCACGAACAGGGAGTCCTCGTCGGGCTTGACCGGTTCGACGAGGTCGGGGCGCCTGCCCGCGAGGGCGGTGTCGAGGATCTCGCCGTGGTGCGAGCGCCACTGCCCGAAGTTGTCGTTCGCGTAGATCACGGGGACGCCGTGCTCCCGAGCGTGGTGCAGCAGTTCCTCGACGACGGGGACGATCTCTGTCACGGACGGCAGAAGGAGGTCGGCGTCGGCGTGCTCGTACGGGTTGAGCATGTCGACGACGACCAGCGCGGACTTCCTCATCCCCCCAACCTCGCAGACGCCCCGGCCACGGCCGGGGCGGCGATGCCGCGCGGTGGGCCGAGTGGCGCCCCTGAACCGGCCGATCGGGGCGCTCCGGCACGACGGGGGATTGAAGGCCCACAGGGCGGGCAGCCGACCGTTTGGCCGGAGATGTCCGGCCGGAGCAGTGAAGGAGGAGACTCGTGAGCATGGTGAAGGAATCCATCGAAGTCGACGTCCCGCTGCGTCATGTCTACAACCAGTGGACGCAGTTCGAGGAGTTCCCCAGCTTCATGGAGGGCGTGGAGACGGTACGACAGCTGGACGATCAGCACTGTCACTGGAGGACGAAGGTCGCCGGTGTCCAGCGGGAGTTCGACACCGAGATCGTCGACCAGCTGCCCGACGAGCGGATCTCCTGGCGCACGGTGGGCGGCGACGTACAGCAGAAGGGTGTCGTCACGTTCGAGCAGATCGACCTCGGCCACACCCGGGTCATTCTGGCCATGGACTTCCAGCCCGAGGGCATGGCGGAGAAGGCCGGAGACGCGCTGGGCGTGCTCGACCGGCGGGTGAAGGGCGACCTGAAGCGGTTCAAGGGCTTCATCGAGGAGCGCGGCCGGGAGACCGGCGGATGGCGCGGCCGGATCACGCCGGCGGAACGCGACGCCATGTCCGGGCAGGCCGGCCGCGACGCGCCTCCGATGCCGGGCCCCGGCCGGATGCCGGTGGACCCGGACGACATGCGGCACGGCTGACCTCGCGCGGCCTCGCGGGCCCGACGGGCCTACGCGATCGCCCTGTCTACCGAGGGTGGCCGCCGACCCCGCGGGGTCGGCGGCCACCCTCGGTCCGTCGCGCGCCCGCCTGTGGCGCGCCGCCCCCGGGGGCTCACGTCTCGCGGTCGCGCCGCGGGGTGCCCCGCGTCGGGCTGCCGGGTCCACCGCCTCCGCCGGCCGCCGCGACACGGTCGTGCTCGGGGTCGCCGTGGGGCGGTCCGGAGTGCACGTGGGCGCCCAGCAGGTCGAGGAGTCCGGCGATCTCGTGCCCCGCCTCGGCGGGGTGGCGGAACCGGGCGTTGGGGTTGATCTCGTAACGGTTCCGCCGGCCGTCCGCACCGCGCCCGCGGGTGACGTATCCGTCCGCCTCCAGGTCGGCGACGATCGCCTGCACGGTCCTCTCCGTCACCCCGCACTCGGCGGCGACATCTCTCAGCCGGATCCCTGGATCGCGGGAGAGCATCAGGAGCACCCGAGCGTGGTTGGTGAGAAACGTCCAGCTCGGGTGGTGGCGGGCACCATCGGCCATGACTTACCTGTGCCCGCACCGACCGCGATCCATGCTCTATACGTCCTGATTTTCAGGTAATCCTTGACGTATGTCTGGGGCACGCGCACCATGACGAGTGAAGCTTCCCCACGGAATCCGACCGGACTCAGGCGGCACTCGCCGCCCGCCACCCTGCTGGGGGGTGTGCACGATGACCACCGAAGCCCGCCGCCACACCCCGTGTGCGGTCTGCGGATGCCCGCTCGGCCCCCGCCCGCACAACGGCCGCGCACCCGATTCCTCGTACGTCGACCCCGACGATCCCCTCCACGACGGCCAGCGTCCCCTGCTGGCCTGCAGCGTCGAGCATCTCGCGCTCCTCGAGGAGGAGCTGAGGGGGCGGCCGTACCACGACGCCGAACTGTGGTTCGCGAAGATCACCCGCGCGATGGGCCGGCACCATCAGGGCCTCAGCATGGCGGCCCTCAGCCAGGAGACCGGGCTCGACCAGGAACAGCTCGAAGCCGGGGCTCTCTGGATCACGCACCTCCCCCACGCCTCGCGCCAGGAGAGGCGCCCCGGCGACACCTCCTGACCTGCGGCATCGGCGCGACGGCCCGTTCCGGGCGTCGCCCGGCAGCGTGCGGGAACCTCGGTTTCCTCGGAGAATGACTCGTTGGTGGCCTACTCCGAGCCGCCCCGTCGGGCATGGAACGTCCCGTCCAGCTGGGGCGTCGGCACAGAAGGAGACCGTCAATGCTGATCACCCACGCCATCGAGGACGGCGTCCTGCACGTGACGTTTCTGCGCGACCTCGATGTCAGCAGCCGGGCGGCCGCCTCTCTGGAGACCGAGGCGCTCGTGCACGCCCATCGCCCCCGACACGTGCGTGTGCAGCTGCCCACGCGCGATCCCTCGGCGGCCTCGCTGAGCGCGCTCACGCGCGCCCGGCGCCTCTGCGAGCACCTGGGCATCCCGCTGACCGTGGTCGGCCCCGCCCGGCTCTCCACACCGGACCCGGGCCCCGCTCCCTCGGGCGCCGCCGCCTGACGCCCGGGCGCGGCTCCCTTCTCAGTCGACGACCGCGGTGGCCTCGATCTCGACGAGGTGGTCGGGCACGTCGAGCGCCGCGACGCCCAGCAGCGTGGCGGGCGGTACGGGAGTGACGCCCAGCCTCGCGGTCGCCCGAGCGATGCCGTCCATGAGCAGCGGCATCTTGTCGGGCGTCCAGTCCACGACGTACACGGTCAGCTTCGCCACGTCGTCGAAGGAGGCGCCGACCTCGGTCAAGGCGGTGGCGACATTGACGTAGCACTGCTCGACCTGTGCGGCGAGGTCGCCCTCGCCGACCGTGACGCCGTCGGCGCCCCAGGCGACCTGTCCCGCGACGAAGACCAGCTTCGAGCCGGTCGCGATCGACACCTGCCGGTACGCGTCGACCGCGGGCAGCCCGCTCGGGTTCACCAGGGTGATGGCCATGTGTCCGCCTCCTTTGACACGAGCCCCGGTCGGAACTCGGTCTCTTGTGGTTACTTGGAAACCGTAGGAGAGTGACCCCTGACATGGAAGAACGCACTTTTCGGTGACTGGGGAACCACATGGTGACCAAGCAGTTCAGGGGCTCGCCCCAGGACTCGGACCTGGCGCGGGCGGACTCGCTGGCGCGGGAGATCTTCTCGGACGTCGCCAACAAGTGGGCGCTTCTGATCATCGAGTTCCTCGGTGAACGCACCCTGCGCTTCAGCGAGCTGCGGAACGAGGTCGAGGGCATCAGCCACAAGATGCTGACCCAGAACCTGCGCATGCTGGAGCGCAACGGCCTGGTCAGCCGAACCGTCCACCCCACCGTGCCACCGCGGGTCGAGTACGCCCTCACCCAGCCGGGCCGGGCCCTGCGCAAGACCATCGACGGCCTGTGCGACTGGACCCACCAGAACCTCGGCCACATCGAGGAATCCCGCCGCCGCTTCGACACCTGACATCCGGCGACCGCCCGCCCGGACCGCCCCCGGCCGCTCGGGTCGCCGGCGGGGGGCCGGACGCGTCAGGTGTCGGGACGGTCCAGGCCGAAGCGCCGGTTCAGCGGGGGTTCCACCGCCAGTACCGCGCCGATGGTGAACGCGAACGTGACGGAGGCGCAGACCACGATGAGCCACGAGAACATCGTCAGGACCAGTCCCAGCGAGCCGTACTCCGCCAGTGCCCGGTTGAGCGCGCCGGGGATGTAGAGCCGTGCCGTGAGCCCGAGGACCGTCGTGGCCGTCGCGGCGAGGAGGGCGCCGGGGAGGAGCGGCAGCCACGGGACCCGGCCGACCAGCAGGAGATGCTGGGTCCACAGCCACATGCCCGTGCTCACCAGGAAGAACACGGGCGTGCCCAGCCACAGCCCCACTCCGAAACCGCCCCTGATCGGCGCCTGGAGGAGCACGAGCAGGATCAGGGCCAGCAGCCACACGGCCCAGCGCCAGGCGGCGATCCGGGTCCGTGCCCTGGGGAGACGCCACGCCCGTTCGCACACCCTGGCCATGGCGCGGCTGAAGCTCGTGGCCGACACCAGGGCCACGAGCGCGCCGACGACACCGGTGGTCTCCCGCACCGCGTCGGGTGCGGAGGGGTCGAGGACCTGCTGGAGCTCGCGGTCCGACGGCCCCGTCAGCCCGAACATCGCGCGCAGCGACTCGTGCATCTGGTCGCGCACGCTCTTGGGAGCGAACGCGGACAGGACGAACAGCAGCGGCACCGCGGCCAGGAACGCCGTGGCGGCGAGCCTGGTGCCCGAGTCCAGGAGGTTCCCGCTCACCAGCCTGCTCGTCACCTCGGTGAGAACGGGAAACCGGCTCTCGGCCCCGGTCCGGAACCTCCGCACCCGGGTCGACCACGACATCCCGCCTCCCGGGGCTAGGCGTTGAGAGCGGGGATGACGTCGGAGCCGTACGCGTCGATCGTCACCTCCCGCGCGTCGTGCATGTTGTAGACGGCGAACTGGTCGACGCCGAGCTCCCGCAGCCTCCTCAGCTTCTCGACGTGCGCCTCGGCCGGGCCGAGGAGGCAGAAGCGGTCCACGATCTCGTCGGGGACGAAGTCCGTGGAGGGGTTCCCGGCGCGGCCGTGGTGGCTGTAGTCGTAGCCGTGCCGGTCCTTGATGTACGCGGTGAGCGCGTCCGGAACCATGCCGGAGTGCTCGCCGTACTTGGCGACCAGGTCGGCGACGTGGTTGCCGACCATGCCGCCGAACCACCTGCACTGGTCGCGCGCGTGGGCCAGCGCCTCGGGCGAGTCGTCGGCGGTGACGTACGCGGGGGCGGCGACGCAGATCGCGAGCGCGTCGGGGTCACGGCCCGCGTCCACCGCCGCCTGACGGACCGCCTTCACCATCCACTCGGTGAGGAACGGGTCGGCGAGCTGGAGGATGAAGCCGTCCGCCTTCTGTCCGGCGAGCGCCAGCGCCTTCGGGCCGTACGCGGCCATCCAGACCGGCAGCTTCCCGCCCGCCACCCAGGGGATGCGGACCGGGTTGCCGTCCACGAGCGCCTCGCGCCCCTCGGCGAGGTCGCGGATGACGTCGATGGCCTCGCCGAGCCTGGCCAGGGTGTTGGGCCTGCGCCCCGCGACGCGCATGGCGGAGTCGCCGCGGCCGATGCCGCAGACGGTCCGGTTGCCGTACATGTCGTTGAGCGTGGCGAAGGTGGAGGCCGTCACCTCCCACGTCCGCGTCCCCGGATTCGTCACCATCGGGCCGACGTGGAGCTTGGTGGTGTGTTCGAGGATGCGGCTGTAGATGACGAAGGGCTCCTGCCAGAGCACGGCGGAGTCGAAGGTCCAGCCGTAGCGGAAGCCGTTGCGCTCCGCGCGGCGCATCAGGCCGACGACTTCGGAGGCGGGCGGGTCGGTCTGCAGGACGAGTCCGAAGTCCACGTCGTGGTTCTCCTAGTTCAGGTACTGACAGGTGGATCGCGGCGTGAAGGCTCCGTGCCCGGCGCGCCCGGTGAACTTCCTCTGGTCGATGACGAGTTCGCCGCGCGAGAGGACGGTCTCGACCTGGCCGGTGACAGTCTTCCCCTCGTACGCCGAGTAGTCGACGTTCATGTGGTGGGTCTCCGCCGACAGCGTCTGGACGGTGTGCGGGTCGTAGATCACGACGTCCGCGTCCGCGCCCGGCGCGATCGTGCCCTTCTGCGGGTACAGGCCGAACATCCGGGCCGGCGTGGCGCAGGCGATCTCGATCCAGCGGCGGCGGCTGATGTGCCCGTCGACGACGGCCTGGTGGAGCAGGTCCATCCGGTTCTCCACCCCCGGAAGGCCGTTGGGGATCTTGGAGAAGTCGCCCCGGCCCAGCTCCTTCTGGCCGACGAAGCAGAAGGGGCAGTGGTCGGTGGAGACGACCTGGAGGTCGTTGGTCCGCAGCCCGCGCCAGAGGGCCGCCTGGTGCTCCTTCGGCCTGAGCGGGGTCGAGCAGACGTACTTGGCGCCCTCGAAGCCCGGCTCGGCGAGGTTGTCGGTGGAGAGGAAGAGGTACTGCGGGCAGGTCTCGCCGAAGACCGGCAGCCCCTTGTCCCGGGCCGCCGCCAGCTCCGCGACCGCCTCCTCCGCCGAGACGTGGACCACGTACAGCGGCGCTCCGGCGACCCGTGCGAGCTGGATCGCCCGGTGGGTGGCCTCGGCCTCCAGGAGGACCTTGCGGACCTCGCCGTGGTAGCGGGGGTCGGTCTCGCCGCGGGCAAGGGCCTGCTCGACCAGGACGTCGATGGCGATGCCGTTCTCGGCGTGCATCATGATGAGCCCGCCGTCGTCGGCGGCCTGCTGCATCGCCCGCAGGATCTGGCCGTCGTCCGAGTAGAAGACCCCCGGATACGCCATGAACAGCTTGAACGAGCTGACGCCCTCCTGGACGAGCCGGTCCATCTCCTTGAGCGTCGACTCGTTGACGTCCGACATGATCATGTGGAAGCCGTAGTCGATGGCGCACTGCCCGTCGGCCTTGGCGTACCAGGCGTCGAGCCCTTCGCGCAGGGAGCGGCCTACGCTCTGGACGGCGAAGTCGACGATGGTGGTCGTGCCGCCCCAGGCGGCGGCCCTGGTGCCGGTCTCGAAGGTGTCGGCGGCGAAGGTGCCGCCGAACGGCAGCTCCATGTGGGTGTGCGCGTCGACGCCGCCCGGGATGACGTAGCGGTCGGTGGCGTCGATGGTGCGGTCGGCGGTCCATCCGGCGGCCGCGTCGGAACCGTGCGCGGCGAGCGCGGCGATCCGGCCGTCCTCGATCAGGACGTCTGCGTGGATCTCGTCGGCGGCGGTGACGACGAGGCCGCCGCGGATGAGGGTGCGGGTGGTCACGGGTGTCCCCCTGGCTGGATGCGGTGAACTACAGGGAGCGGAGGGCCTGTTCGAGGATGTCCGCGCCCTCCTCTGCCTCGGCTGCGGTGAGCGAGAGCGGTGGCGCGATCCGCAGCGAGCTGGTGTTGTGACCGCCGCCCTTGCCGATGAGCAGCCCGTTCTCGCGGGCGGACTCGAGGACGGCGGCGGCCGCCGCCGGGTCGGCCTCGTCGGTGCCCGGCCGGGTGAGCTCGATGCCGATCATCAGGCCGCGGCCGCGTACCTCGCGTACGGCGTCGACGGAGGCGCCGACGGCCCGCAGCCGCTCGATCAGCAGCCCCCCGACGCGCCGGGCGTTGCCCTGCAGGTCGTGTTCGAGGAGGTAGCCGAGGTTGGCGAGACCCGCGGCCATGGTGACCGGCGAACCGCCGAAGGTGGAGATGGAGTTGGCGTCGAGACAGTTCATGATCTCGGCGCGGGCGACGACCCCGCCGACCGACATGCCGTTGCCGATGCCCTTGGCGAAGGTGAGGATGTCCGGCGGACCCGCCTGGTCGTGAGCCTGCCAGCCCCAGAAGTGGTCGCCGGTGCGGCCCCAGCCGGTCTGCACCTCGTCGGAGACCCAGAGGATGCCGTGCCGGTCGAGGACGCGCCGGAACGCGGCGTAGAGCCCGTCGGGCGGGGAGGTGAAGCCGCCGACGCCCTGGATGGGTTCGGCGATGAGCGCGGCGACGTCACGGGTGTGTCCGAGGAGGTCTTCGAGGTCGGCGACGCAGGCGTCGACGAACCGCTCGTCGCTGTACTGCGCGTACGGTCCGCGGGTGCGGACGCCGCCGTGCACGTACAGGGTCTGGAGCGGGGAGAGGCCTGTCGGCGACCAGGCGCGGTTGCCGGTGATGCCGACGGTGGAGAACGAGCGGCCGTGGTAGCTGTTGCGCATCGCCAGGATCTGGTTGGAGCGGCGGTACGCGGTGGCGAGCAGCAGGGCCGTGTCGTTGGCCTCGGTTCCGGAGGTGGTGAAGAAGACGCGGGCGTCCGGGATGCCGGAGAGGGCCGCGATGCGCTCGGCGAGCTCCACCATGGGCCGGTTGAGGTAGAGCGTGGAGGAGTGGATGATCCGGCCGGCCTGCTCGGCGACGGCCTTGGTGACCTCGGGCACGGCATGGGCGGTCATGGTGGTGAGGATGCCGCCGAAGAAGTCGAGGTAGCGGGTGCCCTCGGCGTCCCAGACGTGGCGGCCCTCGCCGTGGGTGATCTCGATGGGGTCCTTGTAGTAGAGGGCGACCCAGTCGGGGATCACCGCGCGATGGCGGTCGTAGAGGCCGGTCACGGCTGCACCAGCCCGTCGTAGGCGTCCGGGCGCCGGTCCCGGTAGAAGGCCCACTGCTGGCGGACCTCCTCGATGACCCCGAAGTCGAGGTCGCGGACGACGAGTTCCTCCGTCTTGTCCGAGGCGGTGTCGCCGACGAACCGGCCGCGGGGGTCGACGAAGTAGCTGGTGCCGTAGAAGTCGTTGTCGCCGTACTCCTCGATCCCGACACGGTTGATGGCGGCGACGAAGTACTCGTTGGCGACCGCGGCGGCCGGCTGCTCGAGTTGCCAGAGGTAGGAGGAGAGCCCCCGGTGGGTGGCCGACGGGTTGTACACCAACTGGGCTCCGTTGAGGCCCAGTTGCCGCCAGCCCTCGGGGAAGTGGCGGTCGTAGCAGATGTAGACGCCGACCTTGCCCACGGCGGTGTCGAAGACCGGCCAGCCGAGGTTGCCGGGGCGGAAGTAGTACTTCTCCCAGAACCCCTTGACCTGGGGAATGTGGTGCTTGCGGTACTTGCCGAGGTAGGAGCCGTCGGCGTCGATGACGGCGGCGGTGTTGTAGTAGAAACCGGCGCCTTCGACCTCGAAGACCGGGACGACGATCACCATGCCGGTCTCGCGGGCCAGCTCCTTCATCCGCGTGACGGTCGGGCCGTCGGGGACGGGCTCGGCCCAGCGGTAGTGCTCGGGTTCCTGGACCTGGCAGAAGTAGGGGGCGTTGAAGACCTCCTGGAACCCGATGACCTTGGCGCCCTGCCGGGCCGCCTCACGGGCGTGCTCCTCATGCTTGGCGATCATGGATTCGGTGTCGCCGGTCCAGGTCGCCTGGACGAGTGCGGCGCGTACGACGTCGGTCATGAGCTGCTCCTTCGGCGCGGCGTCAGAGAGCCTCTACGCACGTAGACACGGTGCGTAGGAGGAGAACGTAAGCCCCGTCACACCCCGGAGCAAGACCACCGCCGTGAACCGCCGGAGTCGATCATGTTTCATACCCGACTGGTCCATGTCGGACACGCACCGACACGATCGGGTTGACGTACGAGCGGTTGCCACCGGTCACGCGGCGCCTACGAATCGGCTCGGGGCGGGCACGGACCGGGCTCGGGGCCGGGCTCGGGGCCGGGCTCGGGGCCGGGCTCGGGGCCGGGCTCGACACCGGGCCCGGATCCGGGGTCAGGCGCCCGCGAGGCCCGCCACGCGCAGGGCGTGGGCCAGGTCGCGCCCGAGGGCCGGGGAGATCGCGGCGGCGGCGGTGCGGAGTTGGGGGATCAACGTCTGCGGGTCGGCGGCGGCGAGGTGGGCGGCGTCCACGGGCGTACGGACCCGAAGGAAGGCGGTGAGCAGGGCCTGGGCCTCGCGGTGGTGCCCTTCGGCGTGCAGCGCGGCGCACGCGCCCGCGAGTTCGCCGACCGGGCGGGCGACTCCCTGCCGCAGCAGCTGCTCGCAGTCCTCGGAGCGGCCCGCGTCGGCGAGCGCCCCGGCGACGGCGGCGAGCCGCTCGGGCGGCAGCAGCGCCGCCTCCCACAGGAGCGTGGACCAGTCGGCGCCGAGGCCGGCCCGGTGCAGCTCCGCGGCGAGCGCGGGGAGCCAGGCGGGCGGCCCGGAGACGGCCTCGCAGAGCAGTGCGTGCGCCTCGCCGCTCCGCCCCTGGGAGCGCAGTCGCTGGAGCGCGTAGACCGCGTTCCCGGCCGCGCGGGCCGCCTCGGCGGCGGGAACGGGGTCGGGGGCGACGGGCTCCTCGACTACCCCGAACCTGGCCCCGCGCGGCGCCGTGCCGGCCGCCGGCAGGTCGGGCACGGTCGCGGGCACCGGTACGCCCTCCCCGCCCGACTCGACCCCACCGAGCCACGCGTACCGCGCGCCCCCCGCCTTCCGCCGTGACGCGGGGGCGGGGGCGGGGAGGCGGCGGCCTCAGGGGTGGTGTCAGGCGCCGGGCCCGCGCCGGATCGCCGGGCGCCGGAGGCGGATGCCGGGCCGGAAGCGTGCGCCGGCCCGGAAGCGGACGGGAAGCCGGAGGCGGGACCGGAGACGGAGCCGGACCCATGGTCCGTGCCGGGCCCGGAGACGGAGCCGGGGGCCCCTTCGGGCCTGAGCGCCGCCAGGCGGGACGTGAGGTCCGCGATGCGGGCGGTCGCGCGGGCGTGGTCGTCCCGGCTCCAGGCCAGTTCGCCGTCGATCCGGTCGGCGTCCGGGGTGCCCCGCGCCTCCCTCAGCGCGGCGTCCAGCTCCTGGGCGCGGGCCTCGGCGTACCGCCGCTCGCGCTCCATCGCCTCCAGGCGCCCGCGCAGCGCCTCCGCCCCGCCCGGCCGCCGGTCGTGCGCCGCCGCGGCCGCGCGGTGCAGGACCCGCGCCCGGGTGGCCTGCGGCCCGGACGCCGACTCTCCCAGATCGTGGAGCAGCGACTCGACGACGTCCCAGGGCGGGATCTCCGTACCGTCGAAGCAGGCCCGCAGACCTTCCGGGTCACGGCCGGCGAAGACGCCGTACCAGCCTTCGCCCGGCACCAGGCTCGCCGCAAGGCCTCTGAGGTAGCGCGCGAACACGCCTACCTCCGCCGGGAGTTGATACACCGTCATATCGTCTGCACCGCCCGCGCACTCGACTGGGCCCTTCCGGTCCGGGGGTATTCGACCCCAGTCGTGTTACGGGACGGCTACGGACTGTTTTCGTCCGTCGCCCGCTCCGGTGGCGAACGGGTCAGAAGCTCACCGCTATCCCGGTGTGCGGCCGCTTGCCCAGCCGGGCGATCGTCGCGGGCCAGTCGACGAGCCAGAACTGCCAGGTGTACTTGCGCGAGAGGAGCTTCCGCACCCGTCGCAGCTCCTCGCCCTCCAGGAGCCGGCCGGAGCCCTCCAGGCGCACCGCATCCTCCGCGACGTTCCCGCGCACGTCGCATACGGCGACGACGGTCCGCGGGTCGTTCCGCAGCCGCTTGACCTTCCAGGAGTCGGTACGGGTCCAGGCGTACAGCTCGTCGCCCTCGACCGCGTACCAGACCGGCGTGGCGACACCGGTGCCGTTCCGGCGGAAGGTGGTCAGACTGACGTAGCGGCCGCGTCGCAGCTCCTCGGGAATCATGCCGCCGAGCCTAGTGGCGTCAGACCGGCACCAGCGCGCACCGGGTGACGAGGTCGTCCATCGAGAGGCCGAGGACTCCGGCGAGGGCCGCGACGGTGAAGAAGGCGGGGGTCGGGGCCCGCCCGGTCTCGATCTTGCGGAGGGTCTCGGCGGAGAGTCCCGCGGCCGCGGCGATCTCGACCATCGAGCGGCCTCCACGCGCCTCGCGCAGGATGCGGCCGAGCCGCTCGCCACGTTCGCGCTCTTCGGGGGTCAGGGGTGTGCGCACCATGCCCACCATTGTAATACCGGTATAGTAATGGGCATGGTGGAGATCAAGACGGACGAATCCCTGCGGGCCATGCGCGCCGCCGGGCGGGTGGTCGCCGAGGCGCTGGCGGCCGCACGGAAGAAGGCGGCGCCCGGCGTGACGGCGAAGGAGCTGGACCTGGCGGCGCGGGAGGTCCTCGCGACGGCCGGGGCCGGCTCGCCGTTCCTGGACTATCACCCCGACTGGGCGCCCGTGCCGTTCCCGGCGGTCGTCTGCGTCTCGGTGAACGACGCGATCGTGCACGGCATCCCGGGCGACCACCGTCTCGCGGACGGGGACCTGGTCTCCCTGGACTGCGGGGCGCTCCTCGGTGGCTGGGCGGGCGACTCCGCCGTCAGTTTCACCGTGGGCCGGGCGCGCCCCGAGGACACCCGGCTGATCGACACGGCCGACGCCGCGCTGGAGGCGGGCATCGGCGCGGCCGTCGTCGGCAACCGGATCGGCGATATCGCGCACGCGATCGGCCGGGTCTGCCGGGGCGCGGGATACGGCATCCCCGACGGTTTCGGCGGCCACGGCATCGGCCGGGCCATGCACGAGGACCCGGGCGTGCCCAACGAGGGACGCCCGGGCCGGGGCATGCCGCTGCGGCACGGCATGGTCCTCGCGATCGAGCCGATGCTGATCGGCGGCGGCGGGGACGACCACTACACGGCGCGGGACGGCTGGACGATCCGCACGATGGACGGCTCCCGCGCCGCCCACGCCGAGCACACGGTGGCCATCACGGACGACGGCCCGCGGATCCTGACGGCGCTGTAGGGCGGGGGCGGGACCTCGCGCACCGAGTCCCGCCCTCGTACGGGACGGATGCCAGGCGGGCCCGAGGGCCCGTACGCGGCCTACCCCGCCGGCCGCACCACCATCGCCGAGCCGCCGCCGCGCCGCACCTTCTCCGCCGCGGCGATCCAGCGGCCGTCCGGCAGCCGCTGGACGCCGGTGGCCGCGCCGATCTCCGGGTTCTGCCGGAAGCCGTGGCCGATGGCCTCAAGATCGGCGCGCAACGGGCTGTTCCACAGGGCCGGTTCCAGCTCCGTCGTCGTCTGGTTCCGCTGACTGGCGCGCGGGGCCGCGATGGCCTCGACGAGGGGCAGGTCCCGGTCCACGACGCCGGTCAGCGTCTGGAGCACGGTGGTGATGATGGTCGCCCCGCCCGGGGAGCCGAGCGCGAGCACCGGCCGGTCGTGGCGGTCGAGGACGATCGTCGGGGAGATCGAGGAGCGGGGGCGCTTTCCGGGACCGGGGAGGTTCGGGTCGTGGACGGCCGGGTTCGCCGGGGCGAAGGAGAAGTCGGTCAGCTCGTTGTTGAGCAGGAAGCCGCGGCCCGGGACCGTGATCCCGCTGCCGCCGGTCGACTCGATGGTCAGCGTGTACGCGACGACGTTGCCCCACTTGTCGGCCACCGTGAGGTGCGTGGTGTTCTCGCCCTCGTACGTGGTCGGCGCGGCCGTCCCTCCGCTCGCGCAGGCCGCCGGGTCGCGCGGGTCACCCGGCGCGAGGGGGCTGGTGAGCACGGCGTCGTCCCGGATCAGGCACTCCCGGGAGTCGGCGTACCGCTGTGAGAGCAGTTCCCGCGTCGGCACGTCCTCGAAGGCCGGGTCGCCGACCCAGCGGCCCCGGTCGGCGAAGGCGATCCGGCTCGCCTCGATGAAGCGGTGGAGATAGGCGGTCTGCGAGGCGGCGGAGAGGTCGGTGCGCTCCAGGATGTTGAGCGCCTCGCCGACGCTCGTGCCGCCGGACGAGGAGGGGGCCATGCCGTAGACGTCGAGGCCGCGGTAGGAGACCTTGGTGGGCCGGCGCCGTTCGGTCTCGTACGCCGCGAGGTCACGTTCCGTCAGATCGCCGGAGCGGACGACACGCGTGGCCCCCTCCCGTACCGGAGGCTTCCGAACGGTGTTGACGATGTCCCGGGCCAGCGGGCCCCGGTAGAGGGCGCCGACGCCTTCGCGGCCCAGCTTGTCGTACGTACGGGCCAGGTCGGCGTTCTTGAAGACGGAGCCGACGGCCGGGAGTTGCCCGCCCGGCAGGAAGAGCTCGGAGGAGGCGGGGAAGTCCCGGAAGCGGGCCTCGTTCGCGGCCGTCTGGGCGCGGAAGGTCGCGTCGACGGTGAAGCCGTCGCGCGCCAGGCGCTCGGCCGGTTCGAGCAGGGTACGCAGCGGCTTGGTGCCCCAGGCGTCGAGCGCGGCCTCCCAGGTGGCGGGCGTGCCGGGGGTCCCGACGCCCCGGCCGCTGGTCATGCCCTCCTCGAAGGGGATGGGAGCGCCGTTCTCCACGAAGAGGTTCGCGTCCGCGGAGGCGGGCGCGGTCTCGCGGCCGTCGATCGTGCGGACGGTCCGGGTCCTGGCGTCGTAGTGGACGAAGAACCCGCCACCGCCGATGCCCGCCGAGTACGGCTCGGTGACGCCGAGGGCCGCGGCCACGGCGACGGCCGCGTCGACGGCGTTGCCGCCCCTGCGGAGCACCTCGATTCCGGCGGCGGAGGCGTCGGCGTCGACACTGGCGACGGCTCCGCCGTACCCGACGGCGACGGGTTCCTTCACGGGGGGCGCCGGCGGTGTGGGGCCGGCCGGTGGCGCCGCGGCCCCCACGGAGAGCACCGTCACGGCGACGGCGAGCAGAGAGACCTTCCGAGCGGTGGAGCGTCCCACTTGTACCTCCAGTCGACGACCGTCCGCGCAGCGTAACTTCCGTCCCGCCCTCGCGTCAGGACCGCCTCGAACACCGGTGCGCCGGGCCGCTAGCATGCGCCCCCATGAATGAAGACCTGCGCAATGTCGTGCTGGGGGTCCTGGCGACCGGGGTCAGCGCCTCACTGGGCTGGCTGGCCCGGACCTATCTCTGGCGCCGGAAGCTCCGGCGCAAGCAGGCGTTCTTCGGGCTGACCGACGGTTCCGAGTGCCTGCTGGTGATGAACCGCAAGGCGGGCGGCGAGCGGACGGTGCACAGCATCGACGTCTCCGCCCTGCTCGAACTCTCGGCCCTGATCAAGGACTGCGGGGCGCGGCCTGCGATCGTCCAGCACGACGAGGCACGCCAGGGTCTCGGGGATCGCGCGGAGTTCTGCGTCGGCGGACCGTCGTCGAACCGCCGGATGGCGGCGCATCTCTCGTCCCTGCTGCCGGGCCTGACGATGACCGTGGAGCCGGACCCGGTCGCGCACCGCGGGAAGGTCACGGTCGGGGGCGAGACGTACCGGCTCACGAAGGGGGTGACCGAGTACGTGGTCCTCGCACGCCTCACCGGAGGGGACGGGGGACGGCCGGTCTTCCTCTTCTGCGGCCAGACCGCGGTGACCAATCAGGCGGCGGCCCGTCATCTGGCACGGCATCACGAGAAGTTGGCGCGCAAGTACGGCGCCGGGCCTTTCGTGCTGCTCCTCAAGGTGGTCAACTCCGACGCGTACGGCCCCGATGTGGTGGAGCTGGTCGCCGATGTCACGCGGGCGGCGCGGACGGAGCCGCCCCGGCCGGCCGAGCAGGCCGAGGCCCCTGCTACCGCACCCGAACCGGCAGGGTCTTGACGCCGTTGATGAAGTTGGAGACGAGGCGCCGGGGCGGCGCGGTGAGCGTGAGGTCGTCCAGGGTGTCGCGTACCTCCTCGTGAAGGACGCGGAGCTGGAGCCGGGCGAAGTGGGCGCCGAGGCAGACGTGCGGGCCCTCTCCGAAGGAGACGTGCGGATTCGGGGTCCGGTCCAGGTCGAGGCGGTGGGGGTCGGTGAAGACGCGTTCGTCGTGGTTGGCGGAGGCGTGGAAGACGACGACCTTGTCACCTGCGGCGACGGGCCGGCCGGCGAGTTCGGTGTCGCGGACGGCGGTGCGGCGGAACGAGAGCACGGGCGGGTGCCACCGCAGCAGCTCGTCGACGGCCCGTCCGACGCCGGTCTCGCCGCTCCAGAGGCGCCGCCGTTCGTCCGGGTGCTCGGCGAGGGCGAGCAGCCCGCCGGGGGCGGCGCTGCGGACCGTGTCGTTGCCGGCGACGGTCAGCAGGAAGAAGAACATCTCCAGTTCGGCGGGGAGGAGTTCGGAGGTGGCGAGCGTGGTCATGATGTCGTCGGCGGGGTTCTTCCGCTTGTGGGCGGCGAGCTCCTGGGCGTAGTCGAACATCTCGGCGAGCATGGTGGGCGACCGGGGATTGACGGGCAGGCCCCGTTCGTCGAGGACGGGCGGCTCGTCGGGGTCCTGGTAGGCGATGACCCGCTCGGTCCAGCCGAGCAGCAGACCGCGGTCGCTCGCCGGTACGCCGAGCAGGTCGGTGAGGTTGAGGAGCGCGTAGTCGTCGGTGACGGCGTGGACGAGGTCGACCTCGGGGCCGGCGTCGACGGCTGCCGTCAGCAGCTCGCGGGCGCGCGCCCGCGCGGTCGCGGCGAACCGTTCGATCCGCCCGGGCGTGAAGGCGCGGCTGACCAGCCGCCGCAGCCGGCCGTGTCGCGGGGGGTCCTGGTTGAGCATCATCCGCCGGATGAACGGCAGATCGGCCGGGTCGGGGTCGCGGATCTGGGTGGCGCCGAGATGTGAGGAGTAGTCGGCGGAGTCCTTGAGCACCCGTACGACGTCGGCGTGGCGCGTCACGGCCCAGAACCCGGGTCCGGCGGGCCAGCCGAGGACTTCGTACTCCTCCTGCCAGGCGACGGGCCACCGCTCACGCAGCACCCGGAAGACCTTGTGCGGGATCCCGCCGGCGTAGATCCGCGGGTCGAAGACGTCGGGTACGCCGCTGTCGCTGTCCACGCCCCATAGCTTGGGGCGGCCGCCGCCGGAATTCCAGATCCCCGGGGCGTCACGCCTCGGAGCGGCTCCACAGAGTCAGGTCACTGCTGGTCGCGACGGCCAGGGTCCGCCCGGAGAGCGAGAAGCCGACGGCGCGCAGTTCCGACCAGGTGGAGTGGAAGACGTGCCACCACTTCTCGCCGTGCGGGCCGGAGTGGGGCATGCCTCCGTCGGCGCTCAGCAGGACCCGTTCGTTCGGCCAGTCGGGGCCGACGACCTCGACGTGCCACCCGCCGGAGGCAGTGGAGTGCAGCCCTCCTCCGTACAGCCCGGCGATCCGCACCCGCGTCCCGGCGAGCGGCCCGAGCCCCGGGCAGGTGAGGTCCGGTCCCTCGGGGATCTCGCCCTCGGGGTCCTGGTCACGAGCGATCCGCTCCCCGGTGGTGGCGTCGAACACCCCGCGCCCGGCGTGGGAGACGACCATCACGAGGTCTCCCCCACGTTCCGGATCCCCCCGAACCCGATCCCGACGCGTATCGCCCATCTCACATCCGACATCGGCGAAATAGTCCACCTATTCGGAACCGATCACGGTCACCGGCACTCTCACCCCGCGTAAGAGATCACCACCGGAGGTCGTCCTCGTGAACCGCATACCCGTGCCCGCCCTGCTCGTCACCGCCGCCCTGACCCTGGGGCTCTGTGCGTGTTCCGGCGGATCGGGTGGAGCGGGCGGCCCAGGGGGTGACGACAAGCAGGCTCCGCCGAAGACGCGGATCTCGGTGAACCTGACCGGGGACAAGGCCCGGGCCGGCGAGCCCGTCACCGTGACGCTGGCCGAGGGCGAGCGGCTCACGGAGGTGAACGTCACCGACTCCAAGGGTGCCCGGCTGGAGGGGAAGGTGGCGGCCGACGGGAAGAGCTGGACGTCCGCGCGGCGGGCGGCACCCGGGACGGCGTACGCGATCGAGGCGCGGGACGCCGCCGGGGGCAGCGCGAAGGCGGATTTCACCACCGCCGCCCCCGACAAGGTCAACAAGCTGACCCTGGCCCCCGGGAAGAACACCACCGTCGGCATCGCCCAGCCGCTGTCGATCGTGTTCGACCACCCGGTGAAGAACAAGGCGGACGTCGAGAAGCACCTCAGGGTCACCACCTCGAACGACACCGAGGGCTCGTGGGGCTGGATGCAGGACTGGTCCGGCAAGGACCGGGTCGACTGGCGGCCGAAGGAGTACTGGAAGTCCGGGACGAAGGTGACGCTCGACGCCACGCTGAGCGGGATCGACTCCGGCGTCGGCGGCTGGTTCGTACGCGACTACACCACCACGTTCACGATCGGCCGGAGCCAGCTGGTCAAGGTGGATCTCGACAGCCACCGGCTCAGGCTGCTGCGGGACGGGCAGACGGTCAAGGACGTGCCGATGTCGGCCGGCACACCGGGCGGCGAGAAGGCGTCCTGGCGCGGGAAGACCGTCCTGATGTCGAAGGAGGGCACCATCAACATGCGTTCCGAGACCGTCGGCCTCGGTGACGCGTACGACAAGATGGTCGACTACTCGATGCGCCTGACCTGGTCGGGGATGTACGCCCACGCGGCCCCCTGGAACGCCGCGTACTTCGGCAGCGCCAACAGGAGCTCCGGCTGCATCGGCATGAGCGACGCGAACGCGCGGAGTGTGTACGACGCGGTGCAGGTCGGCGACCCCTTCGAGATCACCGGCTCGGACGCCAAGGGGACTCAGGCCCTGAACAACGGCTACGGCGAGTGGAACCTCTCCTGGGCCGAGTGGCAGGCCAAGAGCGCGCTGCGCTGATCTCGCGTTCAACAATCGTTACCCTCGCGTAACTTACCGACCAGTTACCCCAGGTAAGTCTGGCCGGTTACCGTCGGGTCACTTTGCACTGTCCCCACCAGTGACACGAGTGAGGAGTGACCCGTGCGTACATCTCTCGTCTTCGCCGTCTCGGCCGCCCTGGTGGCCGGGACGGCCCTCGGGCTCGCCCCCGCCGCCCACGCCGCGGAGTCCGGCACGTCCGTACGCTTCGTCGACATCGCCGGCGACGGCGGCACCGTCCTCAAGGCCAACGTCGTCACCCCCGCCGGTGCCGACGGTTCGGCCCGCTACCCCGTGATCGTGCTCCCCACCAGCTGGGCCATGCCCCAGATCGAGTACCTGGCACAGGCTCAGAAGCTCGCCGACTCCGGCTACGTCGTGGTGAGTTACAACTCGCGCGGCTTCTGGCAGTCCGGTGGCCAGATCGAGACCGCGGGGCCCAAGGACGTGGCCGACGCGTCCAAGGTCATCGACTGGGCCCTGGCCCACACCCCCGCCGACCCCGCGAAGGTCGGTATGGCGGGCGTCAGTTACGGCGCCGGGATCAGCCTCCTCGCCGCCGCGCACGACGACCGGATCAAGGCCGTCACGGCCCTCAGCGGCTGGGCCGACCTCATCGAGTCCATCTACAGCGGTCGCACCCAGCACCGCCAGGCCGCCGGGCTGCTCGGCGGCGCGGGCTACCTCACCGGCCGCCCGGGACCCGAACTCCAGCAGATCCTGGGCGACTTCCTCTCCTCCAACCTCGCCAAGGAGGGGGAGATGATCGAATGGGGCAGGAAGCGCTCCGCGGTCACCTACCTCGACCGGATCAACGCCAACGGCGCGGCGATCATGCTCGGCAACGCCTGGGGCGACACGATCTTCCCGCCCAACCAGTACGCCTCCTTCTACGAGAGGCTCCAGGGTCCCAAGCGCCTGGAGTTCCGCCCCGGCGACCACGCCACCGCCGAGGCCACCGGCCTGCTCGGGCTGCCCAACGACACCTGGACGAGCGCCCACCGCTGGTTCGACCACCATCTCAAGGGCGCCGACAACGGCATCGACCGCGAACAGCCCGTCCAGCTCAAGTCCCGTTCCACCGGGGGCTACGAGGGCTACCCGGACTGGAAGTCGGTCGGGGCGAACGAGCGGAAGTTCGCGCTCGGCTCCACCCAGCGGATCCGGGCGAACGTCGACTCCGGCGCCAACGGCGGAGTCGTGATGCTCACCAACCTCCTGGACCAGCTGTTCAGGACCCCACCCGTGGCCTCCGTCCCCCTGCTCCCCCGCGCCTTCGCCGGCGTATGGCAGTCCGAGCGCCACGGCACGTCCCAGAAGGTGCGCGGCACGGTGAAGGTGCACACCACGGTCACCTCCACGAAGGAGAGCGGCACCCTCGTCGCGTACCTCTACGACGTGGGCCCGCTCGGCCTCGGCAAGCTGGTCACCAATGCCCCGTACACCTTCCACGGCAAGACGCCCGGCACACCGTTCGGCGTCGACCTGGAGCTGTTCTCCACGGCCTACGACGTGCCCGCCGGACACCGTCTCGCCCTGGTCGTCGACACCGTCGACCCGCTCTACATCGAGCACAACCCGACCGGCGCACAGCTGACCTTCTCCTCCCCGGAGTCCGACCCCTCGTACGTGGCGGTTCCCCTGCGGGCGGAGTGATCACCGGCTGCTGCCGGGCGGGCATGGCTCCCTGCGCGCTGCTGCGCGGCGGCTAGGTCCCCTTGGCGGGGCCCCCGCCCGGCAGCAGCGTCCCTGGTTCGGCCGGAGCGAGCTCGACGGCCTGCGTGCGCTCGCGGACTCCGGTCTGCGCCAGCGATACGTCGGCGGTGAGAGTGGTCCCCCGCAGCACGTGCGACGCGCCGCGGTACTTGGTGACGTCACGTAGCTCGATCAACAGATCGGCGACCGCCATACGCTCCCCTGCCCCCTTTTCGGCACTGTCGAGGTCAGCGCAAACTATCCACCCCAAAAGGGGCTTCACGGTCGACACGCAAAAAACCGGTATAAGCCGTATTTACTGCAGGGAGGCGGCGCGCGGCCGGTGAGGGCCTGTGCGCCGGGTCAGAACTCGGCGGCTTCCCCGTACACCTGGGAGAGTTCGGGCGATCCGCTCATGGCCCAGTCGAGCCCCGCCTCGACGACGTTGATCTCACGTCCCGAGGCCAGTCGCACCACCGGCTGCCCGCCGGGCCACACCTGCCAGCTCGCGCCCGGCACGTTCCGCACGATGACGGTGCCCAGATAGAGCCCGGCGTCGTTGCCCAGCCAGGGCAGCTCCTCCGGATCGTCACGCCAGCGCGGCGGAAGCTGGTCGAGGGCTGCGAGCGAGCGCGGAGTGTCGTCGAGCACCACCCCGGCATCCTGGACCCTGGCGCGGAGCAGCTCGCACTCGGCGAGCAGCTCACCCACCCCCTCGGGGTCGCGGTCGAAGGCCGCGGCCAGGGAATGCTCGGCCTCATGCCGCTTTCGCCAGTTGTCCAGGAACGGGATGTTCATCCGAACAGCGTCGCATTTCACCCTCTCGTGGCACCACCCGGCGCGCGGAGATCGTCTACGGGGGCGGGTCCCGGAAGGCTAGACGTCCAGGTCGACGACGACCGGGGCGTGGTCGGACGCGCCCTTGCCCTTGCGCTCCTCGCGGTCGACGTAACTGTCCTTGACCGCGTCGGCGAACGGCTTGTTGCCGTACACCAGGTCGATGCGCATGCCGCGGTTCTTCGGGAAGCAGAGCTGGCGGTAGTCCCAGTACGTGAAGGGGTGGTCGTACTTCAGGGGGCGCGGCACCACGTCCGTGAGGCCCGTCTCGCGGAGGCCGGCCAGGGCGGCCCGCTCCGGTTCGGTGACGTGCGTGAGGCCCTCGAAGGCCGCCCGGTCCCAGACGTCGTCGTCGGTCGGCGCGATGTTGTAGTCGCCGAGGACGGCGAAGGGCCGCTCGCCCGCCGCGTCCTCCGCGACGGCCGCCCGGAGCGCCTCCAGCCAGCGGAGCTTGTACGCGTAGTGCTCGTGGGCGACCTCGCGGCCGTTCGGCACGTACACCGACCAGACGCGGACCGGGCCGCAGGTGGCGGAGATGGCCCGCGGCTCCTGCAGCGTCTCGTAGTCGGGGCCGTCGGTCAGTCCTGTGACGACGTCCTCCAGGCCGACCTTCGAGATCAGCGCCACGCCGTTCCAGCGGCCGGTGGCGTTGACCACCGACTCGTACCCGAGCTCGCGCAGCGCCTCGGAGGGGAACTGCTCGGCGGTGCACTTGGTCTCCTGGACGCACAGCACGTCCGTGCCGGTGCTCTCCAGCCAGGCCAGGAGTCGGGGCAGGCGGGCGGTGATCGAATTGACGTTCCAGGTCGCGATGCGCATGTGCGCAAGCCTAACGGCGGGGTGTGACAGTCACCGGTCCCGCGCCCGTCCCGCGCCGCCGGTGGATCACAGTTCGGTGGAGTCCCCCGGGGTCAGACGGCCGTGGTCCGTGCCGCCGAGCTCCCCGATCTGCCGGTCGTAGATGGGCCGGGCGAGGTCCGTGAGCAGGGCGTCGTGGATGTCGAAGGCGCGGCGCGGCTTGACCTCCCGGACGTAGTCGATGACCTCGGCGATCTTGTTCCAGGGGGCCATGACCGGGAGCATCAGCGTGTCCACCGGGTGCTCGGGCACGGTCAGCGCGTCGCCCGGGTGGAAGAC
Source organism: Streptomyces sp. NPDC013457 (assembly GCF_043089925.1). Lineage (NCBI taxonomy): Bacteria > Bacillati > Actinomycetota > Actinomycetes > Kitasatosporales > Streptomycetaceae > Streptomyces > Streptomyces sp. NPDC013457. The sequence goes on from NZ_JBICBL010000001.1 coordinate 1,129,248, forward strand.
GGCGCCGTCCACGAGGTAGCCGACGTTGGTGATCCGGGGGATGTCGGGATGGATCACGGCGTGCAGCTCGCCGTGGACCTGGACGTCGAAACCGGCCGCGGTGAAGGTGTCGCCGTGGCCGACGGTGTGGACGCGGCCGGGGAACGCGGCGGAGAGCTTCTCCGCGACGCTCCGCAGCGTCCAGATCTCGGCAGCCGGATTGGACTCCAGACCGGCGCGCAGCCGGTCCTCGGCGAAGTGGTCCGGGTGTTCGTGGGTGACGAGCAGGACGTCGGCGCCGACGGCGGAGTCCTGTTCGCTGAACGCGCCCGGGTCGATGACGAGCGTCCGCCCGTCCTTCTCCAGACGGACGCAGGCGTGGGACATCTTCGTCAGCTTCACAGGACTCCACCTCGCGACGGGCCGTACCGGCCCGCTCAGCCTACGCCTGGGGCGTCGTCTCCTCCTTGATCACCCTGCCGATGACGCGCAGGGCGCTCTCCGCGGCGGGCAGCCCGCAGTAGACGGCGGTCTGCAGCACGACCTCGCGGAGCTCGTCGGGCGTCAGCCCGTTGCGCAGGGCGGCCCTGGTGTGGTCGGCGAGCGCGTCCAGGTGGCCGCCGGCGATCAGCGCGGTGAGGGTGACACAGCTGCGCGTGCGGCGGTCGAGGCCTTCCCGGCTCCACACCTCACCCCAGGCGTACCGGGTGAGGAGGGCCTGGAGGTCGGCGCCGTACTCGTCGGTCAGCGCCTCGTCCACGTGGGCGTCGCCCAGGATCTCGCGGCGGAGCTTGAGGCCCTGGCCGTACGGGTCGGTCCGCACGGCGTGCGCGGGCTCGCCCGCGGGCTCGGCGGGCGCGATCTCGGCGACGGGCACGACGGGGGAGGAGACGGGCGGCATCGCCAGGGCGGGCACGGCACTCTGCGTGTCGTGGACGACACCGGCGAAGTGGCCGGTGAGCAGCTCCGTGACGGCGGCGGGCTGCTCGACCGGCGCGAGGTGGGAGGCGCCGGGGACGACGGCGAGCCGGGCGTCGGCGATCCCGGCGACGAGGGTGCGGGCCTCGGCGGGGCCGGTGACCTGGTCGTCGGAGCCGACGAGCACGAGCGCCGGGACGCCGATCCGGCCGAGGGCCTCCCGTACGTCGAAGACGGCGAGCGCCTCGCAGGCGCCGATGTAGCAGCCGGGGTCGGTGGTGCGGACCATCTGTACGGCCCACTCGACGATCGCCGGCTGCGCGGCGCGGAAGGCGGGCGTGAACCACTGCTCGGGTGCCGTACGGGCCATGGGTTCGAGGCCGTGGGTGCGGACGATCACTCCGCGCTGGCGGAACTCGTCGGCGCTGCCGAACCGGGGCGAGGCGGCGACCAGGGCGAGGGAGGCGACTCGGTGAGGCGCCCGCAGCGCGAGGTCCAGGCCGACGGCGCCGCCGATGGAGCAGCCGGCATAGCCGAAGCGCTGCACGCCCAGGTCGTCGAGGGTGGCCAGCAGCCGGTCGCCGAGCTCGGCGACGGAGGTGAAGGGCCGGGCGGGTGCCCCGCCGTGCCCCGGCAGGTCGAAGCGGACGATGCGCCACTGCCGGGTGAGCTCGGGTATCTGCCGATCCCACATGTGCCAGGTGGTGCCGAGGGAGGGTCCGATCACCAGCACGGGGGCGTCGTCGGGGCCGTCGATGCGGTATTGCAGGGTGTTCGTCGGTGTCTCACTCACCCGCCAGACCCTCTCATCCCGCACGGGATCCCACGGCGCCGGGTCGGACCTGGGGCGGGACACCGACCCGTACGGCGACGGATGGCCGAGCGAGGTCACCCTGCCGGACCCCGCCGCCGACGGCCTGCTCAGTCCGCAGCAGTACGGAGCGCTGATCAGGTCCGAGGACGAGAAGGGCCACGTACGGCCCGGTCGGTGCGTCAGGCGGCGCCGTGCAGGTTCTTGGCGGTCGGCGAGGTCTGCACGGTGGCCGGATCGGGGTAGGTCCCGAAGAGCCGGTCGGCGCTGGCGGTCGTGGTGACGGTGAACCAGTAGTGCTCGTTCTTGTAGTGGTGAAGCCGGTGGTTGCGCCAGACCGCCTTGTAGGCCCTGCTCCGAGGCCGGTAGTCGCTGTGGATCAGGTAGTGCGTCCACTCGTAGACCAGACCCGTCACCGCCACGCTCAGCATGAACGTCAGGGCCTGGCCCAGCCGCGGGAAGGCGATCAGGGCGATGGCGTTGTAGCCGACGACGACCCAGACGAGCGCCCTCCAGGGTATGAAGACGAGCGGGACGTCACGCGGGTCGACATGGTGCTCGCGGTGCTTCCTCGCAAGGAGGGTGTCGAGGACGACTCCGGCGACCTTCCGGGGCCGCCAGTGCAGCACGAAGACGTGTATCAGCCACTCCAGGAACGGAAACAGCAGGAGCAGGATCACCGGGGCGTACGCGTCCGTGGCGCGCCAGTCGCCCAGCACGGTCCGGCAGACGAGCACGGTCACCAGCGTGCCGCTGATCATCCAGGGCGAGGGGTAGCGCCAGAAGGCCCGGAACACGCTGCCCAGCGTGACGTCGGTGCGGCGCGGCACCGACTGTGCGGCCTCGTCCGCCCGGACGCGGGCCCGGGCGGCCTCGTCCGAGGCTCCGTCGGCGGACGTCCGTATGCGCGTGATCGTCCTGCGCAGGTTCATGGCTACTCCTCGTCGAGCAGATCGATGACGTCGATCAGGGCCGTGGTCGCCGGTCCGAGCAGATCCTCCGCGCGCGTGCGGGCGGCGGGCGCGTCGCCCTGGACGATCGCCTCCGCGAGGACGGCGTACGCGTCGGTGCGGTCCACCTCCGCGGCCATGACGTGGGCCAGGGCATCCAGGGCGGGTTCGTAGGCGGCTCGGAGGCTGTTGAACATCAGGCGGAAGGTCACGGACTCGGCCGCGTCCGTGACGTGCTCCCAGAAAGTCAGGGCGAGCCGTTGCCTGTTGACGGGATCGGCGTCGTCCTCGAGCGCCCGGACGGCGGCATGGAGCGGGGCGGCGAGTTCCGGTCCCTTGCGCCGCGCCGCGAGTTCGGCGATCTTCGGGCCCACGTGGAGCCGGGCCTCCAGAATGCTGCGGGCGACCCCCAGGTCGAGCTCGCCCCCGGCGAACAGGAGGCGGGGCAGCAGATCGAGGCCGCCCGCTCTGCGGATGTCGCGCACGGTGGTGGCGTCCCCCTGACGGACTTCGACCAGGCCGGCATGCGCGAGTCGTTGCAGGGCTTCCCGTACCGCGGGGCGTGAGACGCCGAGGACTTCGGCAAGCCGCCGCTCACTGGGAAGGCTCTCGCCCGGAGCGAGGCCGCCGCTCACGAGTTCCCCGAAGAGCTGGTCGAACACTTCGTCAGGAACCGAGCGCCGGTTGACTGGTTGCAGGGGCATGCGGAGACCATAGGGGTCGCCGGACAGATGGTCTAGTGGTCAGACCAGTCGAGTTGAGGCATGGAGAAGCGACGGACGAGGACGTCGAGGGCCATCGGGGCAGAACGCAACGGGCGGGACGCCGGGCGGCATGGGCCGCACCGGCGCTTCCCTCTCAGTGGTTGTGGCCGGCCCGACGGCCGGACCTCACCTCAGATGCCGGTCGTAGAAGCGGTTCCCGTCCTCCACCTCGAACCACGGCGTGCCGACGTGTCCGCCCATGTTGGCGTGCAGCGTCTTCTCCTTGCTGCCGAAGGCGTCGAAGAGGTCCAGGGCGCGCTGCCGCGGGTTGCCCTCGTCGTCCCACTGCAGCAGGAACAGCAGCGGAACGGTGACCTGCCGGGCCTCCTCGCGCTGGGCGCGGGGCACGTAACCCCCGGCGAAGAGACCGGCGGCCGCGATGCGCGGCTCGACCGCCGCGAGGCGGATGCCGACGGCGGCCCACCCCGAGTAACCGACCCGGCCGCCGATCCCGGGCAGGGCGAGGAGGGCGTCCAGAGTGGTCCGCCATTCCGGGACAGCCTTCTCGACCAACGGGCCGATGAAGGACTCGAAGATGTCGTCGACCGGCTCACCGGCCCGCATCACCCGGCGGATGTCGGCGCGGGCCTGCTCGTCGGCGGCGGATCGGGGCCGGTCACCGCACCCGGGTGCGTCGATGGCGGCGACCGCGTATCCGCACGCCGCGGAGTGCCGCGCCCGGGCCACCAGCCGGTCGGCCGACCTGGGCAGGCCGTTGTTGTGGGCCATCAGGATCAGCGGCACGGGCGCGGCTGATGCGGGCGTCCAGAGGGTGCCGGGGATCTCGCCGAGGGTGAACTCGCGCTGGAGGACGCCGTCATCGAGGCGCCGCTCGGAAGTGAACTGCATGGTCGTGCCTTTCGGGAATGCGCTGGAACGGCGCTCCCGGACGACCTACCGCCCGACCGTGACCCCGAAGGAGAGCACCCACGTCGAAACTGCGTCCACGGGTCCCACCTCCTCGTTCTCTCGCACGGCCTCCGAGAACGTAGCAGCGGCCATCGGCGGCCCGCCATCCGATTTCGCTCGGGCCCGGGGGTCGGCTCCGCCCGGTGAGTACGCTCTCGGATCATGCAGCGCAGCGAGGTCACGCGGAGCGACGGTACGTGGGTGGGGCTGGCGCTTGACGTGCGGGAGCGTGCGCGGCCGGGGCTGGGGGTGTGGAGTGCCCGGTCGCGGCTGGTGGTCTCGCAGGAGGATCGGACCGTGCTGCTCGCCGACGTGGACGAGCACCTCCAGGGGGTGGACTTCTGGCGGACCGACGCGTACCGCTCCTGCGTACCGCCGCTCCGGGCCGATGCGGGGCGGGCGATGGCGGACAGCCCCGAGCGGTGGGCCCATCGCTTCGCGCGGTACCTCGTCGACGCGCCGGACAGCCCGCTGCACGACGGCCGATGGCTGCTCTCGCCCGAGAGCCCGCTCCCGAAGTGGCGCCACCCCGGCACCTCGCACGCCGAGCACTGGAGCTCGATGCTCGTCGAGGGCCATCCGGACGGATACATCGACTGGCACGTCCACTCCATCGCGTGGGAGGTCTTTCCGCTGCGGCCGATGCCGGACGCCGACGACAGCCGGGTCAAGGCGTACCGCAAGCAGGTCCGTCAAGGGACGGTCCCGCCCGTCCTGCTGTGGTGGGTCAGCGGTCTGGACTGCCATCTGATCCTGGACGGTCATGCGAGGCTCGCCGCGGCGATCGCCGAGTCCGTGGAGCCCCCGCTGCTCCAGCTGCACCGCACGGTGGCGCCCGACGACCGGTCGGTGCGGGTCGACGAGGCCGTGGGCTCCTACGCGGACGAACTGGCCCGCTTCGCCGGGCTCCGCGCCGTCCACGGGCCCACCGTCCCGGACGGCGCCGCCACCGCCGGCCCCGAGCTCGTCCGCCGTCTTCACGCCCTGGACACGGCCACGCAGCCCACCTGGGCCTGGCCCCTGCCGGGTGGGGAGGAGGAGTGGCATCGCCGCGCACGCGAGGCGACCGCGGGGAGGGACTGGCCCCCTGCCTGAGGCCTCACCCTCGCTGTGACAGGGTGGACGAATGACGGCGAACCGCACCTGCTCCTCCGACCCGTGGTCGGACACGGCCCCGGCGCACGGTGATCTCCTCGCGGCGAAGGAACTCGTCTACGACCCTTGCGGGTTCACCTGCTCGCAGCCGGTTCCCGAGCCCGAAAGCGCCGACTACGCCGCCCACACCTTCACCCTCGACGGGCTCTCCGTCCGGTTCCGTGCCGCCCGGACGACCCCCACCAAGATCGGCCAGTTCGTCACCGTCTGGAAGAGGTCTCCCGGCAGGCCGATCCAGCCCTTCGACAGTGCGGACGCCGTCGACCTCTTCGTCATCAGCTGCCGCGACGGGCGCCACTTCGGCCAGTTCGTCTTCCCGAAGGACGTGCTCCGCGGGCGCGGCGTCGTGTCGGTCGACGGCTCCGGCGGGAAGCGGGCCTTCCGCGTCTACCCGCCGTGGGTGACCACCACGAACAGCCAGGCCGGCCGGGCCCAGGCCTGGCAGCTGGACCACTTCCTCGCTCTGGACGAGGACGGGCCCGGAGTCTCCGCGCGCGCCCGGGAGCTCTACCGCCGCCGGTAGCGAGGCGACCCGTCGCCCCTCGGCGCCGGACCCATCCGGCGGCGGTACGGCGCCGGGCGCGACGGCCGACGTCAGCGGCGGGAGTCGCCGAGGTCCGGGTCGGCGTCGGGGGTGGTCCACGAGTCGTCGCGGGCGGCTTCGGGGTGCGCCTGCGCGGGGTCGCCGACCGGCCGGCGCCGGCGCGCGACGCGGCGGCTGCCCCACCAGAACGCGCCGATGAGAAGTGCGACGACCACCACGCCGAGGACGACGGCGAAGAGCACGGCGTTGGATCCTGCCGATGCGAGAGCGGGTGTCGCTGTGAGGGTGGTGAACGCGGTCATGATCGCCTCTCTCGAACGGGTCAAAGCGCTGCTCATCGCGCCTGTCCTCTCCTGCCGTCCGCAAACGCGGCCGTACGGGGACCGCGTTGGTTTCGCCTGACGGAAAGCGGAGAGTCGCTGGGGCACGAAGCGCGTGAAGGGCCCGGAACGGAGGCAGTGCCATGCGCGAGAAGCCCGAGACCCGGTCGGAACCTCTCCTCACCGTGTACTTGAACGATCACCTCACAGGCTCGGCCGCCGGCGTACGGCTGATCCACCGCATCGCCGACCGTCAGCGCCGTACGGGATCGGGTCCGGTGCTCGACGCACTGGCCCGCCAGATCGAGGAGGACCAGCGGAGCCTGCGCCGCATCATGCGCGACCTCGACGTTCCCGTGAGGCCGCTGCGCGAGATCGTGGGCCGGATCGGGGAGAAGGCGGGACGGCTCAAGCTGAACGGCAGGCTGTTCTCCCGCTCCCCGCTCAGCGACGTGCTGGAGCTCGAGGCGATGCTCATCGGCGTCGAGGGCAAGGCGGCGTGCTGGCGGGCTCTGCGCGCGCTCGCCGAGACCGGTTCCGGTCCCGACGGCGCACAGCTCGACCGGCTCCTCACCCGTGCCGAAGAACAGTCCCGCGCACTGGACGCCATCCGGTTGGAGCGCGCCGCCGAGGTGTTCGGCGCGGAACTCCCCTCACCCGGCGGCGAGGCCGGCGCCGGGTCCGACGCCGACGCCGAGAAGCGTCATGCGGGCTCCGGCTCGCGGACCGGTTGACACCGTCAGCCCCAGGTACGGGAGCACAGCACCAGGCGGTAGCCGTCCGGGTCGGCGATCGTGACGCCGTACTCGTCCCAGTACGGGTTGTGCGCCGCGACGCGGGTCCCGCCGGCCGCCACCAGACGGTCGATACGCGACGCCTCCACCGGCTCGCCGAGGTAGACGACGAACAGGTCGTCCACCGTCGGGGTCGGCTCCAGGGGCCGCTCGGGATCGTGCGTCAGCTCGAAGTGCCAGGCGCCGTCGGGCGGGCCGACCATCAGCAGGTCGTGCTCGCCCGGACGGCGCTCGGTCGTGCGCCAGAGGACGTCCAGGCCGAGGCCGTCCACGTAGAAGCGTTCGGCGGCGGCGAGGTCCCGCGAGGGCCGGGCCACACGGATCTTCACGGTGGAGTCGATCACGCCGACGCCTCCAGGGCGGCCCGCCAGGCGGGGCTGTCGACATAGTGGTTGTCGAACCGCTCGGCGGAGTCGGCGATCTCCTTGAAGTCGGCCTCTCCCCGCATGACGCGGCCGAGGAGGCGCAGGTAGTCGAACCTGGCCATGCCCGGAGTGAACACGAACAGGACGTCGGCCTCACGGCCGGGCGCCGCGGCGAAGGCGTGCGGGGTGTGGGGCGGCACCGCCAGGAAGTCGCCCGCCTCCAGCACGGTGACCTCCTCGCCCACCAGCACCTGGAGGGCCCCGCTGATGACGAAGAACAGCTCCGTCGCCTTGGCGTGGAAGTGGGCGGGCGCGCCGACGGTGCCCTTGGCGAAGGTGGACCGGTAGCTGGTGAAGCCGTCGGCGGTGTGGTCCGAGTCGGCGAGCAGCGTCATCACGCTGCTGGGGTCCGCACTGGTCTCGGCCTCGGCATGACGGGTCAGTACCGGCGGAAACGGCGCGGCAGACGGGGAGTTGGTGAGTGGTTCCTGGGTCACGACCCGACCATATGATCTTGAACCCCGCTCCGACCAGGCATTTCAGGAGCGGCAGCGGTGACTCGACCCCGCATGACGCCACACGGCCCGATCTGGCGCCATCACGCGCCAACATTGAACTTGCAATGGCGCCAATCTGGTGCCACTCTTTCTCCATGGACCTGAGCCGTCAGGGACACCGGCACCGCCGTGCGCTCACGGGCGTCACCGGCGCTCGCCGTTACGCAGACCGACCATGACGCCATGAGTGGCACCGATGGCGCCACCCCGCCCGCGCGGAACCACCCGACAGAGCCCGGAGAAAAGAGACAGTCATGCCTTCTTACGACACGCCCCAGCCGATCACCGCGTCCCTCCGGTTCGAGGTCGGGGACGTGCGGATCGCCGCCGGCAAGCGCGCGAGCACGGTCGTCGAGGTCCGGCCGAGCAACGACTCCGCGGAGGCCGACGTCAGAGCGGCCCAACAGACCGAAGTCACATACGCGGACGGTGTCCTGACCGTGAAGGGGCCCAGGAACAGGTCCCTGTTCGGGAGACACGGATCGATCGACGTGACCGTCGAACTGCCCGCGGGCTCGCACCTGCGGAGCACCTCTCCCATGGGGAACTACACCTGCGAAGGCCCGCTCGGGGCCTGCCGGGTCACGACCTCACTCGGCGACATCCGGCTCGCCGAGGCGGGCGACACGGACCTGCGCACCGGTCACGGCAGCATCACCGTCGAGCGGGCCGTCGGCAAGGCCGAGATCCAGGGGGCGGGCCGGATCGCGATCGGGGAGATCACGGGCGCTGCCGCGATCGCGAACAGCAACGGCGACACCGCGATCGGCGAGATCACCGGTGATCTGACAGCCCGGTCCTCCAACGGCGGCCTCACCGTCGGCGTCGCCCACGCCTCCGTCGAGGCCAAGGCCGCCAACGGAAGCATCCGGGTGGGCGAGGTGGCCCGGGGTGTCGTCCAGCTCCGGACCTCCGCCGGCAACGTCGAGATCGGCATCCGCCGGTCCACCGCCGCCTGGCTGGACGTCAACTCCCGGATCGGAACCGTCCGCAACGCGCTCGACGCGGCCGAGGGTCCCGCCACGACCGACGAGACCGTCGAGATCCACGCCCGTACCGGCGTCGGCGACATCGTGGTCCGCCGCGCCTGATCACCCGTCACCACTGCATCGATGAAACACCGTTCACCACCCTTACCGGAGGACACCTTGCCGCACGAACCTCTCGCCCACACCGAGCCCGTCACCCTCCCCACGCAGCGCAGCGCGGGCTGCCCCTTCGACCCGCCCGCCGGACTGGCGGAGCTGCGCGAGGCGAGCCCGCTGGCCCGGATGACGTACCCCGACGGGCACGTCGGCTGGCTGGCGACCGGCCACGCCACGGTCCGCGCCATCATGGGCGACCCCCGCTTCAGTTCACGGTACGAGCTGTTGCACTACCCCTTCCCCGGCGGCCCCGAGGCCCCGCTGCCGCCTGCCCCGGTCGGTGACATGACCGGGATGGACGCGCCCGGGCACACCCGCCTCCGGCGGCTCCTGACCGGCAAGTTCACCGTCCGGAGGATGCGGCAGCTCTCCGACCGGGTCGCGGAGATCACCGCCGAGCATCTGGACGCCATGGAGCGGAGCGGCCCCGGGACCGACCTGGTCGAGGCGTTCGCCCGCCCGCTGCCCGCGCTGATGATCTGCGAGCTGCTCGGTGTCCCCTACGCCGACCGCGAGCGCTTCCAGAACCACGCCCACACGCTCATGTCCAGGGACGTGACGCCCGAGGAGCAGTACGCCGCGTTCACCGGACTCGAGGAGTACATGGCCCAGCTGGTCGCCGCCAAGCGCGCCGAGCCCTCCGACGACCTGCTCGGCGACCTCGCCCAGGACTCCGACCTCACCGACGAGGAACTCGTCGGCGTCGGCGGCTTCCTGCTCGCCGCCGGGCTCGACACCACCGCCAACATGATCGCCCACGGGACGTTCGCGCTGCTCGGCAACCCGGCCCAGGCCGAGGCGGTGCGTACGGATCCGGAACTCGCCCCGCAGGCGGTCGAGGAGCTGATGCGCTACCTGACCGTCGCCCACACCACCATGAAGTCGGCGCTCGAGGACGTCGAGCTGGAGGGCCGGCTCATCAAGGCCGGCGAGAGCGTCACGCTGTCGCTGGAGGCCGCCAACCGGGACCCTGAGCGGTTCCCCGACCCCGACCGGCTCGACGTGCACCGCAAGGCCACCGGGCACCTGGGTTTCGGACACGGCATCCACCAGTGCCTCGGCCAGCAACTGGCCCGCGTCGAGATGACCGTGGCGCTGCCCGCGCTGCTGAGGCGGTTCCCCACGCTGCGCCTCGACGTGCCGGCCGCGGAGGTGCCGCTGCGGACGGACATGAACATCTACGGCGTGCACCGGCTGCCGGTCACGTGGGACGAGAGCTGATCCCATGGACGTCCGCATCGATCGCGACCGCTGCCTCGGGGCCGGGATGTGCGCCCTGACCGCCCCTGAGGTCTTCGACCAGGACGAGGACGAGGGTCTGGTCACACTGCTGGACGCCCGGCCGCCGCGGGAGCACCACGCCGCCGTCCGCGTCGCCGCCGGTGTCTGCCCCGCCTCGGCCGTCACCGCGACGGAGCCGGGTTCCTCCCCCGCCCCGTAGCCATGGCGGGCGGCACGGGCCGCCGAGCAGAACGGCCCGACGGGACATCCGTCGGGCCGGCCTGTGCGTCGTCGGCATCCCTGGCGTACGGGTGCCTCGTGGTGCCGCGTGCGTCAGGGGGTCGTCGTGGAGACCACGTACACCGTGGGGGCCGCGGGGTCGCTGAGGTCGACGGTGACGGCCTCGTGGGGGCGCGGCTTGTCCCGGCTGACGGTCGTGCCCGACCAGGTGCCGTCCCCGGAGAAGTCCCAGCCGACGATGTCGGCGTCACGGTCGCTGACGGTGACCTCGCCCGGGGCCAGTGCGGAGCGGCTGGAGCCGATCTCGTTCAGGAAGGCGTCGAGCCGTCCCGCGCTCGTCGTGAACTGGACGTACAGCCGGCTCGTCTTCCAGTTGCTGGTCTCGTAGTAGGCGACGCCCGTGCTGCCCTGCGGGATCGGGACCTCGAAGACGCGGCGCTTCATCAGCGAGGGCCAGTTCTCGCGCAGACCGGTGGCGGAGGACTCGCGCTCCTTGTCGCGGCCGCTGTCGCGGCTCTGTCCGGCGGAGATCACGAGGTATCCGGCGGGGATGCCGACGAGCAGCACGATGATGATCGCCGTCAGCCAGCGGCGGCGGATCATGTGGCGTCGGTCCTCCGGCATCTTCGGGCTCTGTTCGGGAGAGGTGGTCGGGGAGGGGACGGTCATGACGGCGGGTCCTGGGTGGTGCGGGAGGAGGTGCGTGGGACGGTGCCGTTGCGCAGGGCCTGCGCGTAGCGCTCGTACCGTTCGTAGCGCTCGACCCGGCGCCGGTTGGCGCGGCGGAAGCGGCGGGCGACGAGCCGGGCCAGGTCGGCGGCGCCGACCATGCCGGCCTCGGGGCCGAGCTGGGCCTTGGCGATCCGGGCCTCGGGGCGGTAGCCGCGGCCGGTGAGATGACGCCGGAAGGCGTCCCGGGCCGGGCCGATCAGCAGGTCGTCGGCGGCGCTGACGCCTCCGCCGATGACGAAGCAGGAGGGGTCCAGGGCGGCGGCGAGGTTGGCGATGCCGACGCCGAGCCACTGGCCGATGTCCTGGAGCAGCTCGACGCACATGGCGTCGCCCTCGCGGGCCAGCTCGGTGATGAGCGGGCCGGTGATCTCCGGGACGTTGCCCTTGACCCGCTCGATGATGTTGTACGCGACCGGGGAGTCGGCGGCGGCCAGCTCACGGGCCTCGCGGACCAGGGCGTTGCCGGAGCTGTACTGCTCCCAGCAGCCGCGGTTGCCGCAGGGGCAGCGATGTCCGCCGGGGACGACCTGCATATGGCCGAACTCGCCGGCCACCCCGTACTTGCCGCGCTTGACCTGCCCGCCCTCCAGGATCGCGCCGCCGATGCCGGTGCCGAGCGTGATCATGACGAGGTGGTCCTCGCCGCGTCCGGCGCCGAAGCGCCACTCGGCCCAGGCGGCCGTGTTGGCGTCGTTGTCGACCATCACGGGGACGGCGAGCCGGGACTGCAGCGCATCGCGCAGGGGCTCGTTGCGCCAGGCGAGGTGCGGGGCGAAGAGGACGGTGGCGCGGTCGGCGTCGACCCAGCCGGCCGCGCCGATGCCGACGGCGTGCACGTCGTGCCGGTCGGAGAGGTCGAGGACCAGTTCGACGATGGTGTCCTCGACGACCTTGGGGCTCTTGGACTTGTCCGGCGTCTCGGTGCGGATCTTCTCCAGGATCACGCCGTCCGCGTCGACGACCCCCGCCATCACCTTCGTACCGCCGATGTCGATGCCGACGGTGGGCACCCGGGGCGCGGTGAGGTGCGAGCGCCGCTCCCGGGTACCGACGGTCCGCAGCACCGTGGCCCGTGCGGAGCCCCGGTTGGCGAAGTCGCGGTAGGTACTCATCGGCTCGATTCTGCCAGGTGCGGTGTCGGGGGGCCGTTACGAAGAGGCGGGGCGCTCCAGCTCGTGGCGGAGGTCCTCCAGCTCGCTGCCGCCCGCCATCTGCCGGGTCAACTCGTCCAGGGTGACCGAATCCTTGGTGTGGCTGCCCGCCATGACACCGCGCTTGAGCAGGACGAATCGGTCGCCTACGAGATAGGCGTGGTGCGGGTTGTGGGTGATGAGGACCACTCCGAGGCCCTGGTCACGGGCCGCGGCCACATACTTCAGGACCACTCCGGACTGCTTGACGCCGAGGGCGGCGGTCGGCTCGTCCAGGACGAGGACCTTGGCGCCGAAGTACACGGCGCGGGCGATGGCCACGCACTGGCGCTCACCGCCGGAGAGGGTGCCGATGGGCTGGTCGACGTCGCGCAGGTCGATGCCCATGCGCAGCAGCTCGGTGCGGGTGGTCTCGCGCATCAGCTCGACGTCGAGGCGCTTGAAGGGGCCGGCGCCCTTGGTGGGCTCGGAACCGAGGAAGAAGTTCCGCCAGACCGGCATGAGGGGGACGACGGCCAGGTCCTGGTAGACGGTGGCGATGCCGAGGTCCAGGGCCGCGCGCGGGTTGGCGAGGGAGACCTCCTCGCCCTCGATGCGGAACGTTCCGGCGTCGTGCCGGTGCAGCCCCGCGATGATCTTGATGAGGGTGGACTTGCCGGCTCCGTTGTCGCCGAGGACGCAGGTGATCTCCCCCGCGTGGACCTCCAGGGAGACCCCTTCGAGGGCGCGGATGTTGCCGTAGTACTTGCTGACGTCGTCGAGCTCGACGAGCGCGGAGCCCGGGTCCGGGGACGCGGCCGGGGCGGTGGTCTCGGGGGTGGTCACTTCGTTGCCTCCACACGCCGGCGGATCCAGGCGTTCAGCAGGGTCGCGAGGAGGAGCATCGCTCCCAGGAAGAACTTGAACCAGTCCGGGTTCCACTCCGCGTAGACAATCCCCTTGCTGGTCATGCCGAAGATGAACGCGCCGACCGCCGAGCCGATGGCGGAGCCGTATCCGCCGGTGATCAGGCAGCCGCCGATGACGGCCGCGATGATGTAGATCAGCTCGTTCCCGACGCCCTCTCCGGACTGGACGACGTCGAAGGAGAAGAGCAGGTGCTGGCCGGAGATCCAGGCGCAGAAGGCCACGCCCATGTAGAGGCCGATCTTCGTCCTGACGACCGGGACGCCGACCGCGCGGGCCGCGTCGGCGTTGCCGCCGACGGCGAAGATCCAGTTGCCGAAGCGGGTGCGCAGCAGGATCCAGGTGGCGACGGCGACCAGGCCGATCCACCACAGGATGGTGACCTTGAGGTCGACGCCGCCGATGGTCAGCTGGGAGGCGAAGAGCTTCCTGGCGGAGGGGAAGCCCTCCATGTCGGCGATCGACTTGGTGGAGACCGTGCCGCTGATCAGCTTGGTGAAGCCGAGGTTCAGGCCGGTCAGCATCAGGAACGTGCCGAGGGTGATGATGAAGCTCGGCAGCTTCGTCCGCGTCAGCATGACGCCGTTGAAGACGCCGATGGCGAGGGTGACCAGCAGCGAGACGCCGACGCCGACCCAGACGTTGGCGGTCATCTGGTAGCTGAACATCGACGAGACCAGCGCCGAGGTGGTGACCATCACGCCGGCCGACAGGTCGAACTCGCCGCCGATCATCAGCAGCGCGACGGGCACCGCCATGATACCGATGGTGGAGGCCGCGTAGAAGACCGTGCCGAGGCTGGAGGCGCGCAGGAAGCCGTCGGCGACCAGCGAGAAGAAGACGAAGACGGCGGCGGCGCCGACGACGGAGCCGAGCTCGGGGCGGGCCAGGAGCTTCCTCAGCGGGGAGGTGCGCAGCAGCCGCTCGTCGACGTGGTCGAGGCCGTCGCCGGTGGGGGCGGTCGCGCTCACCGGGTGCCCCGTTCCGTGTAGCCCTTCAGCGCCTCGGCGTCGTCCCTGGTGATGATCTGGGGGCCGGTCAGGACCGGCTTGCCGCCGCCCAGGACGTCGGCGTTGTACCGGTACAGCCAGAGCAGGTCGACGGCCTCGTACCCCTGGAGGTAGGGCTGCTGGTCCACGGCGAAGCCGAGGGTGCCGGCGGCGAGCGCGGAGGCGACCTTCGCGTTGAGGTCGAAGGTGTCGACCTCGGCCTCGGAGCCCGCGGTCTTCTTCGCCTGGACGGCGGCGTCCGCGAAGGGCGCCCCGAGGGTGACCACGGAGTCGATGGCCGGGTCGGCCTGGAGCTTGGCCTCGATGGAAGCCTGGACGTCGGGCATGTTGGTGCCGTCGACGTAGAGGTTCTGCAGGTCGCCGCCGAACGTCTTCTTCGCTCCGGCGCAGCGCTGCTCGTGTCCGACGTTGCCCTGCTCGTGCAGGACGCACAGGGCCTTCTTCTTCCCGCGCTTGTCGAGCTCCTCACCGACGGCCTCGCCGGCGACGGTCTCGTCCTGGCCGATGTGCGTGAGCGCGCCGAAGGCCTTGGACTGCTCGGAGCCGGAGTTGACGGTGATCACCGGGATGCCGGCCTTGACGGCCTTCTCCACGGCGGCCTTCATCGCGTCGGGCTTCGCGAGGGTGACGATGAGTCCGTCGACGTCCTTGGCGATGTACGAGTCGACGAGCTGGGCCTGCTGCTGCGCCTCGTCGCTGTGGGCGTAGAGGAAGTTGATGTTGTCCTTGACGGCGGCCTGCTCGGCGCCGTTCTGGACGATGTCCCAGAAGGTGTCGCCGTCTCCCGAGTGGGTCACCATGGCGAAGGTCCACCGGGGGGTGTTCACGGCCGCCTTCCCCTGGGCCGCGGCCGCCTTGCGGGCGTCCTCCGCGCGCTTCCCGCCGGTGCTGCTGCACCCCGCGAGTGCGGCGGTGAGCGCCACCGCGAGCACGGCGCCGACTGCGGCGCGTACCCCTCCTGTCCGAAGCCTGGTCACGAGGCCGTGCCCTCCTTTGTGTCCTTCTGCGTGCATTGCAGTATCGGTCATGGGGATCGCGCGGACGTCAGTGGGTCAGGGGCGGACCAGCAGCTGGAACTCGAAGGAGTACCGCGAGGCCCGGTAGAGGTGGGAGCCGAACTCGACCGCCCGCCCCGTGTCGTCGAAGGTGGTGCGTTCCATCGTGAGCAGCGGCGCTCCCTCGGCCTCGGTGAGCAGCTCCGCCTCGGCGGCCGTGGCGGAGCGGGCGCCGACGGTCTGCCGGGCGCTGTGCAGAGTGATACCGGCGCCGCGCATCAGCCGGTAGAGGCCGGTCGTCGCCAGACTGCCGGCGTCCAGGTCGAGCAGTCCGGCCGGGAGGTGGTTGCGCAGGTACGCCATGGGCTCGTCGTGCGCCGTACGGAGCCGCTCCACGTAGCGGACGTCGGTGCCCTCCGGTACGCCGAGGGCGGCGGCGACCCGGGCGGCGGCGGGTTCGACGCGGTCGACGAGGACCCGGGTGGCGGGGCGCTGGCCCGCGGCCTCCAGGTCGTCGTAGAGGCTGCTGAGCTCGAGCGGGCGCCGGACCTGGCTGTGCACGACCTGGGTGCCGACCCCCCGTCGGCGAACCAGGAGGCCCTTGTCGACGAGGGACTGGATGGCCTGCCGGACCGTGGGGCGGGACAGACCGAGCCGGGTGGCGAGGTCGATCTCGTTGCCGAGCAGGCTGCCGGGGGCCAGGGCCCCGTTCTCGATGGCCGCTTCCAGCTGCCGGGCGAGCTGGTAGTAGAGCGGTACCGGACTGGTGCGGTCCACGGAGAGGGGTGGCGAGGCGGCGGACGACGACGGCTTGGACACGCTCGGGAGCGTAGCCCCAGGAGATGATGACAGGAAGTGGTGAAGTCCGATTGTCCTGACAAATCCTTGACAGGGTGACCGTCCGGCACCACCTTGGGGCCATGCGTATCGGACTGATCGGAACGGGTCGTATCGGGGCCTTCCACGCGGGCGTGCTCGCCCGCCACCCGGAGGTCGAGTCGCTGGTCGTGGCGGACGCGGACACCACCCGGGCGGCCCGGGTCGGCGGGGCGCTCGGCGCCACCGTGGCACCCACCGTGGACGCGCTCCTCGGCCACGCTCTCGACGCGGTCGTCATCACCTCCGCCACCGCGGCCCACGCCGAGCTGATCGTCCGCGCGGCCGGCGCCGGGCTCCCGGCCTTCTGCGAGAAGCCCATCGCCCTGGACGTGCCGGGGACGCTCGGCGCGCTGCGGGCGGTCGAGTCCGCGGGCACGGAGCTCCAGCTCGGATTCATGCGCCGCTTCGACGCCGGGTACGGGGCGGCCCGTGAGGCCGTACGGTCCGGGCGCCTCGGCCGCCTGCACACCGTGAGGGCGGCGACCTCGGACCCCGCCCCGCCGCCCGCCTCGTATCTGCCGCTCTCCGGCGGCCTCTACCGGGACTGCCTGGTGCACGACTTCGACATACTGCGCTGGGTGACAGGGCGCGAGGTCGTCGAGGTGTACGCCACCGGTTCGGACGCCGGCCCGGCGATGTTCCGCGTCGCGGACGACGTCGACACGGCGGCCGCGCTGCTCACCCTGGACGACGGCACGCTGGCGACGGCGACGGCGACCCGGTGCAACGGCGCCGGCTACGACGTACGCATGGAGCTGGCCGGCGAGCGGGACCAGATCGCGGTGGGGCTGGACGACCGGACCCCGCTGACCTCGGTGGAGGCGGCGGGGCCGCCCGCGCCGGTCAAGCCCTGGCCCGGGTTCCTCGACCGGTTCGCCCCCGCGTACGAGGCCGAGCTGGACGCGTTCGTACGGCTGGTGCGCGGCGAGGCGGCCAACCCCTGCGACGGCCGGGAGGCGCTTCAGGCGCTCCGGGTCGCCGAGGCGTGCGAGCGCTCCCGGCGCGAACACCGGCCGGTGGCGCTGGACGAGATCCCGTCGTAGGGACCGTCCGAGGGCTGTCCGGCGGGGCGGAGGGGTGCGGCGGGCGGCCGGGCCCCGCCGTCCCGACGGCCCCGCCGGCCGTCAGCCGGTCGCGGAGAGCACCGTCCCCTGCGCCACCGCGCACAGCGTCTCGCCACCCTCCTCGTCCACGGTCAGCAGATCGCACCGCACCACCGCCTGTCGTCGGCCCGCGTGGACCACGCTCGCGCGGGCGACGAGCGTCCGGCCGCGGGCGGGACGGACGTACTGGATGGAGAAGCCGGCGGTCAGGACGGCGGGGCCGAGCGCCGTGCCGGCCGCGAAGGTGAGCGCGTTGTCGGCGGCGTACGAGAGCACCCCGCCATGGGCGAAACCGTTCTGCTGCCGGAGCTCCTCGCGGAGGTCCACCTCCAGGGTGGTTCCGCCGTCGCCGAAGGCGGTGATCCGGGCTCCGACGAGGCGGCTGAACGGCTGGGCGTCCAGGACCTTCCGCGCGAGGTCGAGGTCGAGTCGGTTCGACGGATCGGTCATCGGGTCACCACCGGACGGGAAGGCGGCGGACACCGCGGACGAGGAGGCCTGGCATCCACTCCCAGGGGGCGCCCTCGGGGTCGAGTTCCAGCCGCGGGAAGCGCTCCAGGAGTGTCCGGATCGCGATGCCGCCCTCCAGGCGGGCGAGCGGCGCGCCGAGACAGTAGTGGAGGCCGTGTCCGAAGGCCAGATGGCCGCGCGGTTCGCGGCGGATGTCGAAGCGGTCCGGTTCGGGGAAGCGCGTCGGGTCGCGGTCCGTCGCCGCGAGGGAGACGAAGACGGGCGAGAGCGCCGGGATGGCGGTGTCGCCCACGGTGATCGCCTCCTTGGCGATCCGGAAGGTGGAGGACTCGACGGGGCCGTCGTAGCGCAGCCCCTCCTCGACCGCCCCGTCGATGAGCCCGAAATCGGCACGGAGGTCGGCGAGTTGATCGGGGTGGGCGAACAGTGCCCGCACGGTGTTGGTGATCAGACCGACGGTGGTCTCGTGCCCCGCGATGAGCAACAGATAGGCCATTCCCCGCAGTTCGGGGAGGGACAGCGCGTCGCCGTCCTCGGCGCGGGTGGTGATCAGGGCGGAGAGCAGGTCGTCCGTGGGCCGGGAGGCGCGCTTGTCCTCGATGAGCTCGTCGAGGTAGGCGCCGAAGCCCTCGACGACCTCCCGCTCGGGCGTCCCCCCGGTCGGCGCCACCAGCTCGTTCGACCAGCGGCGGAACGAGTCGCGGTCGGCCGCCGGGACGCCGAGGAGCTCGCAGATGACGGTGATGGGCAGCGGGAACGCGAAGGAGTCCACGAGGTCGGCCCGCCCGGCCGGCGCCATCGCGTCGGCCAGCTCGTCGGCGAGCTCCTGGACGCGGGGGCGCAGCGCCTCCACCCGCCGGCCGGTGAACTCGCGGGTCACGAGCTTGCGCAGCCGGGTGTGGTCCGGTGCGTCGACGGCGAGCAGATTGGGGCCGATGACCTCCTCGTCGACCGGAGTGACGCCGACGATGGAGGGCGACTTCACCAGGCGGGGATCGGCGAGGGCCGCGCGCCCCTCCTCGTGTCCGACGACGAGCCAGAACTCCCAGCCGTCGGGCATGCGGACGTGGTGGACGGGACCGCTCTCACGGAGCTTCGCGTAGTAGGGATACGGATTCGCGGTGAAGTCCGCGCCCCACTCCCCCAGTTCGATGGTGGACATCGCCTCAGCCTAGGCGGCCCCGTTCCGGTGCCCTAAGCCTCCCCGTCGTCGAGGAGCCCCGCGTCGTGGACCAGGAGGGCGATCTGGACACGGTTGTTGAGGTCGAGCTTGGCGAGAATCCGCGAGACGTGGGTCTTGACCGTCGGCACGCTCATGTAGAGCGCGGCGGCGATCTCCGCGTTGGACCGGCCCTGGCCGACGGCGACGGCCACCTCGCGTTCGCGCTGGGCGAGTTCGGCGATCCGGCCCGCGGCCGTCGCGCTCCGGGACTGCTCGGGCCGCTCCGCGACATGGCTCATCAGCTGGCGGGTGACGGCCGGGGAGAGCACGGGGTCACCGGACGCGACGCGGCGCACGGCGGCGACGATCTCGGCGGGAGGCGTGTCCTTGAGGACGAATCCGGCCGCGCCGGCCCGCAGGGCCCGTACGACCTGTTCGTCGGCGTGGAAGGTGGTGAGGACGACGACCTCGGGTGCCTCGGGGCGGGCCCGCAGGAGTTCGGTGGCGGTGAGGCCGTCGACGTGCGGCATCCGGATGTCCATGAGGACGACGTCCGGGGCGAGTCGGGCGACGAGTTCCGGTACGCCCCGCCCGTCGGTGCCCTCCCCCACGATCTCGATGTCCTCGGCGCCGCCGAGCATCAGGGTGAGGCCCGCGCGGACCAGGGGGTCGTCGTCGACGATGAGCAGCCGGATGGTCATGAGGGCCACGGTAGCCAGGCGTGCACGGCGAACCCGCCGTCGGGGGCCGGACCGTGGTCCAGCCGCCCGCCGGCGAGGGTGGCGCGCTCGGTGAGGCCGATGAGGCCCTGGCCGGAGCCGGGGACGTGCGGGACGGGGCCGGCGGGGGCCGGGTTGCGGACCTCGACGGTCAGCCCGTCGCCGGGACGGCCGCGCACGGTGAGCGTGACCTCGGCGCCCGGTGCGTGCTTGCGGGCGTTGGTGAGGCCCTCCTGGGCGATGCGGTAGACGGTGCGGCCGGTGGCGGCGGGGACCGCGTCCGGATCGTCGATCGTGGAGTCGAGGACGACCTTCGCCCCGGCCTCGCGGGACTCGGCGACCAGCGCGTCGAGGGTGGCGAGCGTGGGCTGGGGCCGGTCGCCGTCCGCGGCTTCGCCGGGGGTGCGCAGCACGCCGATGATCTGCCGGAGGTCCTGGAGCGCCTCGTGGGCGCTGTCGCGGATGACGCCCGCGGCGCGCGCGACCTGTTCGGGCGGGGCGCCGGGGCGGAACTCCAGCGCTCCTGCGTGCACGCTGAGCAGGGTGAGGCGGTGGGCGAGCACGTCGTGCATCTCGCGGGCGATGGCCTCGCGGGCGAGCCGCTGCGCCTGC
Source organism: Streptomyces sp. NPDC013457 (assembly GCF_043089925.1). Classification (NCBI taxonomy): domain Bacteria; kingdom Bacillati; phylum Actinomycetota; class Actinomycetes; order Kitasatosporales; family Streptomycetaceae; genus Streptomyces; species Streptomyces sp. NPDC013457. The sequence continues at coordinate 1,149,660 of NZ_JBICBL010000001.1, forward strand.
TCGGCGCGCAGCTCCGCCTCGGCCTCGGCGCGCCGGGCGCGCTCGCGCAGGGCCTCGACGAGCTGGCGCCGGGAGCGTACGAGCATGCCCCAGGCGGTCATCAGCAGGATCAGGATGAGGCCGATGGCGATCCCGAGGAGGGTCCCGGTGGCGGGGTCCGGGCGTACGAAGACCTGGGCGACGTTGCAGGCGGCGGCCAGCGCGCCGATCCAGGCGATCTCGCGGAAGGGCCGTCGGACGGCGACGCTGAACAGGCTCACGAGGAAGGCGCCCCCGGCGACGGGCGCGACGACGCTGACGAGGGAGAGCGCGACGGCGAGGCCGACCGGCCACCGGCGGCGGAGCCACAGGGCGCAGCAGGCCGCGGCGCCGACGAGCTGGTCGGCGAAGGCGACGGCCTCGCTGTTGTACTGGTCGCTGGTCTCGGCGGCGAGGAGCCCGACGAAGGCGGCGCAGAGGAAGAGAACGCTGTCGACGACCCAGTCCCGTACGGTCCGCCGCGGCCTGCGTCCGGGCTCACCGGAGGCCGCGGGGTCGGCCATGGCCGAGGGCAGCAGCCAGGCGTTGGGGTCCGTACGTGTCATAAGCACCAAAGTACGCACGTCAGAGGCGCGCGGCCGGTCACTGAGGGCCGGAAGCTACCAAAGTCGCACGGTCCGAGACTTCGGTAGCACCCACTCTGTCCCGTGGACCGACGCGGGCGGCGGGCGCCCGGGACCATGATCGGTCCCATGAAGAAGATTCTGGAGTTCGTGGGCGGTGTGGTGCTGGTCGGCGGCATCGCGGGGGTGGTGCGCGAGCTGACGGGCTGGTTCCCGTTCATGGGGTTCACCCGGGCCCTGACGGAGAACGTGTGGTTCCTGGAGGACAAGGCGCTGTTCGCGAACGTCGTGATCGCGGTCGTCGGCTTCGTGATCGTGATGATCGCGGACACGACCCGCCGCACGTGACGAGGGTCAGCGGGAGGCCTCGTTGAGTCGGGTGACCTCGGCGAGGTGCTCGGCCATCCGGTGCGAGACGGAGCCGCTGGTGTAGAGGACGCCGCCGATCACCGCGAAGGGGATCGATCCACCGAGCACGGCGAGCAACTCGGGCCAGTCGCGTTCCGCCACACAGCCGCTGGATCCGTTGTGGAGGTTCTCGCTGCTGAAGCGGGACATGCACTCGTGGTTGGACTCCTCGGGCGAGTACGGCGTGAAGAGCAGCACCGCGAACCAGATCCACATCAGTCCGGCGAGGGCCAGCAGCCCGAGTCCCCACCCCTGGGTACGCCGGGCGCGGCTCCGGAATTCTATGTCGTACGGCAGTGAGCGCATGGGGCAAGAACCTACCGGGCGCCCACGTCGGCCGCGCGTCGGCCCCAACTGGTCCCGGCCAGAACGAGGATGGCGCCCGCGAGGCCGAGGACGCCGGGGCGGTCGCCGGCGATCGCGATGCCCGCGGCGGCGGCCCACAGCGGTTCCGTTCCGAGCAGAAGGCTGACCCGGGAAGGGGAGGTGCGGCGGACGGCCCACATCTGCACGAAGAAGGCGAAGAGCGTGCAGAAGACGGAGAGGAAGAGCAGCCCGGCCCATTCGCGCGGGCCGAAGCCGAGCGCCACGGACCAGGGGGACGCGCCGGTGCCGGGGAGGGTGGCGAGCAGGGCGAAGACGGCGACGGCGGAGCCGAGTTGGACGGTCGTGAGCGAGAGCGCGTCGGCGCTCCGGACGGACCCTATCCGGGACATCGCCAGGACGTGCGCGGTCCGCGCGAGCGCGGCGAGGAGCATGAGCAGATCACCGAGGGACGGGGCGGTGAAGCCGCCGCCCTGGGTCAGGAGCACCACGCCGGCGACGGAGAGCGCGGCGGCGCCCAGGAAGGCGCGGGGCGGCCGGACTCCGGTGACGGCGGCCTCGGCGAGCGGCGTGAGGATCATGGTGAGGCTGATGATCAGGCCGGCGTTGGTGGCGGAGGTGTGGACGACGCCGTAGGTCTCCAGAAGGAAGACTCCGCTGAGGATCAGCCCGAGGAGGCCCGCGCCCCGCCACTGGGCCGCGTCCAGGGCTCGCAGCCCCCGCCATCCGGCGACGGCGAGGGCGGGCAGGACGACGGCGAACCGCAGGACGAGAACGGCGACGACCGTGTGGGTGGTGGTGATGCCCTTGGCCGCGAGGTAGCTGGCGCCCCAGACCACGGCGACGAGAAGGACCGGAAGGTCGGTGAGCCAGGCGCGGCGCGGGGCGCGGAAGGGTACGGAGGCGGCGATCGAGGACATCGTGGGCCTGCTCCAACACGTCGGACGGTGTGGAGACTTCGGCGGCTCGCACGCGGGACGATCACCGTACCCGGGAAGACGGGTGGTCGCTACACCTTTCCACGGGCCTCAGACGTAGCTGCCGTACTCGGGGCGGCCCGCCAGTTCGTACGTGGTGATGGAGACGCCCGCGCCCCCCGGGAGCCGGCGAGTGAGCCGAAGGGCGCGCCGGGGGAACGACTCCGAGCGCGCGGAGCCTCCCGGGGAACGAGGGAGGCGAGCACGGTCGGGGTCGTGAGCCCGGCTCAGGCGCCCGGAGGAGAACCGAGCCCAGAAGACAAGGGGGTTCGCGAGGGCGCGCCGGTGCTGTCGGCCGGTGCGCCCTCGCGGGCCGGGCGGGGTGTCGTTACCCGCCCAGTTCCTGGTGGCGTGCCGTCAGGCGCGCCGCGCCCTCCTCGGTGAGCGAACCGAAGAGGCGGAGGCGGGAGATGCCGCCGTCGGGGTAGATGTCGATCCGGACCCGGGAGCCGACCGCCGGCGTGTCCAGCACGAAGCGGTGGTTGGTGTCGGGCTGGAGGCGCGTCCGGGGCAGGATCTCGGTCCAGTCCTCGGAGCCCTCGGCGGCGACGGACAGCGCCGCCCAGCCCGCGCTGTTGCCCTTGAGGTACGCGGTGTCGATCTCGACGGCGCGGATCTCGGACTCGGCGGCCAGGCTGTATCGGATCCAGTCGTTGCCCTTGTCGCGGCGGCGCCGCGTCTCCCAGCCGTCGTCCATCTTGCGGGAGCGGCCCGGCTGGATGGTGTTGGTCGCCGGGGAGTAGAAGCGGTCGGAGGCGTCCTCGACCTGGCCGCCGTTCTCCAGCGCCGCGAGGTCGAAGGTGCCGAGGACGCCGAGCCAGCGCGGGTCCGGGGCGACCTCTCCGTACACGCGAAGGCGTGCGATGCCGCCGTCGGGGTGCTGGTTGACGCGCAGGTGGGTGAAGCGCTGCTCGACATCGACGGCGAAGCCGTTGGCGGCGTGGCCGCCGATGGCGGTGCGCGGGACGAGGGTCGTCCACTTCACGTCGTCCGCGAGGAGCTCCTCGGGCGACGGCGAGCCGGCGACGGACGTGGCCTCGACCGAGACGGCCTGCGGGTAGTTGCCGCGGAAGTGCGCGGTGTCGACGACGATGCCGCGGACGACGCCGGGGGCGCCGAGGCGTACGAGCGCCCAGTCGTGGTCCTCGGCGGTCGGGTGGGGCTCCTGGGCCGAGACGCCACGGCGGCGGCGGGTCTCCCAGCCGTCCATGATCTTGCCCTTGTGCCCGAAGTGCTCGGGGTCGAACTCGGCGGCCTCGGGCTTGAGCATGTTCTCGCGCTCGGCGAAGAACTCGTCGTTGGCGGCGATCACACCGGCGCCGAGGCGGCGGTCGGCCAGGTCCGCGTACTGCGTGAACGGGAAGTCCGCGGTGCGGTAGTCGGCGTACGGGTCACCGCCGCCGAAGGGGCTGGCGTCGCCGGTGAAGGAGGGTATGCCGGTCACGGTTCAGTTGGTCCTTTCGAGGAGGCGGCCGGAGGGTTCGGCCAGGGTGCCGCGGTCGGCGATGCGCTCTCCGCGCAGCCAGGTGGACGTCACGACACCGTGCAGGGTCCGGCCCGCGTAGGCGGTGACCCGGTTGCGGTGCTCCAGCTCGGCCGGGTCGACGGTGAACGTCGCCTCGGGGTCGAGGACGGCGAAGTCGGCGTCGCGGCCGGCCTCGATGGCGCCCTTGCGCTCCAGGCCGGCGAGCCGGGCGGGGCCCTCTGACATCCAGCGGGCGACGTCGGTCAGGTCGTGGCCGCGGCGGCGGGCCTCGGTCCAGATGGCGGGCAGGCCGAGCTGGAGGGAGGAGATGCCGCCCCAGGCGGAGGCGAAGTCCGGGGTCTTGAGGTCGGCGGTGGAGGGCGAGTGGTCGGAGACGATGCAGTCGATCGTCCCGTCCGCGAGCCCCTCCCACAGCGCGTCCTGGTTGGCGGCCTCGCGGATCGGCGGGCAGCACTTGAACTCGGTCGCCCCGTCCGGGACCTCCTCGGCGGTGAGCGTGAGGAAGTGCGGGCAGGACTCGACCGTGATCTTGACGCCCTCGGCCTTCGCCGCGCGGATCAGCGGAAGCGCGTCGGAGGAGGAGAGGTGCAGGACGTGGACGCGGGCGTTGAGCCGGCGGGCCTGGTCGACCAGGTTCTGGATCGCCGTGTTCTCGGCGTCGCGCGGCCTGGAGGCGAGGAAGTCGGCGTACTTGCCGCCGGCCCTCTGCGGCGCCGCGGCCAGGTGGTGCGGGTCCTCGGCGTGCACGATCATCAGGCCGTCGAAGCCGGCGATCTCCGCGAGCGAGTTCGCCAGCTGCTCCTGGTCGAGCTCGGGGAACTCCTCCACGCCCGAGGGCGACAGGAAGCACTTGAAGCCGAAGACACCGGCGTCGTGCAGCGGGCGGAGGTCCTTGACGTTGTCGGGCAGCGCTCCGCCCCAGAAGCCGACGTCGATGTGCGCCTTGGCGCGGGCGACGTCCTGCTTGACGCGCAGGTGGTCGACCGTGGTGGTCGGCGGGAGCGAGTTCAGCGGCATGTCGAGGAGCGTGGTGATGCCACCGGCGGCCGCGGCGCGGGTGGCGGTCCAGAAGCCCTCCCACTCGGTGCGGCCGGGGTCGTTCACATGGACGTGGGTGTCGACGAGCCCGGGGAGCACGACGTCGTCGCCGACGTCCTCCAGCCGGGCACCGGCCGGTACCTCGGCGTCGTACGGCAGTACCGCGGCGATGGTCCCGCCGGAGACGGCGATCGACGCGGGCCGCGTCCCCTCGGGGGTGATGACGCGAGTCGAGCGCAGTACCAGGTTGACGTCCACCCGTACCCCTTTCCAGCAGAATTTCAACGAACTGTTGAAGGAGTCTTCACTCGGGACGACATGGCGTCAAGGGTGCACTTCCAGCATGACCCCGTCGCCCCGACTCGCGCCGCACCCCACTTGGATGTTTCCATGAAGTGGAATGAGAATTTCGTACAGTAGAACGTAGCTCCGTACAGGCTGGGTGGAGGCGGACGCCGTCGGGCAGCCGCCGACACCGGACAAACACCCCCCTGACCGGCCCGTACACCGGGACCGGGACCGTGTGTCCGACCGGACGGCCCGGTAGGCTGCTGCCTTGCCCGCCTGCCCCGAAAGGACCTTGACGTGCCGACGTCCAGCGCCAGCACCACCGACGCCGCCAAGCCCGCCGCCGCGAGCGGTGGCGTCCAGTCCCTCGAGCGTGCCTTCGATCTCCTGGAGCGGATGGCCGACGCCGGGGGCGAGGTCGGGCTGAGCGAGCTCTCCGCCAGCAGCGGACTGCCGCTGCCGACCATCCACCGACTGATGCGCACGCTGGTGGCCTGCGGCTACGTACGCCAGCAGCCCAACCGCCGGTACGCGCTCGGCCCCCGTCTCATCCGCCTCGGCGAGTCGGCCTCCCGGCTGCTCGGCACCTGGGCCCGGCCGTACCTCGCGCGGCTCGTCGAGGAGACGGGCGAGACCGCGAACATGGCGCTGCTCGACGGCGACGAGATCGTGTACGTCGCGCAGGTGCCGTCCAAGCACTCGATGCGCATGTTCACCGAGGTCGGCAGGCGCGTGCTGCCGCACTCCACGGGCGTGGGCAAGGCGCTGCTGGCGTACACGCCGGCGGACGAGGTACGGGCGCTGCTGGCCCGTACGGGAATGCCGGCGGCGACGGAGAAGACGATCACCACGCCCGAGGGCTTCCTGGACGCGCTCGCGGTGGTGCGGGACGCGGGGTACGCGGTCGACGACAACGAGCAGGAGATAGGAGTCCGCTGCCTCGCGGTCTCGGTCCCCGACTCCCCGACCGCGGCGGCGATCTCGATCTCGGGACCGGCGGGACGGGTGACGGAGGCGGCGACGGAGAAGATCGTGCCGATCCTCCAGGAGGTGGCGCAGGAACTCTCGACGGCGCTCGCGAACACCGCAGGCAACGGCACGGCGTAAGCCCCGTTGTGGGCATTCGTTCCGCCGGGGCGGGCGGGCACGACGGACGGCGCCCTTGCCGGGCCCGGGCTCGCGTGCCCGCGGTACCCACGTGCGGCCCCCGTCGTCGGGTTGTGCCCGCCCTCCCCCAGGACCGTCCGGGGGGGACCCCAGCCCCAGCGGAACTAGACGCGGCCGTCCTCCACCCGCACCACGTCGTCCGCTCGCCCCGCGTGCCCCTCGTCGTGCGTCACCAGGACCGTCGCCGTCCCCCGCTCCCGCGTCAGCGCGACCAGCAGGTCCATCACCGCCCCGCCCCGCTCGTGGTCCAGCGCGCTCGTCGGCTCGTCCACCAGCAGCACCGACGGCTCGTTCATCAGCGCCCGTGCGATGTTGACCCGCTGCCGCTGCCCTCCGGACAGCTGGTGCGGACGGCGGGCCGCCAGGTCCGCCAGGCCGACGGCGTCCAGGAGTGCCAGGGCCCGCTCCCGTACCGCCTGCGGCTTCGCTCCCGACAGGTGAGCCATCACCTGCAGCTGCTCCACGGCCGTCAGCGACGGCAGCAGGTTCGGCTGCTGGAACACGATCCCGATCCGCTCCCGCCGCAGCGCCGCCCGCTCCGACCGGTCCAGCGCCCCCGTCTCCGTACCGGCCACGACGACCCGTCCCCGGTCCGGGGTCACGAGCGTCGCGGCGACCGCCAGCAGGCTGGACTTGCCGGAACCGGAGGGTCCGACGACCGCCGTCACGCGGCCGGCCGGGACCGCCAGGGAGACCGCGTCGAGAGCCGTCAGGCGCCCGTCGCCGTCGGGGTACGTCAGGGTCACGTCGTCCAGCAGCAGAGTCATCGGGCGCTCCCGAGCGCGGTCAGAGGGTCGACGGCGGTGATCCGCCGGATGGACAGGGCGGCGCCGAGGACACCGAGGACGATGATCACGGCCGCCGGCCCGAGCACGGTCAGCGGTTCGAGCACGAAGGGCACGTTCCCGCCGCTGATCAGCACGCCCGCTCCTACCGCCAGGGCGGTGCCGAGCAGGGTGCCCGCCGTCAGCATCAGGACGGCCTGCCCGAGCGCGTCCCTCAGCAGGTACGGAGTCGAGGCGCCGAGCGCCTTCAGCACGGCGACGTCACCGCTCCGCTGGATCGTCCAGACGGTGAAGAAGGCCCCTATGACGAGCGCCGAGATGGCGAAGAGGAAGCCGCGCATCAGCTGCAGCGAGCCGTTCTCGGCCTGGTACGACCCTATGGCGGTGAGCGCCTCGTCGATCGTCCGCGACTCGGTGCCGAGCGCCGCGTCACCCGCTCCGAGGCCGGCGTCGTCCGCGACGTCCAGCGCGACGACCGTCGCCTGCTCCTGCGGGGTCGTGCCGTCGTGCCCGAGCTTCTGCCAGTCGTCGAGAGAGGTCCAGACGACGGGCGTGTGACTGTACGAGGCGTCGCCCGCGACGGCCGCCACCGTGGCCTCCAGCGGGCCGAGGCGCACGGCACCGCCCACGCCGACGCCCAGTTCCCCGGCCGCGGAGGCCGAGAGGACGACCCGGCCGGGCCCGAGCCGCCCGCTCTCCGGCGCCAGGCCCGCCGACGGCTCCGTGCCGAACGCGGAGACGGCGGCCGTGCGGTCCCCGGCGGCGCCGTTGAGCGTACGGATGCCCAGCGGCCGCGCGCTCGCGACGCCGGGCCGCTCCGCCCACCGCCGCCACTGGCTCTCGGTCACGGTCGAGTTGGTGAAGGAGACCGACTGGCCGGCGGGCGGCGCGGCGAAGGCGAGCCGGTCGGCCGGGAGGCCGGTGATCGCCGAGATGTTCTCGCGCGCGAGTCCGGCGGTCAGCCCGGACAGCAGCCCGACGAGCAGGGTGATGAGCACGATCACCGTGCCCATCAGGGTGAATCGCCCCTTGGCGAATCTCAGGTCTCTCCATGCCACGAACATGCGGCCCAGCCTTCCGGCCTCCGGCCCCTCGCGGCATCGCGCCACGGATGGCTCCGCAATCAAACTTTCGGTTGAGTCCGGATTGTCTGCCCCCGCCTACGCTGGACAGATCATGGATCCGCGTTCCCTCACCCCCGCCCTGCGCGCGCTGCGCCTCTGTCTGCATCTGCTGATGGCGGGGCTGCTGGCCCTCGCGGCCGTCCGGGCGGACTCCGTCGCCGGTGTCGCGCTCGCAGTGGTGACGGGCGCGGTCTACGCGACCGGGTCCGTCCTTCCCGCCGTACGGGACTCCCCGCGTGCGGCGGCGCTCTGGCTGGCCCTCCTCTGTGCGTCCTGGCTGGGGCTTCTCTGGGCCACGCCCGACGGGCTGTGGGTGGCGTTCCCGCTCTACTTCCTCCAGTTGCACCTGCTGCCCGTGCGCTGGGCGCTGCCGGCCGTGGCCCTGACCGCGGGCGCGGCGATCCTGTCGTACGTACGCCATGGCGCGACACTCAATCCCGGGGTCTTCATCGGGCCGCTGCTCGGCGGGGCGGTGGCCGTGGCGACGGTCCTCGGCTATCAGGCGCTCTACCGGGAGAGCGAGCGGCGCAGGCGGATGGTGGAGGAGCTGATCGCGACCCGGGCGGAGCTGGCGGCGGCCGAGCGGCACGCCGGAACGCTGGCGGAGCGCGAGCGCCTGGCGCGGGAGATCCACGACACGCTGGCGCAGGGGCTCTCCTCGATCCAGCTGCTGCTGCGGGCCGCCGAGCGGGCGCTGCCCGAGGGCTCGCCGGCGGCCGGGCACATCGAGGCGGCGCGGCGGGCCGCACAGGACGACCTGGCGGAGGCGCGGCGCTTCGTACGGGCGCTGTCGCCGCCGGACCTGGAGCACGGTTCACTGGCCGCCGCCCTGGAGCGGCTCTGCGAGCCGGGCCCCGGCCCGGAGGGGTCGCTGCGGGCGCGCTTCACGGTGAGCGGGACGCCGGTGGAGCTGCCGACGCCCTACGAGGTGGCGCTGCTCCGGATCGCGCAGTCGGCGTTCGCGAACACGGTGCGGCACGCCTCGGCGGCCCGGGCGGAGGTCACGCTGTCGTACATGGACGCCTCGGTGACGCTGGACGTCGTCGACGACGGCGAGGGCTTCGACCCCGCGCTGCTCTCGTCCTCACCGGAGGGCGGCTTCGGGTTGCCCGCGATGCGCTCGCGGGCGGAGTCGCTGGGCGGGGTGTTCACGGTGGAGTCCGCGCCCGGTCAGGGCACGGCCGTCGCCGTGTCCCTCCCCCTTCCCACTGGAGTGTCGACATGACGATCCGACTCCTGCTCGCCGACGACCATCCGGTGGTACGGGCCGGGCTGCGCGCCGTGCTGGACACGGAGCCCGACTTCGCCGTGGTCGGCGAGGCGGCGACGGCCGAGCGCGCGGTCGAGCTGTCGACGGAGCTGGCCGGGGCGGGCGGGGTGGACGTGGTCCTGATGGACCTGCAGTTCGGGCCCGGGATGCACGGCTCGGAGGCCACGGCGGCGATCACGGCGCGTACCGGCGGGCCGAGGGTGCTGGTCCTCACCACGTACGACACGGACGCGGACATCCTGGCGGCGGTCGAGGCGGGGGCCTCGGGCTATCTGCTGAAGGACGCCCCGCCGGAGGAGCTGGCGGCGGCGGTCCGGACGGCGGCGGCCGGCCAGTCGGCGCTGGCCCCGGCGGTGGCGCACCGGCTGATGGACCGGATGCGGACCCCGGCGGCGGCGCTGACGAAGCGGGAGCTGGAGGTGCTGCAGCTGGTGGGCGAGGGACTGTCCAACCAGCAGATCAGCAAGGCGCTGTTCCTGAGCCAGGCGACGGTGAAGTCCCACCTGGTGCACATCTTCGCCAAGCTGGGTGTGGACTCCCGTACGGCGGCGGTGGCGACGGCGACGGCGCGCCGCCTGATCCGCCGGTAGCCGGCCGGCCCCGCGCGCCTGAGGCCTCAGGCGTCAGGCGTCAGGCGTCAGGCGTCAGGAGCCGTCGGCGGCGCGCCGGATCGCGTCGAGCGCGCGCGCCACGTCGTCCTCGGTGGTGGACCAGTTGCTGACCGAGATGCGCATGACGCGCCGGCCGTGCCAGGTGGAGCCGCTGATCCACGTCGTGCCGTCGTCGAGGAGCCGGGCGAGCACCCGCTCCGTACGGTCGTCGTCACCGAACTCGGCGCAGACCTGGGTGAACACCACGTCGTTGAGGACGGTGGCGCCGCCGATCCCGGCGATGCCGTCGGCGAAGGCGGTGGCGTGCCGGCAGAGCCGCTCGACGAGGTCGGCCACGCCCGACCGGCCGAGGGACCTGAGGGCCGCCCACACGGGGAAGGCCCTGCCGCGGCGGGAGAGTTCGGGGACCTTGTCGATGGGGTCGCCGAGCTCGTGCTGGATGAGGTAGTCGCCCCGCAGGCCCATGGCCGCCCGGAGTGCGGACGGGTCGCGGACGATGGCGAGGCCGCAGTCGTAGGGGACGTTCAGGGTCTTGTGGGCGTCGGTCGCCCAGGAGTCGGCCTGCTCGCAGCCGGCCGACAGCTGCGCGTACGGCGGTGCAGCGGCGGCCCAGAGGCCGAAGGCGCCGTCGACGTGCACCCAGGCGTCCGCCTCGCGAGCGGCTCGGATCGTCTCGGGGAAGGGGTCGAAGGCCCCGGAGTGGATGTCCCCGGCCTGCAGGATCACCAGGGTGGGGGTCCGCCCGCCGCCCGCCAGGGCGTCCCGGAGGGCCTCGGGGCGCATGCGTCCCTGATCGTCCGCCGCCACCAGTTCGGGCCGCCCCAGGCCCAGGTAGCGCAGGGCCAGGTCGATGGCCATGTGACGGTGCTCGCCCGCGACGACGCGGACGGCCGGCCCGCCCGCGAGCCCTTCGCGGGCGACGTCGCCGCCGACCCGCCGCACCACCTCGTCGCGCGCGGCGGCCAGGCAGGTGAAGTTCGCCATCGTGGCGCCCGTGGTGAAGCCGACGGCGCTGCCGTCGGGCAGCCCGAGCAGGTCGAGCAGCCAGGCGCCCGCGATCTCCTCGGCCGCCGCGTACGCGGGGGTGACGGTGCGCATCACGCAGTTCTGGTCCCAGGCGCTGACCAGCCAGTCCGCGGCCAGCGCGGCCGGTTCGCCACCGCCGACGACGAAACCGTAGAAGCGGCCGCTGGGGAAGGCGGTGAGCCCGGGTTCGCAGGCCGCGGCCAGCAGGTCGACGACGTCGGCGGGCGGGCTGGGGTCGTCGGGCAGTGCGGTGCCGAGCGCGCGTACGATCTCGTCGACCGAAGCGCGGGCGGGGACCGGGCGGTCGGACAGGCTGGCCAGCCAGCGGACGGCATGGTCGTACGCCTGGCGGAGCGCCGCCTCGCGCGCGTCCATACCTCGGACTATGGGACAGTCTCAGCCGGCCCGCAAGCCGCCGCCCGCCGCCCGCCGACCCGCGCGCCTCCACGCATCGGGGCGACCGACACCTACGGCCGGTCGCTCGGAGGCTCCCCGAAGAGTTCGACGGCCTGGCGGACGCTCGTCAGTGCGTTCGACAGCGCGCTGACCGAGCCGATCGAGCCGGCGATCAGGAGCAGGGAGCGGCGCAGCCGCCGGACCTCGGGGACTCCGCTGACGGCCATCGCGTCCAGTGCGGCCAGCTCGTCCTCGGCGATGCCCCGGTCGGTGAACTCGGCCGGGTGGCCCGCCAGTTCGCGGCGGAGCCGGGACACGGCAGCACGCAGCTCCACCACCCTCGGGTCCACGCCGCTGCCGGTTGTCACACGCCTCTGCCCAACGCTACGCAACAAGTCTCTCCCCCTCGCACCCCACTGTGCGCCGGACTCCGCCGTCCCCCCTCGTGCCCTGGGGGATCACCGGCCCGAGCCGTGGATCGGTGGTCGGGCGCCCGGAGTCGCGAGCAAGTTAACGCCATCGCGCGCCCGGCGCGCCACTGTGCGGACACAATTCAGGCGTCCGTGTCATGCGGTATGCAGTGAGCATGACGAACACACGGCATTCCCCGCCGCTCGTGGCCGGTCTGGTCCTCGCCGCGGGCGGCGGGCGGCGGCTCGGCGGACGCCCGAAGGCCCTCCTGACCCACCGCGGGCGCCCGCTGGTCGAGCACGCGGTGCGGGTGCTGCGCGAGGGCGGCTGCGAGGTGATCCACGTCGTCCTCGGCGCCTCGGCCGAGGTCGTACGGGAGCGGGCCCAGCTGCCCGGCTGCGTCCTGGTCGACAACCCGGAGTGGGCGGAGGGCATGGGGTCGTCGCTGCGGGCCGGGCTCGCCTCGCTGTCCGCCGAGGCGCTGCCGGTGGACGCGGCGGTCGTCTCGCTGGTCGACCAGCCGGGGATCGGCGCGGAGGCGGTGTCACGGGTCCTGTCGGCGTACGGCTCGCGCGACTCGCTGGCGGCGGCCTCGTACGACGGGAAGCGCGGCCATCCGGTGCTGTTCGGCGCGGACCGCTGGGCCGGGATCGCGGCGGGGGCGCTCGGCGACCAGGGAGCGCGCGACTACCTGAAGACCCACCGGGATGCGATCACCCTGGTGGACTGTTCGGATGTGGCCGAGCCCTACGACATCGACACGGAGGCCGATCTGGCGCACCTTGAGTAAAGGGTGTGGCACTGAGCGCCATGTTCTGTCGATCCGGAGAATCTCGACATCAACAAACCATTGAACTTCCACCATGAGGAAACTAGTATCCACTGTTCAGAAGCGCCTGATTCCTGACGGCGCTCCGCGGCCGTATCTCGGCGCCTGCGGCACTCCGTGCCGACCCCTGACGCCCGGCGGCCGCAAGGCACCGCCCGTGAAGTCCGCTGAAGGAAGTGACCGTTCATGTCCGCACCAGCGCCGTCCCCCCTGGCCGTCGTCGAAGCCGAGCCCCTGCCGAGGCAGGAGGAGGTGCTGACCGACGCGGCCCTCGCCTTCGTGGCTGAGCTGCACCGGCGGTTCACGCCACGCCGGGACGAGCTCCTTGCCCGCCGGGCGGAGCGCCGCGCCGAGATCGCCCGTACCTCGACCCTCGACTTCCTGCCGGAGACCGCCGCGATCCGCGCGGACGACTCGTGGCGCGTCGCGCCGGCCCCGGCGGCCCTGAACGACCGCCGTGTCGAGATCACCGGTCCGACCGACCGCAAGATGACGATCAACGCCCTGAACTCGGGTGCCAAGGTCTGGCTCGCGGACTTCGAGGACGCCTCCGCCCCGACCTGGGAGAACGTGATCCTGGGTCAGGTCAACCTGATCGACGCGTACGCGCGGAACATCGACTTCACGGACCCGAAGTCGGGCAAGTCCTACGCCCTCAAGCCGGCCGGCGAGCTGGCCACGGTCGTGATGCGGCCGCGCGGCTGGCACCTGGAGGAACGCCACCTCACCTTCGAGGGCCGTCCGGTCCCCGGCGCGCTCGTCGACTTCGGCCTGTACTTCTTCCACAACGCCAAGCGCCTCATCGAGCTCGGCAAGGGCCCGTACTTCTACCTGCCGAAGACGGAGTCACACCTGGAGGCCCGCCTCTGGAACGACATCTTCGTCTACGCCCAGGAGTACGTCGGCATCCCGCAGGGCACCGTCCGCGCCACCGTCCTGATCGAGACGATCACGGCCGCGTACGAGATGGAGGAGATCCTCTACGAGCTCCGCGACCACGCGGCGGGCCTCAACGCGGGCCGCTGGGACTACCTCTTCTCCATCGTCAAGAACTTCCGTGACGGCGGACAGAAGTTCGTCCTCCCGGACCGCAACGCGGTCACGATGACGGCCCCGTTCATGCGGGCGTACACCGAACTCCTCGTCCGCACCTGCCACAAGCGCGGCGCGCACGCGATCGGCGGCATGGCGGCCTTCATTCCGTCCCGCAAGGACGCCGAGGTCAACAAGGTCGCGTTCGAGAAGGTCAAGGCGGACAAGGACCGCGAGGCGGGCGACGGCTTCGACGGCTCCTGGGTCGCCCACCCGGACCTGGTCCCGATCGCCATGGCCTCCTTCGACGCCGTCCTCGGGGACCGGCCGAACCAGAAGGACCGGCTGCGCGAGGACGTCTCGGTGGCCCCGGGCGACCTCATCGCGATCGACTCGCTCGACGCGAAGCCGACGTACGAGGGCCTGCGCAACGCCGTCCAGGTCGGCACCCGTTACATCGAGGCCTGGCTCCGCGGCCTCGGCGCGGTCGCCATCTTCAACCTGATGGAGGACGCGGCCACGGCCGAGATCTCGCGCTCGCAGATCTGGCAGTGGATCAACGCCGGCGTCGTGTTCGAGCACGACGGAAAGACTGTGAAGGCCACCCCCGAGCTGGCCCGCCAGGTCGCCGCGGAGGAACTGGCCGCGATCCGCGAGGAGATCGGCGAGGAGGCCTTCGCGGCCGGAAAGTGGCAGCAGGCGCACGACCTCCTGCTCCACGTCTCCCTCGACGCCGACTACGCCGACTTCCTGACGCTCCCGGCGTACGACCAGCTGATCGGCTGAGTCCCCCCGCTTCGGCCGACCCGCACAGCGGCCGGACAACACGCGGCACAGCCGCGGAAAACAACGGCTCCGCCCCTGGTGAACGCACAGCACCAGGGGCGGAGCCGTGCTCGCTCCGGAGATTCGCCGCTCGGCGATCCCCTGCTCCGGAGATTTTCGATCCGGTGTGTTTCACAGGGCACGTGACGCAACCGAGACCCGCACCTACCTAGCGGTAACAAGCCACGGCGTGCCAGATTCCGCATGCCACCGGCCGGCGGCTGTCCCCCACTCCTCTGCACCGACGCAGGAGAACACAGCCATGCCCAGAACCCCCCACCGCACGGTCCGAAGATCCCTCGCCGCCGCCGTGTCGCTGATCGGCCTGCTCGCCGCCGGAGTGACCCCCGCCGGCGCCGCCCAGGGCTCGGGCCCGACCGCCGTCGTGTCGATGGGCGACAGCTACATCTCCGGGGAGGCCGGGCGCTGGCAGGGCAACAGCCTCACCACCACCGGCAGCCGGAACGGCACCGACCGGGCGTGGACGGGGAGCGCCTACGACCCCTCCCGGGTGTACGGCGCGACGGCGGCCAACGGCTGCCACCGGTCCGACTCTGCCGAGGTGAAGAGCGCGGGCGGAATCGCCTCGGCCCTGATCAATCTGGCCTGTTCGGGCGCGACGACCCGGAACGTCTTCCGCGCGTCGAACGGCGGCGTCGCGTACAAGGGCGAGGCCCCGCAGGCCGACCAGCTGGCTGCCGTCGCCGGATCCCACGACGTCGAGGCGATCGTGCTCTCGATCGGCGGCAACGACCTGGGCTTCGCCGACATCATCAGGAGCTGCGCGACCGACTACATCGTCTGGTACTCGTACTGCCACGACGACCAGCAGGCCGAGGTCGACGCGAAGATCGACACGGTGATGGCGAACGTCGGCAAGTCCGTCGACGAGATCCGCGCGGTCATGGCGGGCGCCGGTTACGCGGCCTCCGACTATCGGATCGTGCTCCAGTCGTATCCCTCCCCCATCCCCCGCGCGTCGGAGAACCGGTACGGGGAGAGCGGCTGGAGCCGCACCAACACGGGCGGCTGCCCCTTCTGGAACCTGGACTCCGACTGGGCACGGGACACCCTGGTCCCCCAGGTCGCCCAGCGGCTGAAGGGCGTCGCGGCGAGCAAGGGCGTGCAGTTCATGGATCTGCGCGACATGCTGCAGGGGCGTGAGGTGTGCGCGAAGACCAGCAAGCTGGTCAGCGCCACGGTGCCGGCCTCGGCCTCGACGAGCGAGTGGGCGAGGTGGATCGACCCGAACGAGACCCAGGGGCCGATCCAGGAGAACGTCCACCCCAACCACTACGGCCAGTTGGCGCTCGGCCGCTGTCTCGCGCTGATCCACGCGCGGCCGAGCGGCAACTTCTCCTGCCGCAACACGGCGGGGACCGGCGCCTCCGGCATGTACCTGACGGCCGTCTCCTGAGGACCGTCTCCTGACGTCCGTCCGGGCGTCTCCTGACGGCCGTCTCCTGACGGCCGCGCAAGCCCCCCACGGGGATCAGCGGGCGTGGCGTCCGCGCCGACCGCGACGCCGCGCCCGCTCGCCCGTCCTCCTGGTACCGATACCGATCCGTCCGTGCGTACGGGGCAGCGCGACGCCCAGCGCTCCGAGGGTCCGTTCCGCGCGGTACGGGTCCGCGGCGGCCATCTCCTTGACGAGGGCGTCGACGCCGCCCGGCCAGCCCTCGGCGGCGGAGTCGAGGAGCGCCCGCCCGGCGGCGGTGCGGCGGTGGAGCCGGTCCAGGATCAGCACGGCGCGGGCGGAGAGCGGCACGCGGGCCTCGTCCGCCGGCTCGCCCCGGGCCCGCAGGACCCCGCAGGCGTACGCACCCATCACCGGGTCGTCCAGGGCCTCGCGCAGCGCCTCGACGGGGGCGGCTTCGGGGTCGAGGAAGCCGAACAGGGCGCGGGTGTAGGCCGCCTCGAACGTGCCCGCGTTGACGGTGCCGAGGGCGTCGATCAGCGCGGACCAGGCCTCGACGGTGTCGCCGTGCGCGTGCAGCCATTCGGCGAGGACGCGGGTGGCGGCGGAGGCCGACCAGCCTTCGGCGGCGGCGATCACGGTCGGCGCGTCCCAGGCCGCGGCCTCCTTGGCGTCGGGCGCCGCGACCCAGCGCACCCGCAGCAGGTAGTGCAGGACCTCGACGCCCCAGGGGGTGAGGCCGAAGGCGTCACCGGTACGGAAAACCATGCCGGTGCCGGTCAGCCGGTCGACGGCATCCGCCATGGAGCGCGCGGCCGGTTCGAGGCGGGTCCGGTCCTCGTCGGTGACGGGCGATCCGACGAGCCGGGTGAGCTCGTCGGCGGGCGGGACCCGGTACTCCTCGGGGGCCGTCGCCGGTACGAGGACGGGCGCGTCCTCCAGCCGGGGATCGACCGGCCAGTCCTCGAACTCGGCGGCGCGGCGAGCCACCGACTCGGCGCAGGAGCCACGCTGGTAGAGCGCGTACAGCAGATGCGCGGCCTCGCCGTCGTACAGACCGCCGTCCTCGCCTTTCATCTGCTCGACGGCCGCGGCGAGCAGGTCCGCGCCGGCCTCGACGGACCGCTGCGGCTCGTGGGCCTCCATGGGCGGGGGCGGCAGCGGGATGGAGGAGTCGCCGTAGTAGTTCAGGTGCTCGTCCAGGAGCATGTCGGCGAGGACGAGATGCGGGAAGGCGTCCGGGCCCGGGGCGAGATGGGCGTACGGGCCCGATAGCGCGCCCGCGAGCCCTGCGGCGGTCCACCGGTCGACCAGCCGGCCGCCGAGTTCGGCCACGCCGTGCGAGACGTCCGCGTCGGTCAGCAGCGGCCCGGCGGGTGAGGGCCGCTCCGCCTCCCGTACGTACGCCCCGGTGAGGGCGTCCGCGAGGAGCATGTCCGCGAAGTCGCTCCGGTTCATCAGGTCCGCCCGGTTGAGCCCGTCGGGCGGCCGTACCCCGTCGTGTCCGGCGAGCCAGGCCCGTACGGCGGCGGGGTCTCCGGGGTCGGCGCCGTCGGCCCGCAGCAGCGAGGCGTACCAGCGCTGCCAGGTGTAGTTGGCGGGGTCCGTCATCGCCCGTTCGAAGTCGGGCACGATGTCCTCGACGGCGGCCACGATCCGCGCCTGCCGCTTGGCGTTCAGCCGCCCGGCCTCCCGCACCCGTTCGGTGAGCGCGACGAGCACGGCGGGGTAGGCCGCCAGCTCCTCGGGCGTCGCGTAGACGAACGCCGGCGCGTCCTCGACGAGCAGCCGCCGCACCAGCTCCACGCTGGGCTCGGGCAGCCCGCTGCGCCGGTCGGCCCCGCGCAGGGCCAGCAGCGCGAGCACCGCGTCGGCGGCGCGTACGGACGATGGATCACGGAGCTGCGGTGTTCCGTCGAGGAACGCGTCGAGCCCGGTGTTGGTGAGCACGGTCCCTGCCACCTTTCCCAGGGTAGTTCCGGCACGCGCCGGACGACGAGGCGCGTGGCGGCGCCGTCATGGGACGACAACGGTGCGTTGGGCCGAGAAGTCACCCCAGGTGCCGTCGGGGAGGCGGGCGCGGAGTTTGACGCTGTAGCGGGTGCCCCGGGTGGTGGGGACCGTGAAGGTGTAGGTGGCCTCGGCGGGCGGGGGGTCGGTGCCCCAGATGATCGTGGTGGCGAAGGCCTCGTTCAGGTAGAGCTGGTGCTCCGTGACCGGGGCGCCGGTGCGGGGCGGGGTCCAGGTCAGGGTGATCTCGCCCTTCACGGCCTTGGCCGTCAGGTCCGTGGGGGCGGTGTTGGGGGCCGCTCCGGGGGCCGGGGCGGTGGTGAGGTCGGCGGGGGCGCTGTCCGGGGAGGAGTTCTCGGCGGCGTCGCGGGCGCGGACCGTGAAGGAGTAGACCGTTCCGGGGCGCAGGCCGGTGAGCCGGGCGGTGGTGGCCGTGCCGGGGACGGTGTGGACACGGGCGTCGGCCTGGTAGACGTCGTACGCGGTGACCTTGGTGTCGTCGCGGGCAGCGGTCCAGGTCAGGGTGGCCGCGTGGCTGCCGTCGGGGGTCACGCGCAGGGCCCGGGGCGTGGTGGGCGCGGTGCGGTCCCGGGCGGTGGCGGCGAGCGTGGTGGCCGGGACCGCCGCGCTGTGGGGGGAGCGGTTTCCGGCGGCGTCGCGGGCGCGGACGGTGAAGGCGTACGGGGTCGAGGGCGTGAGGTTCACGATGTCGGTCATGAGGGTCGTCGCGGGGAGGTCCTTGACCTTGCGGCCCTGCCGGTAGACCTCGTACCCGGTGACGGCCCGGTCGTCGGCGGCCGCGCTCCACATGACGTGGACGGTGCTCGCGCTGCCGGCGGAGGCGGTGACTCCGGTGGGGGCGCCGGGGGCGTGAGTGTCCTTCTCGGGGCCGCCGGAGCAGGCTGCCACGGCGAGGAGGGCGACGGTCAACAAGCTTGCGGCCAGCGGGCGTTGCACAGGAATGCCTCCGTCCGTCGAAAAGGTCCAGACCTGTATCCCATGACGTGGAGGCGCCCGGCAAGGGGTCGTTGTCAGTGGGGTGCGCTTCACTGGCTTCGTCACTCTCAGTGACCGAACGAGGGGGGATCATGACGGACCGTACGATCTACACGACACTGGCCGGGCTGCGCGGGCGGGGCTGGAGCGACGCGATGGTGCGCGACCTGCTGGGCGCGCCCGATGTGCAGGGACGGGATCCGCGGCGGTGGTCCGTCGCGCCCGTGCGGCTGTATCTGATGGCGCGGGTGGAAGCGGTGGAGAGGACGCCGGAGTTCACCCGGTGCGCGGCGGTCTCGGGCAGCCGCTCCTCGGCGGCGGAGGCGGGGGCGGAGCGGCGGCGGCGCGCGGTCCTCGCCGCGATCCGGGCACAGCCGATCGAGGTGCCCCGGCTTCCGGCGGTGGAGCTGGAGCGGCGCGCGGTGCGGCACCGGCATCTCCTCGGGGCGCGCAGCCCCGGCGGGGTGGGGGCCGGGGCGCTGGTGCGGTGGCAGGTGAACTACCTCCGGCACGCCCTGTCGCGGTACGAGTACCTGCTCGACGGGCTGTACGGCTCGACGGGCCGGGCCGAGGCCGAACGGCTCCTGCGGCGGAGGGTCTACGAGGCGATCGCGGCGGCCTATCCCGCGCTGGCGCAGGAGTGCGGGCGTCGCATCGGGACCGAGCGATGAGTTCCGGCGCCCCCGGCGGTCTGCATCTGCATGGAGAACATGGAGCACATCGATCTGGGATCGGCCGCGGCGCGGGTGGCACGACTCGCCGAGGGCATCGGCGACGAGCGGCTCGGGGACCCGACGCCGTGTCCCGAGTACGCGGTACGGGAGATCCTCGCGCATCTCACGGGGCTGAGCGTGGCCTTCCGCGACGCCGCCCGCAAGCACGTCGGGGAGACGACCGGGACGCCGCCCGGCTCGGTCCGCCCGGTCCTGGCCGAGGACTGGCGCACGGCGCTGCCGAAGGCCCTGGACGAGCTGGCGGCGGCCTGGCGCGAGCCGGGGGCGTGGGAGGGCGACACCCAGGCGGGCGGTGTCGAGATGCCGGCGGCGGTCATGGGGCAGGTCGCGCTGAACGAACTGGTGATCCACGGCTGGGACCTCGCGCGGGCGACGGACCAGCCGTACGAGGTGGCGGCGGAGGATCTGGCCGTGTCCGAGGCGCTGTTGACCCCGGCGGACGACGCCCCGCCCGAGGACGGCTTCTTCGGCCCTGTCGTCACGGTCCCGGACGACGCGCCCCTGCTCGACCGCGTGGTGGGCCTGAGCGGCCGCCGGCCGGACTGGACCCCGGAACGCCCGGAGTAGGACGGTCGGGGCCTGAGGGCGTCTCGTCGATCAGGCCGGATCAGGGAGCGGGATCCGGTGCGCGCGATCGCAAGGCGGAGGAGGGAGCCGGCGCGGAGCGTCGGCGACCGACGACCACGCGGCGTGGGGGCACCTCCCGTGCCCGAAGGGCTACGGGGGAGTGCGTGCCAGACCCCGCGAGCCCGGCATGACCGGCGAGACGCCCCCTAGGGGGCGGCCCGGCGCGAACGCCCGACTGCGCGCGGCCGCAGGGGCGGCCGCGGCAGCGTGGGCCGGGGCGGCGGGCGAGAACCCGTCATGCGGCTCGTGGAACCGGCGCGCCTGCCTACAGCAGCCTCGTCACGCGGTGGCAGGCCGCTCGGATCGGGGCGATCACCGGGACGGTGAAGCGGGGGCGCAGGGCCTCTGCGGCTTCGCCGAGTGGGCCGCCGCCGACGACCACGGCCCGGGCGCCGTCCCGTACGACGCACTCACGGACCGCGCGGGCCAGGGCTTCGGTGAGCGCGGCCGGGTCGGCGGACAGGGCGTGGGGGTCTCCTCCGGTGAGGCGGAGGCCGGTGAAGCGGTCGCGGAGGCCCAGCGCCGTCACCGCGTCGGCGATGGGACCCGCCAGGCGCGGGGTCGTCGTCGCGATGCCGAAGCGAGTGCCCCCGGCGGACGCCTCCAGGATCGCGGCCTCCCCGATGCCCACGACCGGGACCGGGGCGAAGGCCCGCAGCTCCGCCACGCCCGGGTCGCCGAACGCGGCCACCAGCAGCGCCGCGCAGTCGCCGGAGGCGAGGGCCCGGCGGCCGGCGGCCACGACCTCGGGGGCCGCGGCCCGCAGGGCGGCCGGGTCCGTGAGCATCCGGGGACCGCGCGCCGCGGTCACCCCGCGGACGCGGACCGCCGGCCCGAGGGCCCGGCGGGCGATCCCCGTCATCATCGCGGTCGTCGCCGCCGAGGTGTTGGGGTTGACGAGGACGACCGCCGGCACGGCGAGTTCGGCGGCGGGGGCCACCTCCGAACGGGGGCCGGAGCCGGCCGCCCCACGCACGACGCCGGCCCCCGCGTCACACGCGGGAACCGGCTTGTCGGGCGGGGTGGAGGCGCTCAGTGGACGTGCGCCGCCTTGGCCGTGCGGGTCTCGGAGATCTCCTCGCCCGGCTCCATGGGCGCGGTGACCGTGTCCTCGTCGCCGCGCCTGCCCAGGTGGTTGAAGACCAGGTTCAGCAGGACCGCCGCGACACAGCCGGTCGAGATGCCCGAGTCCAGGATGATCTTCGCCGTCTCCGGGAAGGCGTGGTAGAACTCCGGCTCCGTGATCGGGATGATGCCGACGGCCAGCGAGACCGCGACGATCAGCACGTTGTTGTCCTTCTCCAGACCGGCCTTGACCAGCGTCTGGATACCGCTCGCCGCGACCGATCCGAAGAGGACGACGCCCGCGCCGCCGAGCACCGGCCGCGGGACGACCGAGATCAGCGAGGCGGCGACGGGCGAGAGGCCCATCAGGACCAGGAAGCCGCCGCCACAGGCGACCACGAACCGGCTGCGGATCTTCGTCATCGCCACGAGCCCGATGTTCTGGGCGAAGGCGCTGCACATGAAGCCGTTGAAGAACGGGCTGATGGCCGAGCCGAGCGTGTCGGCGCGCAGTCCGGCCGCGATGGTCTTCTCGTCGGCCGGCCGCTCGACGATCTCACCGAGCGCCAGCATGTCGGCGGTCGACTCGGTCATCGAGACCAGCATGACCACGCACATCGAGATGATCGCGGCGACCGCGAACTGCGGGGCGCCGAAGTGGAACGGCGACGGGAAGCCGACGACGGACGCCTCCGCCACCGGGCTGAAGTCCGTCACCCCGAACGGGATCGCGATGACCGTGCCGATGACCAGGCCGACCAGGACCGCGATCTGCTTCAGGAAGCCGCGGGTGAAGCGGCGCAGGACGAGGACGACCACGAGTGTGATCGCGGCGAGCGTGAGATAGGTCGTCGAACCGTAGTCCTTCGCCGTCGGGTTGGGCCCTTGGGCCCAGCCGAAGGCGACCGGCAGCAGCGAGACACCGATGAGGGTGATCACGGTGCCGGTGACGACCGGCGGGAAGAAGCGGACGAGCTTGGAGAAGTACGGGGCGGCTATGAAGCCCAGCACACCGGCGACGATGATCGCGCCGAAGATGATCGGGAGCGCGTCGGCCTTGTCGTCCGTGGTGTCGACGATCGCCAGCATGGGCGCGACACCGGCGAAGGTGACGCCGTTGACGAACGGCAGCCGGGCGCCGATCTTCCAGATGCCGAGCGTCTGGAGGAAGGTGGCGAGCCCCGCGGTGAAGAGGCTGGCTCCGGTGAGGAAGGTCAGCTCGGTGCCGGAGAGTCCGACGGCCGCGCCGACGATCAGGGGCGGGGCCACGACCCCGGCGTACATGGCGGCCACGTGCTGGAGGCCGCTGGTGAACATTCTCAGGGGCGGCAACGTCTCGTCGACCGGATGCTTCTGGTCTTCGGTGTCGGCGCTGGCGTCGTGTGCATCATTGCGAAACCTGGGCTTGGCGGCCACGGCGGTTCCTCCGGTCGGTTACACGTCGGCGGTGACGCGGATGTCAGGGAGGTGGTGCAAAGGGGTGCAGTCGTGCGCCTCACGGTGTGCGGCTCATGAGGATGTGGCGGGGTGCCACGGGGTCTTCGGGTGCTGCGGGGACATACGGTCGAGCGGCTGTGGGGGTACCGCCCGGTCGTGCCCCGGGAGGGGGGACACGTCGACCGTCCGGAGGGTGCCGTACCTCTTTTCGTACGGGCACCCCCCGTCCGGCCGGCCACGGACCCCGCTCGGGTCCGCGGCGACCGACCGAGGGCCGTCCCCCTCGGTCGGACTCCTTGGGGAGGTCAGCCCTGGGCCGTGATCCGGGCCAGGCGCTGCGCCTCCGCACGCGCGTCGCGCGCGATCGCCTCTTCGTCCGCGAAGAGCAGGCGGTTGTTCTCGACGATCTGCTTGCCGTTGACGAACGAGGCCGTCACCGGGGCCGCGGCGCCGAACACGATCGCGGTGACCGGGTCGGCGATCGAGGAGTGGCCGAGGCCGTCGATCTTCCAGAGGACGAAGTCGGCGAGCTTGCCGGCCTCCAGCGAGCCGATCGAGTCGGCGCGGCCGAGGACCTGGGCTCCGCCGAACGTACCGAGGCGCAGGGCCTGGCGGGCGTTGAGCGCGGCCTCGCGGTGGGCGCCGAGGCGGTTGATGAGAAGCGCGTTGCGCAGCTCGGTGTGGAGCTCGCCCGACTCGTTGGAGGCGGTGCCGTCGACACCGAGGCCGACCGGGACGCCGGCCCGCAGCATGTCCGGTACCCGGGCGATGCCGGCGGCCAGGCGCGCGTTGGAGGACGGGCAGTGGGCGACACCGGTCTTCGTACGGGCGAAGGCCTCGATGTCGGAGTCGTTCATGTGGACGCAGTGCGCCATCCACACGTCCTCGCCGAGGAAGCCGGTGGACTCGAAGTAGTCCGTCGGGCCCATGCCGAAGAGCTCGTGGCAGAACTTCTCCTCCTCCACGGTCTCCGAGCCGTGCGTGTGCATGCGCACACCGAGGCGGCGGCCGAGCGCGGCGCCCTCGCGGAGCAGTTCGGTGGAGATGGAGAAGGGGGAGCAGGGGGCGACGGCGACCTGGGTCATCGCGTCGAAGGAGGCGTCGTGGTACTTCTTCACCGTCTCCTCGGTCGCCGCGAGGGCGCCCTCGGTGGTCTCGACGGCGAAGTCCGGCGGCAGGCCGCCGTCCTTCTCGCTGCGGTCCATCGAACCGCGGGCGAGGGTGAAGCGGACGCCCATGTCCTGGGCGGCACCGATGATGGCGCCGGACAGGTCGCCGGAGCCCTTCGGGTAGACGTAGTGGTGGTCCATGGCGGTGGTGACACCGCCGCGGGCCATCATGGCCAGCGAACCCTGGGCGGCGACGCGGACCATGGCCTCGTCGATGCGGGCCCAGGTCGGGTAGAGCGCGACCAGCCAGTTGAAGAGGTTGTGGTCGGTGGCCAGGCCCCGGGTGATCCACTGGTAGAAGTGGTGGTGCGTGTTGACCAGACCGGGCGTCACCAGATGACCGGTGGCGTCGATCCGGCGGACCACGTTCTCCAGGCCCTCGGGCGCCTTGCCGGCGCCGATGGACTCGATCTTGTTGCCGGCGACGACGAGGTGGCCGGTGGCGTACTCGGTGTCGTTGGCGTCCACGGTCGCGATCGCACAGTTCTCGATGACGATGCGCTCGACTGCTGCCGAAGGTGCTGCCATGGCGGTGCTTCCTTCATTCCTCGGGGGTTGGGGTTCCCTCCACGAAGGAGTCGTGGGGGGAGGGCACGGCAGGACCCTAGGAGGATTTGAGTGCCGGAGCCGCGTGACGGGTCCGGGTGCCGAGATGGTGGAAGAACAGGTTGAGCGTGACCGCGACGAGCGCTCCGGCGCTGATGCCGGAGCCGAGCACGGTCTGTGCCCAGGCCGGGAAGTCGGCGTAGAAGGCGGGCGCGGCGAGCGGGATGATGCCCGCTCCGAGCGCGACGGCCACCAGGATGATGTTGGAGCTGTCGTCGAGTCCGGCTTCCGACAGGGTACGGATTCCGGAGACGGCGATCGAGCCGAAGAGGACGATGCCAGCACCCCCGAGGACGGGCATCGGGACCATCGACACGACCGCTCCGAGGACCGGGAAGGCGCCGAGGACGAGCAGGGCGCCACCGGCGACGGCGACGACGTAGCGGGAGCGGACCCGGGTCAGGGAGACCACTCCGACGTTCTGGGCGAAGGCCGAGGTGGGGAATCCGCCGAAGACGGGGCCGAGGAGCGTGGCGATGCCGTCGGTCCGCAGGCCCCGGGTGATCGTGCCTCCGTCGCTCCTGCGCCCGCAGATCTCGCCGAGGGCGAGCATCCCGGCACTGGACTCGGTCATCAGGACCAGCATCACGATGCACAGGGAGAGGATCGCGGCGGGCTGGAACTCCGGTGCGCCGAAGGCGAAGGGGGCGGGCAGCGCGGCGACGGGCGCCTCGCGCAGCGCGGTGAAGTCGGCCATCCCGAACGGGATCGCCGCCACGGTGCCGATGAAGAGGCCGAGCAGCAGGGCGATCTGCTTGACGAAGCCCTTGCCGAAGCGCTGGAAGAGCAGGATCACGACGAGCGTGAATCCGGCGAGCGCCAGGTACTTCATGGCGCCGAAGTCGGCGGCCTCCTTGTTCCCGCCCTGGGCCCAGGTCACGGGCACGGGCATCAGGGTGACGCCGATCAGGGTGATCACGACGCCGGTGACGAGCGGCGGGAAGAAGCGGAGCAGGCGCCCGAAGAAGGGGCCGACGGCGAGGCAGAAGACTCCGGCGACCATCACCGCGCCGTAGATGGCGGGGAGTTGGTGGCCGGGGGCGCTGGTCTCGGCGATCGCGAGCATCGGGGCGATGCCGGCCGAGGAGGCGGCGTTGACGAAGGGGAGCCGGTTTCCGGCGAAGCGGCCGGCCCCGAGGGTCTGGAGGACGGTGGCGCAGCCGGCGATGAGCAGGCTCGCGGCGATGAGCCGGGTCATTCCCGCGGCGTCCAGGCCGACCGCCTGACCGATGATCAGTGGAGGGGTGACCACGCCCGCGTACATCGCGGCGATGTGCTGGAGCGCGGCGGGAACGAGCCGCGAGGCGGGGAGCTTCTCGTCCACCGGGTGGACCTCGGCCGCGGTGAGCGCCGTGACGACCGGCGAGGTGACCGCCGAGCCGGCGGGCGGAGTGACCGCCGTGGCGACCGGCGGAGTGAGGGCCGAGCCGACCTGCGAGGTGTCCGATGGGGTGGAACAAGGGCCTTCGGCAGGTGCCGGCCCCGTTGCGGGCTGTGCCATGGGTACGTCCCTCCGGTGGTGGCTGCCCCCGCCCGACTGCGGGCGGGCGGGGGCGGCCACGCGGTGCCGCCTAGAGGTTGGTCATGTCGACCGGGATCTGCGCCGTGGCTCCGTCACGCAGCACCGTGGCCTCGATGAGGCCGTAGGGGCGGTCGGCGGCGTAGTAGACCTCGTTGTCGTTCTTGAGCCCGAAGGGCTCCAGGTCCACCAGGAAGTGGTGCTTGTTCGGGAGCGAGAAGCGGACCTCGTCGATCTCCGAACGGTGGTTGATGATGCGCGTGGCCATCTGGTAGAGCGTCTGCTGCAGCGAGTACGAGTACGTCTCCGAGAAGGCCTCGAGCATGTGGCGCCTGGTCTGCGCGTAGGACTTCTCCCAGTTGGGCATCCGCTGGTCGTCGTCGGTCCAGTTGAACCGCCAGCGACCGGACACCTGCGTGGCCAGGATGCGGTCGTACGCCTCCTGGAGCGTCGTGTACTTGTCCTTGATGTAGCCCCAGAACTCCGAGTTGGTGGAGTTCATGACGATGAGGTCCTTGAGGCCGGAGATGACCTCCCACTTCTCACCGTCGTACGTGATCTGGGTGACGCGGGTCTCCTGGCCCTTGCGGGCGAAGGAGTGGTTCACCTCGTCCGAGCCGATGAACTTGGAGTTGGCGTCGGAGCTGGCGATCCGCTCCCACGAGTACTCCTCGATCCGGATGCGCGCCCGCTTGATCGGCTCCTGGCTCGTCACGAAGTGGCGGGCCAGGTGGATGCCGAACTGCTCGGCCGACTCGATCCCGTACTCCTTGGCGAAGGCGTACACGGTGTTCTTGGTCGTGTCGGTGGGCAGGCAGTGGGCGTTGGAGCCCGTGAGGTGGACGTCGTCGAGGTCGCCGGAGAGGGCGACGGAGACGTTCAGGTCCTTGATGTGGTGGGTGGCGCCATCCCGCGTGATCTTGACGACGCGGTTCTCTGCTTTGCCGTACTGGTTCTGGCCGAGAATCGTGGGCATGTCTGCTAGCTCCCTCGGTAAACGGAGTAGCCGAACGGGTTGAGCAGCAGCGGTACGTGGTAGTGCTCGCCCGGAGTCACCGCGAAGGTGATGGTCACTTCCGGGAAGAACGCGCCGCTGTCCCTTACGCGGGGGGCGTCCTGCTGCGCCTCGGCTTGCTTCTTGTTGAAGAAGTACGTCTCGGTCTCGAAGTCGAGACGTACGTGGGTGGTGCCCTCCGGCAGGGCCGGCAGGTCCTTGCAGCGCCCGTCCGCGTCGGTGGCGGAGCCACCGAGCGGGACCCACTGCGCGTCGGAGCCGCTGCGGGCCGCGAGCGTGATGGCCACGCCCTCGGCGGGGCGGCCGATGCTGGTGTCCAGGATGTGGGTGGACACCGAAGCCGTGGTGTCGGTGCTCATGCGTTCTCTTCCTCGTTCCCTGCGCGCTCTACGAGACGGGTCAGCCTGATGCGGTTGATCTTGCCCAGTTCGGTGCGGACGATCTCCCGCTCCTGCTCGGGCGAGTTCTCGATCCGCTCGCGGACCGCGTCACGCATCTGCTCACCGGTCCTGCCGGTCGCGCAGATCAGAAAGACATGACCGAACCTGTCCTGGTACGCCAGGTTGAGTTCGAGCATCTCGGCCTTGAGCTCCTCGGAGGCACCGGCCATCCCGCTCTGCTCGCGGGAGGAGGTCGGGTCCCCTGCCTTCGGACGACCGATCGGCGGGTGGCCCGCCATCGCCTCGGCCAGATCCTCCGCGGTCAGTTCGGCCATGGCGGCGTCGCTGGCGAGGAAGAGGGCTTCGACGGTGGCGTACGGGCGCTGGGCGAGAAGCTTGCTCCCCCACGCCGAGCTGGAGCACACCTCGTGGAGCGCGGCGACAGCGTCGCTGTCCGCCGAGGTGTTGAACCGGGTCAGACCCGGTGTCGTACCTGAAGTCACGGGAAGCCTCCGTGGCTGTTTTTCGCTGTGCGTCGGACGGGCTGCGGATAGCTAACGCCCTCCCGCAACACCACGTCAACACTTTGTTGAAAACTCGGTGACACAAAGGCCGTCGTCCCGACATCTGGACGACGGCCTCCGGCCATGCATGATCAACTAACCGTTCCCGGCGGCCTTTTCCCTGTTCAGGGCGGTCTCCCGGTTCAGGTAGTTGTACACGGTGAAGCGGCTGACACCCAGTGCCCCGGCCACCGTCTCCACTCCATGACGTACGGAGAAGGCGCCACGCGCCTCCAGCATCCGGACCGCCTCCTGCTTCGCCTTGCGGTCGAGCGAGGCGAGCGGCATCCCGTGCCGGCGCTCCATGGCCGCCAGGATGTGGTCCAGCGAGTCCGAGAGCTGGGGAAGCCGTACGGCGATCACGTCCTCACCCTCCCAGGCGAGCACCACGTCGTCGGCACCGGCCTGCTCGGGACCGAGTATCTCGGCGCCCATCGCGTCGACCAGCGGCTTGACCGCCGCCACCAGGGGGTGCTCGGTCACGACTCCTCCCCGATCACGTTGACCTGGAGGGAGACGCGGGTCGCGCCGGCCGCCAGGGACTTGCGCAGCAGCGCGTCGACGGCGGTCAGGACCTCGTCGGAGCCGCCTTCCGCGGTGTTGCCGAACGGACCGACGTCCACCGCGTCCAGGTCGGCGGCCTGGATGACCTCACGGGCCACGACCGCGTGCTCCGGCGCCTCGTCCAGGTCGAACGGCTCGGTCGTGAACTCCACTCTCAAACGCACCATGGCCCCACGCTACTGGCCGGAACGGCACCGACGGCAGCCCTGAGCTGCCGGACCCTCTTGACAAGTGCGCGGCTCCCCTTGCAACATTCCGTCAGACAGAAAGTTACTTCCGCAATACGGAAGGAGCGCCGCCCCTCATGGGATACACGGACCAGCGCTTCGATGTGAACCTGTCGATCCTCTTCACGGAACTCCCGCTCCTGGAGCGCCCCGCGGCCGCCGCCGCGGCGGGCTTCACGGCGGTCGAGCTGTGGTGGCCCTGGATCGACACCGCCACCCCCGCCCAGAGTGAGCTCGACGCTCTCAAGAAGGCTCTGGACGACGCCGGCACCCAGCTGGTGGGCCTCAACTTCTACGCCGGGCAGCTGCCGGGTCCCGACCGCGGCGCGCTCTCCGTGCCCGGCGAGGAGTCGGACCGCTTCCGCGCCAACATCGAGGTGGCGGCCGACTTCGCCGCCTCGGTCGGCTGCACGGCGCTCAACGCGCTCTACGGCAACCGCGTCGAGGGCGTCGACCCACAGGTCCAGGACGCCCTCGCCCTGGAGAACCTGGTCCTGGCGGCCCGCGCGGCCGACCGGATCGGCGCGATCCTGCTGGTCGAGACCCTGAACAAGCCGGAGTCGCCGCTCTACCCGCTGGTGAGCGCCCCCGCCGCCATCGAGGTCGTCGACAAGGTCAACGCGGCCACCGGGCTCGGCAACGCCAAGTTCCTCCTCGACATCTACCACCTGTCGATGAACGGCGAGAACGTCAGCCAGGTCATCGCGGAGTACGCCGACAAGACCGGCCACGTCCAGATCGCCGACAACCCGGGCCGCGGCGCGCCGGGCACCGGTGAGCTCCCCCTGGAGCAGCTGCTCGACGAGCTCAAGAAGGCCGGTTACGACGGCTGGGTCGGCCTGGAGTACAAGGCCGCCGACGCCGCCGCGTCCTTCGCGTGGCTCCCCGCCGAGGCCCGCGCGGCCCGCTGACGCCGGACGGGGGCCGACACCCCCGTCCGCACGAGCCCCTCGTGGCTCCGGCCCGGCCTCGCCGGCCGCGGACCGGCGCCACGGCGCGGGCGTCAGCTCCCTCTGACATCGCACAACCCCGAGAGGTACCCCAATGAGCAACCTCCCCAAGATCGCGTGGATCGGTCTCGGCATCATGGGCTCCCCCATGTCCGAGAACCTGATCAAGGCCGGCTACTCCGTCACCGGCTACACCCTCGAGCAGGACAAGCTGGACCGCCTCGCCGCGGCCGGCGGCACGGTCGCCGCGTCGATCGCCGAGGCCGTCAAGGACGCCGACGTCATCGTCACGATGGTGCCCGCCTCCCCGCAGGTCGAGGCCATCTCCTACGGCCCCGAGGGCATCCTGGAGAACGCCAAGTCGGGCGCGCTGATCGTCGACATGTCGTCGATCACCCCGCAGACCTCCGTGGACCTGGCCAAGAACGCCAAGGAGAAGGGCATCCGCGTCATCGACGCCCCTGTCTCCGGCGGCGAGGCCGGCGCGATCGAGGCCGTGCTCTCGATCATGGTGGGCGGCGAGCAGGCCGACTTCGACGAGGCCCTGCCGATCCTGGAGGCCCTCGGCAAGGTCATCGTGCTCTGCGGTCCGCACGGCTCCGGCCAGACCGTGAAGGCGGCCAACCAGCTCATCGTCGCCGTCAACATCCAGGCGTGCGCCGAGGCCGTGGTCTTCCTGGAGAAGTCCGGCGTGAACCTCCAGGCCGCCCTGGACGTCCTCAACGGCGGTCTGGCCGGCTCCACGGTCCTGACCCGCAAGAAGGACAACTTCCTGAACCGGGACTTCAAGCCCGGCTTCCGGATCGACCTGCACCACAAGGACATGGGCATCGTCACCGACGCCGCCCGCAACGTCGGCGCCGCTCTCCCGGTCGGCGCCGTAGTCGCCCAGCTCGTCGCCTCCCTGCGTGCGCAGGGTGACGGCGGCCTGGACCACTCGGCCCTGCTGCGCGCCGTCGAGCGCCTCTCCGGCCAGCAGGTCTGATCCCGCGCCCCGGACACGGGGCCCAGACTTCCGGTCGGCGGCGGCGCTGACAACCTGTCCTGTCGCGCCCAGGCGCCGCCGCCGCCCGGAACACCCTCCTTCGTTTTCAACAAACTGTTGACGTTCGCTTCAGCTGCTCCTTACGCTCCTGACACCGTCACCAGTGCAGCTCCCGTACGGAAGGTCACGATGTCGAAGCGCGTGCTTACGACCGAGTCCGGCGCCCCCGTCGCCGACAACCAGAACTCCGCCACCGCCGGCGTCGGTGGCCCCATCCTCCTCCAGGACCAGCACCTCCTGGAGAAGCTCGCGCGCTTCAACCGTGAGCGGATCCCGGAGCGCGTGGTCCACGCCCGCGGCTCCGGCGCGTACGGGTACTTCGAGGTCACCGACGACGTCACCGGCTTCACCAAGGCCGCCTTCCTCTCCGAGGTCGGCAAGCGGACCGAGACGTTCATCCGCTTCTCCACCGTGGCCGACTCGCTCGGCGGCGCGGACGCCGTCCGTGACCCGCGCGGCTTCGCCCTGAAGTTCTACACCGAAGAGGGCAACTACGACCTCGTCGGCAACAACACCCCGGTGTTCTTCATCAAGGACCCGATCAAGTTCCCCGACTTCATCCACTCCCAGAAGCGCGACCCCTTCACGGGCAAGCAGGAGCCGGACAACGTCTGGGACTTCTGGGCGCACTCCCCCGAGGCGACGCACCAGATCACCTGGCTCATGGGCGACCGCGGCATCCCCGCCTCGTACCGTCACATGAACGGCTACGGCTCGCACACGTACCAGTGGACGAACGAGAAGGGTGAGGCCTTCTTCGTCAAGTACCACTTCAAGACGAACCAGGGCATCCGCTCGCTCTCCGCCGAGCAGGCCGCCGAGACCGTCGGCAAGGACGCGAACTCGCACCAGACCGACCTGCTGCAGGCCATCGAGCGCGGCGTGAGCCCCTCGTGGACCCTGTACGTCCAGGTCATGCCGGCCGCCGAGGCCGCCGAGTACCGCTTCAACCCGTTCGACCTCACCAAGGTGTGGCCGCACGCCGACTACCCGCTGCAGCGCGTGGGCCGACTGGTCCTCGACCGCAACCCGGACAACGTCTTCGCCGAGGTCGAGCAGGCCGCGTTCTCCCCGAACAACTTCGTCCCGGGCATCGGTCCCTCGCCGGACAAGATGCTCCAGGGCCGCCTCTTCGCCTACGCGGACGCCCACCGCTACCGCCTCGGTGTCAACCACACCCAGCTGCCGGTGAACGCCCCGAAGGCGACCGTCGCCGACAACTACGGCCGCGACGGCTTGATGGCCACCCGCCAGGGCTCGCGCCACGACAAGAACTACGAGCCCAACTCGTACTCCGGCCCCGCGCAGACCGACGAGGCGCTCGCCGCCCCGCTGGCGATCCACGGCTGGACCGGCACCCACGCGGCGCCCGAGCACGCCAAGGACGACCACTTCTTCCAGGCCGGCGAGCTCTACCGCCTGATGTCCGAGGCCGAGAAGGGCCGTCTGATCGCCAACATCGCCGGCGGTCTGTCCCAGGTGTCCCGCGAGGACGTCATCGAGAAGAACATCGCGCACTTCGCCGCCGCCGACGCGGACTACGGCAAGCGCGTGGCCGAGGCGGTCCGCGCCCTGCGCGAGGACTGATCCACGGCGGCATCCAGACCGCGTACGGCAGATGACGGGAGGTCAGATGCCGTACGCCGTCCGGACCGACGGCCCGGATGAGGGGTGGCCGGCGGTACGGACAGCGTGAGGACCGCGGCGGCGACGAGCCAGTGCGGTGGTAAGGGCGGACCAGGCCCCTTCTTGACCTGAAGGAAGGGTTCCCGGTCCATCCGTCGCCGTCGCCGCGGTCCCAACGCCCCACCTCCCCCCAAGACTCCGCCCGGCGGCGCGAACGTCCTGTCGCGCCAGCCTCGCACCGTCGGGCGGGCACAACGAGAGCGCGGAACCAGGTTTACGGTCCCTGGTTCCGCGCTCTTTCGCGTCCCTGCCGGGGCCGCGCCCAGCGCATCGTTTCTGCGGTGAAGATCCACACCCGCTCGGGCGAGCGCACCGCGATTCGCCCTCCGTGCGCCCTCCCCCGCCGCTATCCAGTCGCACATGATCAAGAACTTGGTGCGGGGCCTGGCCCCGCTGGCGCTCATCCTGTCCCCGCTCGCCGTCCCCTCCCCGGCGCTCTCGGCGAACGTCGTCCTCTTCCCCGACGCCCTCGCCGACCTCACCGAGGCCGCCGAGGACCCCGCCGGCTACAAGGTCTCCGCCTTCCCGCACTGGAACGCCGGCCTCGACCCGGCGGACGGCTGCGACACCCGCGCGGAGGTCCTCCTGGAGGAGGCCGTCGACGCCCCGAAGGCCGGCACCGGCTGCGTCCTGACGGGCGGCAGGTGGACCTCGTACTACGACGGCCAGACCGTCACCGACCCCGCCGCGCTCCGTGTCGACCATGTCGTCCCGCTCGACGAGGCCTGGGAGTCGGGCGCCTCGGCCTGGACCGCGGCCCGGCGTGAGAAGTACGCCAACGACCAGGGCGCGCCCGGCACGCTCGTCGCCGTCACCGCCCGCAGCCAGAAGGACAAGGCGGGCCGTGACCCGGCCGACTGGGTGCCGTCGGCCTCCACCCAGTACTGCCGCTACGTCGCCGAGTGGGTGGGCACCAAGCTGCGCTGGGAGCTGAGCGCCGACAAGGACGAGGTGGAGGCGCTCAAGCTGTTCGCTGACGGGCCCTGCGAGGAGACCGTCGTGGTCCGCTCGAAGGCCCCTCGGTGAGGACGAGCGTCAGCGTGACCGCGAGCGAGGCCAGGGCGAGCACCACCATCGCCGTCCGCGGCGAGGTGAACTGGGCGACGGCGCCGGCCAGCGCCGCGCTCAGCCCCTGGAGGGCGAGCATCCCCGAGGAGTGCAGCCCGAGGGCGTGACCGCTCAGCTCGTCCGGAACGAGGGCCGTCAACCGCTCCTGGTACAGCAGGCTCGCGCCGTAGCCGATCGCGGAGACGGTCACGGCCGCGAGCGCCCAGGGCAGGCCCGGGTCCAGCGCGAAGCACAGGAACGGAGCGGCGAGGAGCGCCTGGAGCGGGGCGGCGAGCCGGGCGCGGAGGCCCTTCGGGACGAACCGGCCCACGATCGTGTCCCCCGCCAGCATCCCGAGCGCGCCGCAGGCGAAGAGCAGCCCGGCGCGCTCGGGGGCGTACGGCACGAAGAGCGACTCGCAGCCCACGATCAGCCCGTTGGGCACCCACAGCGCGAGGTACACCCGACGGCGGGCGCGCGAGGACCACAGCCGTCGGTTGTTCCGCCAGGTCTGGGCCGGCGAGGGCCGGCCGCCGGCACGCGGGGCGCGCCGGGAGAGGCCGAGGCGGGCCAGGAGGGCCGCGGCGAGGTAGAGGGCGGCCCCGGTCAGGACGGTGCCGTGCGGCGAGAGGACGGCGACGAGCAGGCCGCCGGCCGCGAACCCGGCGATCTGGCAGGCGCCGGACGCCATGTTCAGCACGGAGCGTCCCAGCAGATAGCCCCCGCGGGGCAGGACCTCGCCGAGGAGCCCGTACCGCACACCCCCGCCGACGGAGCCGACGAGGCCCTGCGCGAGCAGGATCGCGAAGACCGCCGCGACCGGCAGCCCCGGGACGGCCGTCGCCGCGCTGCCCACGGCGTGGAAGAGCGCCGTCCCGGCGAGCGCGGCGCGCGGTGGGAGCCGGTCGGCGGCGGAGAGGAGCGTGGCGGCGCCGAGAAGCTGGGCGAGCGCGGGCCCGAAGAGGGCGAGGGAGGAGAGGAGCGGGGAACCGGTCCGGCTGTAGACGAGCGTGGCCAGTCCGAGGCCGGCCACCGTCTGGGCGGCGACCTGGACGGAGCCGGTGAGGAAGAGCGGGGTGAACTCGGGGATACGGAAGAGCTCGCGGTAGGTGCGCATGCGGCGGAGTCTGCGGGGGCCGGCGGGAGGGCCGTTATTGTTTCGCATGGGGGCGAAACAAGGGGTGGGGGCGGAGCATGGGCTGGTGGCAGATCGACGCGGACGCGCTCGCGGGGAGCAGGTTCCTGCTCTCGCCGCTGGCCGAGACGACCGCCGCGCTCCAGACGCTGGATCTGAGGTCGGCCGCCCATCCCGGCGAGCGGGCGTGGCTGGAGGCCCATCTGCCCGCCTATCGGGCCCGGTTGGCCGCCGACCCGGTCGAGGCTCTGCTGGTCCCGGCCGCGCTCGGCACCACGTGGAACGCCGACTTCGTGACCCCCACACCGGTGGGCGACGGCGAGCGGAGCTTCGAGGAGGAGCTGTCCCGTATACGCGAGACACCGCCCGCGGCAGCCGTGGCGGACCTGGCGGTGTCGCTCGGCGGGCCGGTCCCCGAGCCGCTGGCCTCGGCGACCGATCTCCCGCACCGGATGGCGGAGTTGCTCACCTGGGTGTGGCGGGAGACGGTCCTGCCGACCTGGCCGCGGCGCCGTCGGATCCTTGAGGCCGATGTGCTGGCGCGCACCGCGCGGCTGACCCGGGAGGGCTGGGCGACCGCCCTGGACGAGCTGAACCCGGGCCGGACGCGCTGGCTGGGTGACGGCCGTCTCCAGGTCAACTCCCGTGACTACCCGCCGCGTTCGGTGGCGGGCGGGCAGCTGGTCCTCGTGCCGGTCACCCCGAGCCGGGGATGGGTGTCCTGGGAGGGTACGGAGCGGTTCGCGATCGTCTACCCGTGCGCCGGAGCCCTGGCAGGGACCGACGGCCCGGCCGTGCCCGAGGCGCTCGGCGCACTGCTCGGGAACGCACGGGCCGGGGTGCTCCTACGCCTGGAATCCCCTCTGTCCACGAGCCAGTTGGTGGCGCTGACGGGACAGGGTCTGGGGTCGGTGGGGCGGCATCTGAAGGTGCTGCTGGACGCCCGGCTGGTACGGCGGAGAAGGGCGGGCCGCTCGGTCCTCTACGACTGGACGGAGGCCGGGGCGACGCTGGTCCGGGCGCAGGACGCACGGAGCGGCCCCCGCTCCGGTGCTCTCGGGGCGGGGGCCGTCCGGTGACGGGGCGGATCAGACCTTGAGGGCCTTGATCGCGGTCGGCGCGTGGCCGGGCTCCGTCGCGAGCTCCTCGAACTCGGTGACGTCGCTCATGTCGACCGTCTTGCTCATCGCGATGTTCGTGATGCGCTCCAGGATCGCCTCGACGACGACCGGGACCTGGAACTCGACGGCCATCTTCTTGGCCTGCTCCAGCGCCTCGCCCAGCTTGCTCGGGTCCTCGACGCGGATCGCCTTGACGCCCAGACCCTCGGCGACCTTCACGTGGTCGACGCCGTAGACGCCGATCTCCGGGGTGTTGATGTTCTCGAACTCGAGGTTGACCTCGAAGTTGATCCCCAGACCGCCCTGCGCCTGACGGATCAGGCCCAGGTAGGCGTTGTTCACGAGGACGTGGACGTAGGGGACCTTGTGCTGGGCGGCGACCGCCAGCTCCTCGATCATGAACTGGAAGTCGTAGTCGCCGGAGAGGGCGACGACCGGGGTCTCCGGGTCCGCGGTGGCGGCACCGATGGCGGCCGGGATGGTCCAGCCGAGCGGGCCGGCCTGGCCGCAGTTGATCCAGTGGCGCGGCTTGTAGACGTGCAGGAACTGCGCGGCCGCGATCTGCGAGAGACCGATGGTGGTGACGTAGCGCGTGTC
The DNA here is from genome assembly GCF_043089925.1 of Streptomyces sp. NPDC013457. Taxonomy (NCBI): domain Bacteria; kingdom Bacillati; phylum Actinomycetota; class Actinomycetes; order Kitasatosporales; family Streptomycetaceae; genus Streptomyces; species Streptomyces sp. NPDC013457. The sequence goes on from NZ_JBICBL010000001.1 coordinate 1,186,169, forward strand.
CGGGCCGAAGGCCTTGTTCATCTCCTCGTAGACGCGCTGCGGCTTCATCGGGATGTTGTCGAAGTGCGTACGGCGCTGCAGGGTGGCCTTGCGCTCCTGCGCGGAGTCGGCCCAGGCGGAGAAGTCGGGGAGCTTGCCCGCGGCCTTCCACTCCTTGGCGATCGCGACGAAGAGCTCCAGGGCGGCCTTGGCGTCGGAGGCGATGCCGTAGTCCGGGGCGAAGATCTTGCCGAGCTGGGTCGGCTCGATGTCGACGTGGACGAACTTCCGGCCCTTGGTGTAGGCCTCCATGTTGTAACCGGTGTGACGGTTGGCCCAGCGGTTGCCGATGCCCAGGACGAAGTCCGACTCCAGGAACGTGGCGTTGCCGTAGCGGTGCGCGGTCTGGACGCCGACCATGCCGGCGGCCAGCGCGTGGTCGTCCGGGATGGTGCCCCAGCCCATGAGGGTGGAGATGACGGGGATGTTCGTCAGCTCGGCGAACTCGACCAGCAGGTCGGAGGCGTCGGCGTTGATGATGCCGCCACCGGCGACGATCAGCGGGCGCTCGGACTCCAGGAGGAAGTTCAGGGCCTTCTCGGCCTGCGCACGGGTGGCCTGCGGCCTGTAGACCGGCAGCGGCTCGTACGTCTCCGGGTCGAACTCGATCTCGGTCAGCTGGACGTCGATCGGCAGGTCGATGAGGACCGGGCCGGGACGGCCGGAGCGCATCAGGTGGAACGCCTGCTGGAAGACGCCGGGGACCTGCGCGGCCTCCAGGACCGTGGTGGCGGCCTTGGTGACGGGCTTGGCGATCGTGGCGATGTCGACGGCCTGGAAGTCCTCCTTGTGGAGCTTCGAGACCGGGGCCTGGCCGGTGATGCACAGGATCGGGATCGAGTCCGCGATCGCGGAGTACAGGCCGGTGATCATGTCGGTTCCGGCGGGGCCGGAGGTACCGATGCAGACACCGATGTTGCCCGCCTTGGCGCGGGTGTAGCCCTCGGCCATGTGGGAGGCGCCCTCGACGTGGCGGGCGAGGGTGTGGGCGATGCCGCCCACGTTCTTGAGCTCGCGGTAGAAGGGGTTGATCGCCGCGCCGGGCACGCCGAACGCGTTGGTGACGCCTTCGCGCTTGAGGATCTCAACGGCCGCTGCGGCGGCGGTCATACGAGGCATGGAGGGCTCCTGCTTCGGCCAGGCGGAAACGGGTGCGCCACCGGCTCGTGGGCTCGTTTCCGTATTGCGGAAGTATTGTTCTACTATGTGGAAGCAATGTAGGTCGGGGGGTCGAGAGTCGTCAAGGGAGTGGGGTCGGACGTTGGCCGAACTCACTCCCCTCGCGTGGCGGATTGGTGGACGATGGGGTCGGGAAGACAGGGGGTTCGCCGTGGGGTTCGGTGTGGGTGACTCGGTTCCGGTGCGGTGCCCGGAATGCCTCCGTACGCAGCCGTACGCGGCTCCCGTCTTCCCCTGCGCGTGCGGCACCCCGGTCGTGCCGCCGCTGCTCACGGGGGCGACGGGCGAGCCGGTCACGCACCGCAACTGGACGGACGAGTGGGTCACGGTCCGCTGCGCCGCCTGCGGCCGTGAGGACGAATGGCCCCACCCGGAGCTCGGCTGCAGCTGCGGCACGGTCCTGCGCGTTCCCGTGAGTCCGCCGGACGGCGGACCCGGGGCGGGCGGCGGTACGGGCCTGGGACCCGGCGCGACGGCCGGTACGACGACGGGCGGCGCCACGAGCCATGGCGCGGGCGCCGACACGAGCACCTGGCCGCGCGGCCGGGGCGCGGGCCCGGCCACGGACGCGGCCGCGCTTGACGGGTGGACGGAGACCGACCACGAGACGGACCACGAGACGGGCCACGGGACCGATCACGAGACGGGTCACGGGGCGGGTCACGGGGCGGGCGCCGAGCCACGCGGCGACGCGGAACCGGCGCCGGGCGGCTGGTTCACGCCGAGGAGCACGACAGGCGACACGGGCGGTACCGGCAGCGACCCGGGCGGCAGCCGCACGGGCGGTACCGGCGACCCGGGCGGCACCCGCGGGATCGGAGACGTCGGCGGGATCGGGCATACGACACGGGGCCGCGCGGGCGGCGAGGACGCCGGCCTCGGGGGCGACCCGCACCCGCCGGCCGGGCCCTCCGAGAGCCGCGCCCACGCCACACCCGGAACGAGCGGGCACCGCTCCTTCGCCGAGCGCTACCCCGCGCACATCCCGCTGCCGCCCACCGCCGCGCACCCCGCCCCGCCGAGGCCGTCGTTCCGGCCGATGACCATCCGTACGGCCCGGGACGCGGTCGCCACCTCGGCCGGGTATCTGCGCTGGCTGGGGTTCCGGGACGTCGTCCAGCCCGAGGAGCGGTCCGCGTCCGGCGTCGACCTCCGGGCCCCCGGGCTCGTCGCCCAGGTCGACCCGAGCACCCGCCCCGCCACCCTGCGGGCCGTCGAGTGCCTCTGGCTCAACGGTCTCAGCAACGCGGCCGTGAGCGTGTTCTTCTCCCTCGCCGGCTACACCCCGGAAGCCCGGTCCCGCGCCGACGAGCTGGGCATACCGCTCTTCGTCCTGGACCTCACCGGCACGCCCCAGCCCGTCAACACCCCGGCCGACGAACTGATCACCACCGGCGCCTAGGGGGTGTCCCGCCCTTCCCCTGCGCCTGCCGCTCGGCGGCCCGCGAGTCACCCCCGTGCGGGGGAAGCCCCGAAGCCGGTCCTCTGCTCAAATTGACCTCAGATTTCGGCCATTCACGCGTGATGATCACCCTACGCCGGGCACAACACCCTCGGGGGGTGTTGCGTCATGGGGGCGGACACGTGGTGGTTCATCGGCGCGTCCTGCGCACAACTGCTCTGCGCGCTCGTCCTGTTGCGAACGCGCAGCCCGCAGCGGACCGAACTCGCCCCGCAGGCACTGGCGTTGCTCAGGGGCGGACGGCGGGCCGTGGTCGTCGTGGCCCTCGTCGCGCTGCACCAGCGCGGGGCGGTCGCGGCCGGCCGCAAGGGAACGATTCGGGCCAACGGCGGCCCCGGCCGCACCCGTGATCCCGTGCAGCTGGGCGTGCACGGTTCGCTGCGCCGTGCCCTGGGGCTGCGTGTCCTGGCCTCGCAGCCGCGGGCCCGGCGGGCCGTGGACGCTCTACGGGCCGAGCTGGGCCGGGACGGGCTGCTCCGCCCGCAGGGGCGCCTGCTCGTCGCGCGCACGCTGCTCGTGGGCGCGGTGGTCACGGTGATGGCGGGCCTGATCGTCACCGGGCCGTCCGGCGCGGGGCTCGCGCTCGCGCTCACCCTCGGAGCCGTACCGGCCGGTGCCGCGCTCGCCCTGCTCTTCCTGCCGCCGACGACCCGCGCCGCCCGCCGGCTCCTCGCCGGGCTCCGCGAGCGGCACCCGCTGCCCGCGCATCGGCGCGAGGTGACGGACGGCAACCTGGTGCTGCTGTACGTCGCCCTCTACGGTGACCCCGCGCTCGCCCTGTTCCTCCCCCGTTTCTCCCGCGACGGCGGGCTGCTCGGCCGGGGCGGCGGCTCGGACGGCTACGCGACCGGCCGCAGCTGGTTCGGCGGCGGGGACACGGTCGGCGGCACCGGCGGCGAGCCCGGCGGAGGCGGCGGAGGAGGGGGCTCGGACTGAGGTCGCGCGCCATACTCGTCGTATGCGCATCAGAGCGGCCGCACCGGCCGAACTCCCGCTGCTCCAGGACATCGAGCGCGCCGCGGGCGAACCCTTCCGTTCCCTGGGCATGGCGGTCATCGCCGACGACGAGCCCCTGCCGCTGGACGTCCTGGACGCCTACCGCCTGGCCGGCCGCGCCTGGGTGGCCACCGACGAGGCCGACCACCCGGTCGCCTACCTGCTGGCCGACACCGTCGACGGCGCCGCCCACATCGAGCAGGTCTCCGTGCACCCGGACGCCGCCCGCCGGGGCATCGGGCGCGCCCTCATCGAGCACCTCGCCGCGGAGGCGGCCGGGTGGGGTCTCACGGCGCTGACCCTGACGACCTTCACCGAGGTCCCCTGGAACGCCCCGTACTACACCCGTCTCGGCTTCCGTCCGCTCGCCGAGTCCGACCCGGAACTCACCGCCGGCCTGCGCGCCATCCAGCTGGCCGAGGCCGCCCACGGTCTGGCGACCTGGCCGCGGGTCTGCATGCGCCGCGAGCTGGCGGCGGCGCCCGCGTCCCACGCCGTCCCGCCGCCGCAGCGGGCGCCGGCCCCGGAGCGAGCGCCGGAGCGAGCACCCTCCCCGTGACACCGGGGGAAGGCCGCAGGGGCGCCTCCGGCCCGGTGCGCGCCCCTCGCGGCGGCTCCGCCCTCACCCGTACCGCTGCCGCAGCTCCACCTTCCGCACCTTCCCGCTCACCGTCATCGGGAACTCGGCGAGTACCTCCACCCGGCGCGGGATCTTGTAGTGCGCCAGCCGGTCACGGCAGTACGCGGCGATGTCGTCCAGGCTGGGCGGGTCCGCGGGGTCGCGCGGGATCACGCAGGCCAGGATCTCCTCGCCGTAGCGAGGGTCGGGGACACCGACGACCTGGACGTCGGCGATCTTGTCGTACCCGTGGAGGAACTCTTCGATCTCCCTGGGGTACACGTTCTCACCGCCGCGGATGATCATGTCCTTGATCCGGCCGGCGATCCGGACGTAGCCGTCCTCGCGCATCACCGCGAGGTCGCCGGTGTGCATCCAGCGGCCCGGGTCGATCGCCTCGGAGGTCTTGTCCGGCTCGTTCCAGTAGCCGAGCATCACGCTGTAGCCGCGGGTGCACAGCTCGCCCGCCTCCCCGCGCTCCACGGTGAGGCCGGTGGCCGGATCGACGATCTTCACCTCCACGTGCGGCAGGACGCGGCCGACCGTGCCCGTCCGGCGCTCCAGGTCGTCGTCGCGACGCGTCTGGGTGGAGACGGGCGAGGTCTCCGTCATGCCGTAGCAGATGGACACCTCCGCCATGTTCATCTCGGCGACGACCCGCTTCATCACCTCCACGGGACAGGGCGAGCCCGCCATGATGCCCGTGCGCAGGGAGGAGAGGTCGTACGAGGCGAAGTCGGGGAGGCCCAGCTCGGCGATGAACATCGTCGGCACGCCGTACAGCGAGGTGCACCGCTCCTCCTGGACCGCGCGGAGCGTGGCCGCGGGGTCGAAGGACGGAGCGGGGATCACCATGCAGGCGCCGTGCGAGGTCGCCGCCAGGTTTCCCATCACCATGCCGAAGCAGTGGTAGAAGGGCACCGGGATGCAGATCCGGTCCTGCTCCGAGTAGGCGATCATCTCGCCCACGAAGTAGCCGTTGTTGAGGATGTTGTGGTGGGAGAGGGTCGCTCCCTTGGGGAAGCCCGTCGTGCCCGAGGTGTACTGGATGTTGACGGGTTCGTCGCAGGAGAGCGCGGCCGGGCGCAGCTCTCCGGCCGTACGGCTGAGCAGGTCGTCCCAGCCGGCGTCGCCGAAGTAGACGGTCTCCCGCAGCTCCGGGCAGTCGCCCTCGACCTGCTCGACCATCGCCCGGTAGTCGCTCGACTTGTGTGTGAGCGAGGCGAAGAGCATCGAGATCCCCGCCTGCCGGAGCACGTACGCCAACTCATGCGCGCGATAAGCGGGGTTGATGGTGACCATGACGGCGCCGATGCGGGCGGTGGCGTACTGGACGAGCACCCACTCGGCGCAGTTCACCGCCCAGATCCCCACCCGGTCGCCCTTGGCCACCCCGCTGCCGAGCAGCGCGTCCGCCAGCCGCTCGACGTCCGCGCCGAACCGGGCGTACGTCCAGCGGCGTCCGGTCGCCACGTCGACGAGAGCCTCGCGCTCCGGCCAGGTCGCGACCGCCCGGTCGAGGTTCGCGCCGATCGTGTCGCCGAGGAGCGGGATGGGGCTCGCGCCGTGCGCGTAGGAGAGGCTCATGCGAGGTCCCCTTCCGCGTACTCCGTGCCCTCGCCCTTCGCCGTACGCTCGCGCAGCTCGATCCGGCGGATCTTCCCCGAGACCGTCTTCGGCAGCTCGGCGAACTCGATGCGCCGCAGCCGCTTGTACGGGGCGAGCACCGCGCGCGAGTGGGCGAAGAGGGCCCGTGCCGTCTCCTCCCCCGGCTCCCAGCCCTCCGCGAGGACGACGTACGCCTTCGGGACGGCGAGCCGCAGCGGATCGGGGGCCGGGACGACGGCCGCCTCGGCCACCGCCTCGTGCTCCAGGAGCGCGCTCTCCAGCTCGAAGGGGCTGATCTTGTAGTCGCTGGCCTTGAAGACGTCGTCGGCCCGCCCGACATAGGTGATGTACCCCTCGGCGTCGCGGGAGCCGATGTCACCGGTGCGGTAGTAGCCGCCCGCCATCGCCTCGGCCGTGCGCTCGGGGTCGCCGTGGTACCCGGTCATCAGGCCCACCGGGTCGTTCGACAGGTCGAGGCAGATCTCGCCCTCCTCCACGTCCGCCTTCCCGCTCACCGGGTCGACGAGCGTGACCCGGAAGCCGGGGCTCGGACGCCCCATCGAGCCCTCCTTCAGGCGCTGGCCGGGGCTGTTGGAGACCTGGACGGCGGTCTCCGTCTGACCGAAGCCGTCGCGGATCGTGACGCCCCACGCCCGGCGCACGGACTCGATGACCTCGGGGTTGAGCGGCTCGCCGGCCGCGACGACCTCGCGCGGCGGCTGCCTGAGCTGCGTGAGGTCGGCCTGGATGAGCATGCGCCATACGGTCGGCGGAGCACAGAAGCTGGTGACGCCGTTCCGCTCCATCTCGGCCATGAGGCGGGCCGGGTCGAAACGCGTGTAGTTGTGGATGAAGACGGTCGCCTCGGCGTTCCACGGCGCGAACAGATTGGACCAGGCGTGCTTGGCCCAGCCCGGCGAGGAGATGTTCAGGTGCACGTCGCCGGGCTTGAGGCCGATCCAGTACATGGTGGCCAGATGGCCGACGGGGTACGAGGTGTGGGTGTGCTCGACCAGCTTGGGGCGAGCGGTGGTGCCGGAGGTGAAGTACAGCATCAGCGGGTCGTCGGCGCGGGTGACACCCTCGGGTTCGAAGCTCCCGGACTCGTCGTACGCGCCCTCGTACGGAGCCCAGCCCGCGCGCTCGCCCCCGACGACGATCCGGGTGTACTCCCCCGGTACGTCGTCGAACTTGGCGGTGTCCTCGGCGCGCACGATCACATGCCGGGCCCGGCCGCGTTCGACGCGGTCGCGCAGATCGGCGGGGCCGAGGAGCGGTGTGGCGGGGATGACGACGGCCCGCAGCTTCATCGCGGCGAGCGCGGTCTCCCACAGCTCGGCCTGGTTGCCGAGCATGACGATGATCCGGTCCCCGGCCCGAACGCCCTGTGCGCGCAGCCAGTTGGCGGCCCGGTGGGAGCGTACGGACATCTCCGCGAAGCTCAGCCGCGTCTCGGTGCCGTCCTCCTCGACGATGTGCAGCGCGGTCCTGTCGTTGCCCGCCGCGATGACGTCGAACCAGTCGAGGGCCCAGTTGAACCGGTCGGGGCGGGGCCAGGCGAAGCCCTCGTACGCCGTCTCGTAGTCCTCCCGATGCTGGAGCAGGAAGTCGCGGGCTGCCCGGAACCTCTCCGTCGCGGTGGTGGCCGTCATGTGTCCTCCTCGTTGCGGTTCCGGTCACGGACATCGTGTAATCAGTGACCCAGGTCTCACTACCCCCGTTCGGGGGTGAAGGAGTGGTCGCGTGACCGAGCGGATCGAATCGGTGGAGTTGCGGGCGGCGCTGGCGCGGATGCGCCGTACCACCGGCCTCGCCGTCGTCTTCGGCGGTCTGCTGCACGACGGCCGCCGGCTGCGGATCGCGGAGCTGAACGGAGCCCTGACGCCCGCCCTGCGGGGGCTCGCGATCTCGACGGGCAGCGGGCTCGGCGGGAAGTGCCTGGCGCTGTCGCGGCCCTGCGCGGTCGTCGACTATCCGTCGGCGCGGCATATCACGCACGAGTACGACGGTCCGGTCTCGGCGGAGGGGCTCCGCTCGGTGATCGCCGTGCCCGTGGTCGTACGGCGGAAGGTGCGGGGAGTGCTGTACGGCGCGCTGCGGGACGCGCTGCCGCTGGGCGAGCGCGTCCTCGACGCGGCGGTGTCGGCGGCCAGGGACGTGGAGCAGGCGCTGGCGGTACGGGACGAGTTGCGGGAGCGGGCGGCGGGCCCCGGGCTCGGCGGTCACGTCGCGAGGCCCGGTCCCGGGCCGGAGGCCGGGCCGGGGCCCGGGCCGGGCGGGGCGTCGTCGCCGTCGTCGTGGGAGGAGGTCCGCCAGGCGCACGGCGAGCTGCGCGAACTGGCCCCGCGGATCACGGACCCGGAGCTGCGGGCCCGGCTCCTGGCGGTGTGCGGCCGCCTGGAGACGGCCTCGGCGGGCCCGGAGCGTCCGGCGGGCGTGTCGCTGACGCCGCGCGAGCTGGACGTCCTCGCGGCGGTGGCGACGGGGGCGACGAACGCGGTGGCGGCGGAGCGGCTGGGGCTGCGCGCGGAGACGGTGAAGGGCTATCTGCGCTCGACGATGCGGAAGCTGGGGGCGCACACGCGCCTGGAGGCGGTGGTGGCGGCGAGGAGGGCGGGGCTGCTGCCGTAGCGGCTGATCGTGGTCGGGGCGTCTATGCGCCCTCGGCACCCGGCGGGGTTGCCGCCGTAGCGGCTGATCGTGGTCGGGGCGACTATGCGCCCTCGGCACCCGGCGGGGTTGCCGCCATAGCGACCGACGGTCGCCGGGGCGTCTACGCCTACGCGTCCACGACACCGAACTCGACCGCGAACGGAACGCCCTCCACCCCCGCCACTCCGGTACCCGCCATGCGTTCGGCCTCCTCCGTCAGGGCGGCTCGCTGGGCCTTGGTCGTACGGCCGAAGGGCTGGATGGTCGTCGTCGTGCGCTCCTTGGTCTCCTCCAGGCGCCACAGCCCGGCGACGAGGCCGTCGAGGAGGAACACGGAGAAGGCCTGGTTCCCCTTCCAGGTGCGGCTCCTGGCCTCGGCGGAGACGAAGCGCGTCCGGTCGGCGTGGGAGAGGAGGAGGTTGTCGTACTCGGGGAGGAAGCGCGGCGGGGCCGGGGTGTCGGCGTCGGGGCGGGGGGCGTCGGGGAGGTCGAAGAGCTCGACGCCGTGCTCGTCCCGGAAGGTGAGGAGCTGGGGGCGCAGGCGCTCGAAGGCGTCGCGGAGGCGGGTGAGGCCGCACCAGGTCTGCATGTCCTTGACGGAGGCGGGTCCGAAGGCGGCGAGGTAGCGCAGGACGGTCGCGTCGGGGGCGGGGGTGGGTTCGGAGGGGCGGGCGAACCAGTTCTCGGCGGTGGTGAGGCGGACCTGCCCGCTGCGGCGCCAGAGTCCGCGCGGGGTGACCTGGACGAGCGGCAGGAGGCAGCGGGCGGCGACCGAGAGCGACTGGGGGTCGGCGTCGGGCCAGTGGACGAGGAGTGCCTCGCGGATCTCCTTGGGTGTACGGGGCGCCTCCTCGACGAGCTCGCGGGAGAGGGTGGCGAGCCGGTCGAGGTCGACGCCGTCGAGGCCCTTGCGGAACATGGTCAGCTCGCGGTCGCGGGCGGCCTGGACGAGGGGCCGCAGCGTGAGCACGTCGTCGGCGGTGTGGGTGTGGATGGTGGAGCGCATGGTGACGATCCGGGCGACCGCGCGGGACTCCATGAGGTCGGAGAGGTGCTCGGGCCGGAAGCCGGCGAGACGGGCGGCGAGGGCGTGGTACGGCGGCTTGGTGTTCTGCGCCTGGAGGCCGAGGAGGTGGGAGACGGCGTTCTCGGCGGACAGTGCGGCGGGCTCCAGGAGGAGCTGGCGGGCCAGCGTGGCACGGCCCAGGGCACGGGTGGAGAGGACCGGGTTCGTGGGGGTGGAGGCCATAGGGGCACGCTACGCGGACTTGCGGACAGGCATGGTCCGCAATACCGAGGTCCCGCTCGGCGCTCGCGGGCTACCGCCGCCGAGCCGCTCGAATTCGCCCCGTATATCCTTCCTGAGAGCCACCGGCCCCGATCATGCATACGGAGATGGACCCCACGATGTCGGATCGTCGCCCCCGCGCAGCCTGGCGCCGCCAGCCGGAACCGCCGGCGGCGCAGCGCCCGGAGCCGCAGCCGTCCCGACCCGGTTCCGAGCAGGCGGACCAGCCGAGCGTGGTGCAGGCGACTCTGTACCGTGACGGCCGCAAGGTCGCCTCCCCCGCGACGCTGGCCGAGACGTTCCGCCAGCTGCGCGAGCACCCGGACGGCATGGCGTGGATCGGCCTGCACCGCCCGACGGAGGCCGAACTGCACTCGCTGGCGGGCGAGTTCGACCTCCATGAGCTGGCGGTCGAGGACGCGCTCGAGGCGCATCAGCGGCCGAAGCTGGAGCGCTACGGAGACACGCTCTTCGTGGTGCTGCGCGCGGCCCGCTACCTGGACGCCCAGGAGGAGGTCGACTTCGGCGAGCTGCACATCTTCGTGGGCCGGGACTTCGTGATCACGGTCCGCCACGGGGCCGCCCCGGACCTCTCGGCCGTCCGCCACCGCATGGAGGAGGACCCGGACCTCCTGGCTCTGGGCCCGGAGGCGGTCCTGTACGCGATCCTCGACGCGGTCGTGGACGGCTACGCGCCGGTGGTGGCGGGGGTCCAGAACGACATCGACGAGATCGAGACCGAGGTCTTCGGCGGCGACCCGGCGGTCTCGCGCCGCATCTACGAACTCTCGCGGGAGATGGTCGAGTTCCAGCGCGCGACCCGCCCGCTGGTGAGCATGCTGCACGGCCTGATGGCGGGCTTCGCCAAGTACGGCACGGACGAGGAACTCCAGCGCTACCTCCGTGACGTGGCCGACCACGTCACCCACACCAGCGAACGCGTGGACGGCTTCCGCCAGGCCCTGACGGAGATCCTGACGGTGAACGCGACGCTGGTGACACAGCAGCAGAACGCGGAGATGCGGGCGTTGGCGGAGGCGGGCTTCGAGCAGAACGAGGAGATCAAGAAGATCTCCTCGTGGGCCGCCATCCTCTTCGCCCCCACGCTGGTGGGAACGATCTACGGCATGAACTTCGACAACATGCCGGAGCTGCACTGGGCGGGCGGGTATCCGTTCGCGGTGGTGCTGATGGCGGTGGTCTGCACGAGCCTGTACGTGGTCTTCAAGAAGAAGGACTGGCTGTAGACCGCACCTCGAAACCCTTGATCGACCCAACGGTCGCCGACCGAGAGCCGGACGGGCCCCGGCCGGCGACACTCCGACGTCGGCGCGCCCCACCGATGAATCCGTAGATCACTCACATCACCCCCGGGAGAACCCGTGACCGACAGCAAGAACATCAACAACCCCGTGGGCCAGGGCGGCGGCCAGCGCAAGAGGCAGTCCCGCGCCGAACGGCAGAACAACGGTCCGCACCGCAACCTCGACCGCCAGGGCGCCGCGGACAAGAAGGCGGAGCTGGTACGCAAGATGCGCGAGAAGGCCCGCGCAGCCGAGGCGGCCGCCGGGCAGGCGGGCGACGACGCCGCACAGGGCTGACGCACCGCCGCTGCAGGGCGGCACCGCACGAGGCAGGGCCCGGACCGCGACGCGCGGTCCGGGCCCTGCTGCCTGCCCAGGGCGAGGGATCCCGCTCGGCTCTCGGCTGACCACCCGACGCAGGTCGCCGCCCGCCGGGCCCGCAAGCGCGTGGACCAGCGGCTCCCCCGCCGTCAGCCCTGACGGGCAGGACGCAGTTCGCGTTCGAGGGCGGCGAGGGCGAACGCATGCGCCGAGGTGTGCTGCCAGCGGGACCGGCCGAACATCACGTCCTCGGCGAGCCCGCTCAGCATGGCCACGGCCCGGATGGTGAACTCGGGGAGATCCACGTCGGCGAACTGTCCCAGGTCCCGCCCCTCGCGGAGGATGGCCTCCAGGCGCTCGTCCCAGCCGTCCAGCAGCTCGGTGAGGATGCGTCGGCCCGCTTCGTCGTGGCGCTGGGCCAGTACCTGCGTCCACAGCGCGTAGCGTTCGTCGCCCTGGTGGCCGGGCAGGTAGAAGCGGACGAAGAGGTCCAGCTTCTCGGCGGGAGACGCGGCCTGGTCGGTGGCCTGCTGGAACCGGGTCCAGAGGTCCGCCTGACTCCAGGCGAGGACTTCGAGCAGGAGCCGGTCCTTCTTGCCGAAGTGGTAGAGGATGTGCCCGGTGCTCATGCCGGCCCGCTCGGCGATGTCGGACATCCGCAGGGCCGCCGTGCCCTTCTCGGCGATGACGCTGATGGCGGCCTGCATGGCCCTCCCCCGCGCCTCGTCCCCGCTGGACTGACGTTTCCTCTCGATCGGGACCCGGGCCTCGGGCCGCGAGGCCGCGCCGGTCCTGGTGCCCGTCGGCCCGGTCACGCCTCGCGGCCGGAGGAGGCGGTCGGGCAGCCCGGGTCCGGTCTCTGACGTTGGCATGAGCTCGCTTTCGGTTCCGAAATCCAGGCCCCAAGTCTAGGTTCCGAAAATCTAGACTGTTAGTCTAGACTGAAAATCTAGTCAATGTGATGGGGAGTGTGACGGCCGGCTGTACCTGGCCGCCCTGACGGCCAGCGGCCCACCTGCCCTGCTCACCACCCGGGAGAGATCCACATGCCGCGCGGATTCGATGTCGTGGAGACCTGTATCGCCGACCTGCGCGCAGCGCTGGAGAAGGGCGAGACGACCGCGGTCGGACTGCTCGACGCCTACCTCGCGCGGATCGACGCGTACGACCGGCCCGGTACGGCCACCGCTCTGAACGCGATGGTCGTGATGAACCCGCGCGCCCGGGCGGAGGCGGAGGCCTCCGACGCCCGCCGCGCGCGCGGCGAGACCCTGGGCCCGCTGGACGGCATCCCGTACACCGCCAAGGACAGCTACCTCGCCGAGGGGCTCACGGCCGCGTCCGGCTCCCCGGCGTTCGAGCACCTCGTCGCCCAGCACGACGCCTTCGCCATCGAGCGCCTGCGCGCCGGCGGCGCGATCCTGATCGGCCTGACCAACATGCCGCCGATGGCGAACGGCGGGATGCAGCGCGGCGTGTACGGCCGCGCGGAGAGCCCGTACAGCGCCGACTGGCTCACCAGCGCCTACGGCTCCGGCTCCTCCAACGGCTCCGGCACGGCGACGGCGGCCTCCTTCGGCGCGTTCGGCCTCGGCGAGGAGACCTGGTCCTCGGGCCGTGCCCCCGCCTCCAACAACGCGCTGTGCGCCTACACCCCCAGCCGCGGCGTGATCTCGGTCCGTGGCAACTGGCCGCTCGTGCCGACCATGGACGTCGTGGTCCCGCACACCCGCACCATGGCCGACCTGCTCGAGGTGCTCGACGTCGTCGTCGCCGACGACCCGCACACCCGCGGGGACCTGTGGCGCGCACAGCCGTGGGTGGCACTGCCCTCGCCGTCCCAGATACGCCCCGCCTCCTACCCGGCCCTCACCCCCGCCGACGCCCGGGCCGCATGCGACGCGCTCGCCGGCAAGCGGGTCGGCGTGCCCCGGATGTACATCAACGCCGACCCCGACGCCGGAACGAACCCCGACGGAGGCATCGGCGGCCAGACCGGACAGCGCATCGACACCCGCCCCTCGGTGATCACCCTGTGGGAAGCCGCCCGCCGCGACCTCGAGGCCGCCGGCGCCGAGGTCGTCGAGGTCGACTTCCCCGTGGTGTCCCACTACGAGTCCGACCGCCCCGGGGCGCCCTCGCTGCTCACCCGCGGACTGGTCAGCCGCGAGTACCTCACCTTCGAGATCGAGGACCTGTCCGCCTGGGCCTGGGACGACTTCCTGCGCGCCAACGGCGACCCGGCGCTCTCCACCCTGGCCGACGTCGACGGCGACCGCATCTGGCCCAAGCAGGAGGGCGAACTGCCCGACCGGTACGACGGCTTCGACGACACGATCGGCGACTACCCCCGCTTCGTGCGCGAGCGCCCGTACGCGTCCCTCGCCGACATGCCGCTCCTCGAGCAGGGGCTGCGCGGACTGGAGGAGACGCGCCGCGTCGACCTGGAGCTGTGGATGGACGGACTGGGCCTGGACGCGGTGGTCTTCCCCGCGGTGGCCGACGTGGGCCCCGCGGACATGGACGTCGACGCGGCGTCCGCCGACCTCGGCTGGCGCAACGGCGTCTGGGTCGCCAACGGCAACCTGGTCCCCCGCCACCTCGGCATCCCGACCGTCACCGTGCCCATGGGCACCATGACGGACACCGGCATGCCCGTCGGGCTGACCTTCGCGGGCCGCGCCTACGACGACAACGCCCTGCTGGCCCTCGCCGCGGCCTTCGAGAAGACCGGCGACCGGCGCACGGCGCCGCCGCGCACGCCGCGCCTGACCGCGCAGTTGACCTGACGCGCCGAGGAGGGGGCGTGGCCTGGGGCCACGCCCTCGCCGGAGGGCGTGACGTCCCTGCCGTACGCTGGCCGGGCAGCTGGTTCGCCCCGTCCGCCAGGCGGGATGCGTCGTAAGAGGGAACCCGGTGGGAATCCGGGACTGCCCCGCAGCGGTGAGCGGGAACGACCGCCGTCATGAGCACTGGGTCCGGGACGGGCCTGGGAAGCGACGGTCAGTAGGAGTCCTCCGCGAGGAGGGCGTGCCCGCGAGTCCGAAGACCTGCCGGCTGCCCGCGCGCCGTGTCCCCGGCGCGGGGAACTGCCCTGCCGCGACTCGCGAAGGAGAGTTGACGTGGCCGATCGCACCGTCACCAGCCCTGCCCGTACGAAGACCCCGGACGACTCCCGGGTGGTCCTCGCTCACATCATGAGCGACCACGACACCAATCTGTACGGCACCATCCACGGCGGCGTGATGATGAAGCTCATCGACGACGCCGCCGCGGCCGCCGCCGGGCGGCATGCCGACGGGCCCGCCGTCACCGTGTCCGTCGACCGGATGACCTTCCTCGCGCCGGTACGGGCCGGGGACCTGCTCAGCGTGGAAGCCGGACTGGAACGCGCGGGCCGGACGTCCATGACCGTCGGCGTCCGCGTCACGGCCGAGCGCTGGAACAGCTCCGGCCCCACCACCGAGGTCGCCACCGGACTCCTCACCTTCGTCGCGATCGATGCCGACGGGACCCCGCGCCCCGTGCCCGCGCTCGACGCGGAGCTCCCCGGCCGGTCCTGACGCGCGGCGCCGCGGTCGCCTGTCCGGTCGTGGTCGTGGGTCCGCTCCGGTCGGTTCACGTCGGTCGGGCGCCAGGGCCGGACGGGTCGAAGTCGCTTCGCTACGGGTGCAGTTCGAACACCAGGTGCGGGGAGAGGGCGCGCAGGAAGTCGGCGGCGTCGAAGATCTCGCCCGCGGCGGCGACGCCGACGGTGCGGGTGCGGCCGGTGAGCACGCGTTCGAGGGCTTCGACGACGAGGGGCGCCGTGACGGCGTAGATGTCCTGTCCGTGGGCCACCGCGCGGCGCTCGGCGCCGCCGAGCCGTACGACCGCGTCGACGAGGAAGGTCTGGTCGGACCGCCCGCTCTCGTCGGCGGCGGCCGGCGCCGGTGTGCCGGGGGCCGCGATGTCCTGGACGGCGTTGGCCGTCATGTAGGTCGTGACCTCCGGGACGGAGAGGTGGGTGGGCACGGTCACGACGTCGGCCATCGTGAACTCCCCGATCACGGGCCGGGGGCCCATCGGCTGCGGGAAGGGCCAGGTGAGGGTGGGCGGGGCGTCGGTGCGGTACTCCCACTGACCGCCGGTGTAGCGCAGGCGTCGCTCACCGCGCCGCTCCCGGGAGACCGCGCCCGAGAGCCGCGTCCCCGCGGTGGGGTGCCAGCTGCTCAGGCCGTAGGCGATGTGCACCTCGTCGGCCTCGCTCCAGTCGCTCATGGCGGCGGTGGCGAGCAGGTCGCCGAGGCCGCCGAAGAAGGCCATCGCGGGAACGACCACCGCGCCGGCGTCGCGCGCCCGGTCGGCGTAGTGGGCGAAGGTGTCGATGTTGGCCTCCAGCTCGGCGGCCACGTCCAGGTACGGGATGCCGGCCCGGAGGGCCGCCTCGATCACGGGGGCGGTCGTCGAGGCGAAGGGCCCGGCGCAGTTGACGACGGCGGCCGTACCGGCCAGCGCGCGGTCGAGCGATTCCGGGTCGTCCACCGTCGCGGGGCGTGCGTCCAGACCGGACTCGTCCGCCAGCGTCTTGAGCCTGCCCGTGTCACGGCCGGACAGCACGGGGACGAAGCCCCGCTCCACCAGCTCCGCCACCACGAAACGACCTGTGTGCCCGTACGCGCCGAACACCGCCACCAGCTGCCCCGATCCCATGAACCCGCTCCTCCGCGCCGAGTGCCGTGCCGCGGATCCGTGTGATCCGCCGCGCTCCGTCATGAGGATCCTTGCGCGGAGCGGGCCTTCACACGAGTGTCTGGAACGACATGACCCGTACACTTCCGGACGTGACCACCGTTGCCCTGGCCCTCACCGACGGCATGCTCCACTTCGAACTGTCCCTGGCGATCGAGGTCTTCGGTGCCGATCTGACCCACATCGTCGACCCCTGGTACGACGTCGCGCTCTGCGGACCGAGCGCCGTCCGGGTCGGCCGGTTCCGGCTGGATCCCGACCACGGGCTCGACCACCTCACGCGAGCCGACACCGTGATCGTCCCCGGCTGGGCCGACGTCGACCAGGACCCGCCGGCCGAGCTGGTCGACGCCGTGCGAGCGGCCCACGAGGCGGGCGCCCGTGTGGCCTCACTGTGCACGGGCGCCTTCGTCCTCGCCGCCGCCGGCCTCCTGGACGACCGGGTCGCGACCACGCACTGGGCGCACACCGAGGAGCTGATCAGACGCCACCCCCAGGTCACGGTGGATCCCGACGTCCTCTACGTGGACAACGGCAGCGTGCTCACCTCCGCAGGCAAGGCCGCCGCCATGGACCTGTGTCTGCACCTGGTACGCCTCGACCACGGCTCGGCCGTCGCCAACACGATCGCCCGGCGCCTGGTCGTCCCTCCGCACCGTGACGGGGGCCAGGCCCAGTTCGTGACCACTCCCGTACCCGCCCCCGGCAACCACCCGCTGGCCGGCCTGCTCCCCTGGGTGCTGCAGCGCCTCGACCGGGCACTCACCGTGGAGGACCTGGCCCGTCAGGCCGGGATGAGCTCGCGGCACCTGGGCCGCCATTTCAAAGCGGTCACCGGCACCACTCCCCTGCAGTGGCTGCTCACGCAACGCATCCGGCATGCGCAGGAGTTGCTGGAGACCACCGACGACACCGTCGACACGATCGCGACGGCGACCGGCATGGGTACCGCCACCACCCTGCGCCGCCATTTCGCCCGGACGGTCGGCGTCCCGCCGGACACCTACCGCCGCACGTTCCGCACCCGGACCCGCGACGCCCGACGGCAGATCCGCAACTCATAGCCAGGAGTGAGCCCCGCCGTCGCCGCGGTGACGTGCCGTCAGTACTCTTCCCGGACAGCCACGCCGTACCGAACCCAGCCACGGAGACAGCTTGTCCGTCCGGATCACCGCCCTGACCGACCCCGAAGAGTCCTCCTCCAGCCGCCGTCTGGCCTGGCTGGCCTCGGAGGCCGACGGCCGACCCGTCGGGTCCGCCTTCCTCCGCCTGTTCACCAGGGAGGGCCAGCGTCATCTCGCCGAGCTCGACCTTCAGATCCATCCTGCCGAGCGGCGCAGGCAGGCCGGCTCCCAACTGCTCGCGGCGGCCGTGGCGGCAGCCCGTGCGGACGGCCGGCGCAGCGTCGTCGCCCAGGCCGAGGACGGCACTTCCGGCCAGGCCTTCCTGGCTGCCCGTGGGTTCCGGGTCGCCCTGACCCTGACGTACGCCCGGCTCGCCCTGGCCGACGCGGACCTCCCCGCCCTGACCTCGATCGCCGAAGCCCCGCACGCGGGCTACCGGTTGACGGCCTGGGAAGGGATGGTGCCGGACGAGCTCGCCGACACCTACGTGGCGTCGCGCCGGGCGATGGACGACATGCCGATGGGCGCCGTCGACTACGGCACGGTGGTCTGGGACGCCGAACGGATGCGGGCGGCGGCCGCGGCCGTCGCGGCGCGCGGGGAGATCCTGCACACCGTCGCCGCCGTCGACCGGTCGGACGGTTCCGTCGTCGGCTTCACCGAACTCGTGGTCCCCGGCAGCGGAACCGGGGACGCCCAGCACTACGGCACGGCCGTCCTGCCCGGCCACCGGGGCCACGGCCTGGCCCGCTGGATGAAGGCCGCCGCGATCCTCCAAGCCCGCGAGCGCCACCCCGGACTCGGCGGCCTGCTCACCGACACCGCCGACAACAACCCGTACATGCGGCACGTCAACGACGGGCTCGGCTACCTGCCGACGCACGTGGCGTACGAGTTCCAACTCGATCTGTAGCGGTCGTCGTCGGCTCCGGGCCGGAGGGGGCGCCGCACCGCTCCGGCCCGGGCAGCTCAGCGTGCGGACGCTCCGACCGCCCTGCGGTGCCTGATGTTCACGGCCGAGGCCTTGGCCACCGCCAAGGGATTCAGGAACCGCAGAGGGCCGATCAGGCGGTTGGCGAACAGGTGCATGTGCCGCGCCACCGACTCGTCGCGCGCCGCCGCCGCGAACATCAGCCGCTCCACGGGGTTGAAAGGTCGGGCCCTGGCGAAGTCGGCACCGAGGTACTGGTGACCGCGGAGCCGGCGTCCGTGCCGACGGGCGTACACGGCGAGCGCCTTGTCGAGGTCCGCCCGGCCGGCGGCGGCCAGGGCGACCGCCTCGGCCAGCCACTGCGCGGACTGCAGGGCCCAGCCGCATCCCACGCCCCACAGCGGATCGCCGGTCAGGGCGGCGTCGCCGATGAGCGCGAGGCCCGGCGCGGTCGGCTTCCGGCTGTGGAGCGGGTAGTCGACCAGGCCGATGAACTTCGAGACACGCTCGGCGGAGTCGATGGGCGGTGCCTCGGGCAGGGCTCGTACGAAGTCGAGGAAGCTGCCCTCCAGGTCCTCCCGGAAGGCCGGCAGCCGCTTCTTGTCCGGGAGCACGGCCAGGACCGTCACCCCGTCGTCGTTCGGGAACGCGTACGCCATGTCGGGTTCGAGGAACCACGTCTGACCGATCCCGTCGTGCAGCGGAAGGTCGCGGAAGTGCGCGAGGTAGCCGAAGCGCGCGTTCTCGTGCTCCCGTTCGGGCACGCCGGCGAACTTCGCCACGGCCGAGTCCTTGCCGTCGGCGCCCACGACGAGGCGGGCCCTGATCTCGCGCTCGCCCTCCGTCGTCGTCGCGCGCACCCCCACGGTCCGCCCGGCCTCCATGACGAGCCCGGTCACGCGGTGGCCGAGGAGCAGGTCGACGCCGGGGGTCTCGGCGGCGTTCGACCTGATCAGCGGATCGAGGACACTGCGCCGGATGTTGTACGCGTACGGCAGCTCGGGGCCCGCGGGCGCGGCCGTCGGCCGGATCCAGCCCCAGCGGGTGTACCAGCGGGCCTCGTTGCGGACGGCTCCCGCCTTCTCCAGGGCGGGGACCAGGCCGAGTTCGTCCAGTACCGGGTAGGCGCAGGCGGTGACGGAGTGGGTGCACAGCACCTTGTACGCCTCGGGGTCCGAGCGGCGTTCCAGCAGCGCGACGCGGGCGCCGCGCCGGGCCAGCAGGGTCGCCGCCGCGCTGCCGGCGAGGCTGGCTCCGCTGATGACGACGTCGTAGTCGTGTCCCGCGCTCTCAGGCCTGGTCATGCGCCGATCGCCCCCTTCGGGTATGTCCGTTCGTGGGAGTGGTACAGCGCCCCCGCTGTCAGGCGCATGACCAAGTGTAGGGAACCGCGTCTCGACCGAGGCGTGTTCAGGCCGCGGCCGCACCTGATACCGCCGATCGGCGGTCAGGCGGTGCCCGGACCGCCTCGGTGGCCGCCGCTGGGACTCCGCCAGCCAGGCCAGCAGGCGGCCCTGCGACCAGCAGCGTCCGACGGCCTCGGCGCGCAGGGTCGCCCCGTCGAACAGCGCCAGGCCGAGGATGCTGTGGCCCGATGCGCGGCGATCGCCGAGCGTGGGGATCGCGGGCGCGACGCCGGGGCGCGCCCGGCGGCAGGACCACACCTCTCCCGTACTGTCCCTGACCGACCGCTAGGCGTCGGCCGGGGCCCCCGAACGGATCGCCTACGATCGGCCGCGTGTGCGCTGACGTGATGGTTGCAGAGGACGACGAGAAGCAGGCCGAGCTGGTCAGGCGCTATCTCGAACGCGAAGGGCACTCGGTCACCGTCGTGGCCGACGGGCGGGCGGCGTTGGACCGGGTCCGGGAGCGGGAGCCCGACCTGCTGGTCCTCGACGTGATGATGCCGCGCACCGACGGCCTCGACGTCGTACGGGTGCTGCGCGGCGAGGCCAGGGAGCTGCCCGTGCTGATGCTCACGGCCCGCTCCACCGAGGACGACCTGCTGCTCGGGCTCGACCTCGGCGCGGACGACTACATGACCAAGCCGTACAGCCCGCGCGAGCTGATGGCGCGGGTACGGACCCTGCTGCGCCGCACCGGCCGGGCCGGGGTGCCCGTCGCCGACGACGGGCGGGTGCTGTCCGTGGGCGCGCTGCGGGTCGACCCCGACCGGCACGAGGTGACCGTCGGCGGTTCGCCCGTGGAGTGCACGCCCGGTGAGTTCCGGATCATCGCCGCCATGGCCGCCGAGCCCGACCGGGTCTTCACACGGCCGCGGCTCCTGGAGGAGCTGCACGGCTTCGACCGGTACGTCAGCGACCGCACCGTGGACATGCACATCATGAACCTGCGCAGGAAGCTGGAGACCGAGCCTCGCACGCCGGCCCGTCTGCTCACCGTCTTCGGTGTCGGCTACAAGCTGACCGACCCCGCGAAGGGCGCACCGCGTGCGTCGTCGTGACCGCGGGGCGCGCGCACGGCTGCCCCTGCGCAAGAGTCTGCTCGGGCGCTTCCTCGGGGTCTTCGCCCTGGTCGCGGCGTGCTCGGTCGCGGCGACGGCGTGGCTGGCCTCCCAGACCACCTCGGGGGCGCTGAAGCAGGAGCAGGGCCAGGCCCTGGCCGACGACGCCCGTATCTACGACGCGCTGCTCGGGTACGCGGCGACCCACCCCCGTTGGGACGGAGTGGACCGGGAGGTGGAGGAACTGGCGGCGCGGTTCGGGCGCCGCATCGCCGTCACCACCCACGACCGCGGGCCCCTCGCCGACTCGGCCGGGGGCGCGGGACCGCAGCTGCCCGCCCGGCCGTCGGCCGTCGTCGATCCGCTCTCCGTGGACAGCGCGCTCTCCGGCGCCGTGAAGGCGGGGCAGGGCGATGCCACGTCGTCGACCGACCGGATCGACGCGCGGGCCGTCGGCCCCTTCCGGCTGCCGTCTTCGGAACGCCGTGAGCTGCGCGCCAGAGCGGACCGCCTGGTGGCCTGTCTGCACCGGCTCGGTGAGAACGCAGTCGTGACGGACGGCCCGTCAGGGCGCCCCCGTATCACCCGCTCCGCCGCCTCCAGCGGCCTCCTGGCGCCGGACGAGTGCTCCACCACCGGTTTCGACACCCCCACGGCGACCGAGGCCAAGGCCCTCGAAGCCCTGACCAAGCTCGCCAACGCCTGCCTGAGCCGCCAGGACCGTCCGGCCGTCGCCCTGAACGCGGATCTGACCTGGCAGGACCGACCACGCCGGCCGGCCGCCCCTTCGGAGGTGCCGATGCCGGTTCCCGCGCCGAGCGCGATCGACCGGTCGGCCGACGAGGCGATCGGCTCGTGCGTGAACACGGCACGGCGGGAGCAGCTGAGTTCGTACGTCGCCCGGCCCGCGCTGCTCTTCATCGGCGATCCCGACAAGGGCAGCGTTCCCGGCTTCGACCTCTCCGCCGCGAGCACGGCCCGTATCGCGGGCGCCGCGGCGCTCGTCCTCGCGCTCACCATCGGCGTCTCGGTCGTCATGGGCCGCCGGCTGGCCCGCCCGCTGCGTGCGCTGACCGGCGCGGCCCAGCGGTTGAAGGAGGGCGGCGAGGCCACCCCCATCGCGGTCCCCGCCGACCACGAGATCGGGCGACTCGCCGCCGCCTTCAACGAACTGACGGAACATCGGGCCCGGCTCGAAGCCCAGCGCAAGGCGATGGTCAGCGACGTCGCCCATGAGCTGCGTACGCCGCTGAGCAACATCCGGGGCTGGCTGGAAGCCGCGCAGGACGGGGTGGCCGACACCGATCCGGCCCTGATCGCCTCGCTCCTGGAGGAGGCCGTCCAGCTTCAGCACATCATCGACGACCTGCAGGATCTCGCGCAGGCGGACGCCGGTGCGCTACGGCTGCACCGGGAGCCGGTCGACGTGGCGGAGCTCCTCGGCCAGGTCGCCGCCGCCCACCAGGCGGAGGCCGAGCGCGCGGGTGTCAGCCTGGCCGTCGAGGTGCCCGAGCCGACGCCCGCGCTGACCGCGGACCCCGTACGGCTGCGGCAGGTCATCGGCAACCTGGTCTCGAACGCGGTCCGCCACACCCCGCGCGGCGGTCGCGTCGATCTGCGCGCGTACGGATCGGGCGGGGCGGTCGGCGCGGGCGGCGAGTCCGGGCGTGGGGGGCGCGACGGGGCGGTGGCGGAGGTCGTCGTGGAGGTCACCGACACGGGGAGGGGGATCGCAGCCGGCGATCTGCCGTACGTGTTCGACCGGTTCTGGCGTGCGGAGAGGTCACGCAGCCGGCGTACCGGCGGCAGCGGTCTGGGCCTGGCGATCGTCCGCAAACTCACCGAGGCCCACGGCGGTTCGGCGACCGCCGCCTCGACGGAGGGCGTCGGCTCGACGTTCACGCTGCGTCTTCCGCCGGGTGTGCGGGAGGACGCGGGCCGCGCCGCGAAGGTCTGACGGCAAAGCCACAGGCGTCTGACAGCTTTCTGACATGTTGCGGTGAGCATGGCGGTCACCGGGCGCCCGAGCGGATCGAGGCGAGGGCGCCGGCCGTTTCCGTACCGAAGGGGAGCCACAGCCATGCCGTCCCACCGCAGCCCGTCCCGGCGCCGTCGCAGTCTGCGCGCCGCAGCCTTCACCACCGTCGTGATCGGCGGGGTGCTCCTGCCCTCGACGTCGGCGTTCGCCGACGACAGGCCGTCCGCGGCGCCGTCGGAGCCGGGCGCCGTCCCGTCGGCGAGCGCCTCGGAGACCCCCCGCGACTCCGGCTCCGCCACTCCGCGCCCCGTCCCGGACCGCACCTCGGGCGAGGTGGCGGCGCCGCGCGGCGGTGTCGCCGCAGGTGAGCGCGCGGACGGCCGGCCGCGCCCCGTCGCGGACCGCGCCCCCGGTGAGGTGGCGGCGCCGCGCGGCGGTGTCGCCGCCGGTGAGCGCCCCGCCGGCCAGGAGGCCGGGAACCCGGCCACCGCCGTCGCCGGTGCGGCCGTCGGTGCGGTGCTCCTCGCGGGCGCCGGTGCCACTCTCGTACTGCGCCGCCGGGGCGCCGCCCACCGCAACGACTGACGACCGACACGTCGTGGTGCCGTCGGCGACGGCGGCACCACGGCTCGGCGCCACGGGAGCCCCCATGACCCGCACCACCGGCCGACGAGCACCGGCCCGGCGGACGTTCGTCCGGCCGCTGCTGCTCTGCGCCGTCCTGACCTCGACCGTGGGAGCCTGCGCGACCGACGACGCCCGAAGTGCTTCCCCGGCGGCGACCGCCTCACACGCCCCCGACCGCGAGGCCGGGCCCAGGGAGCCGACGGACCCGCCCCGGACGACCGCGACCAAGGCCGTCCCGGTCCGCGTGTCCGTCCCGTCCCTCGGCATCGACAGCGAGCTGATGGGGCTCGGCCTCAACCAGGACGGCACGGTCCAAGTACCCCCGCCTGACAAGGGGATGACGGCCGGCTGGTACACCGGGAACGCCCGTCCGGGAGAGACAGGTGCCGCGGTGATCATCGGCCACAACGACACCCGCTTCGGCCGGGCCGTCTTCCACGACCTCAAGCGGATACGCGAGGGCGCGACCGTCGACGTACGCGACAGCCGGGGCGGCACCGTCCGCTTCACCGTCAGCGGGACCGAGACCGTCGACAAGGACGCCTTTCCGACGAGGAAGGTCTACGGCACCACCCGCGAGCGCGCGCTGCGGCTGATCACGTGCGACGGCGCGTTCGACGCGGCCGGCCACCCCGTGGACAACCTGATCGTCTACGCCGTCGCACCCTGACCTGACACGGGGCTACGCGACCGGCTGCTGCTGGGTGACGCAGTGGATGCTGCCGCCTCCCGCCCCGAGCCGGTCGATGTTCAGCTGCTCGATCACACGGTCCGGGTAGAGGCGTGCCAGCGTCGCCCGGGCCGCCTGGTCCGCGCGGGTGTCGCCGAAGTGGGCGCTGATGAACTCCCCCCGGACTCCCGGTCCCGCTCGGCCGACCAGGCCCGCTCCGTGCTCGGCAAGGCGACCGACGCCCGGGGCCGGCGCTTCGAGATCGTCGACCTGCCGCAGCCCGACCTCGACAGGATCACCGGCGAGGGCGACGACTTCGTCTCCACCTACGCCGACTTCTCCATCGCCCACGACTCGGTCTTCATGCCCAGGTTCGGCGACCGGAAGGCCGACGCGCGCGCCAAGGCCATTCTCCAGGAGCAGTTCCCCGACCGGGACGTCGTCATGGTGCGGATCGACACCATCGCCTCCGGTGGTGGCGGCATCCACTGCACCACCCGCGACCAGCCCGGAAAGCCCGCCGCCTGACCGGGGCGCCGGGGGAGCGCCGCCTTCCACGCTTCCCGACGCCTGAACGCCCCGGACCCGGTCCGCGTGTCAGTGGCCGGCGAGTTCGCCGGTCAGTCGGTTGTGGAGGTCCGCGCTCGGGGCGTTCAGGCCCGTGATCTCCACGGTCTTGCCCCGCTGTGCGTACTTCGCCTCGACCGTGTCGAGGACGGCGACGGACGAGGCGTCCCAGACGTGGGCCGCGGAGAGGTCGACGACGATCCTGTCCGGGTCGCCGGCGTAGTCGAAGCGCCCGACGAGTTCGTTGGCGGAGGCGAAGAACAGCTCTCCCGCCACCCGGTAGACCACCGTCGTGCCGTCGGGGTCCTTCACGGCGGTGACGTCGGCGTGGTGGGCCACCCGCCTGGCGAAGATCACCATCGCGGTGACCGAGCCGGCGACCACTCCGACGGCGAGGTTGTGGGTGACGACGACGCACACCCCGGTGATCACCATGACGGCGATCTCCCCGAGCGGCATCCGCCGGAGGGTCTTCGGCGCGACGGAGTGCCAGTCGAAGGTCGCGAAGCAGACCATGATCATGACGGCCACCAGCGCCGCCATGGGGATGTCGGAGACGACCGGGCCGAAGACGATGCACAGCACCATCAGGAACACACCGGCGAGGAACGTGGAGAGCCGGGTACGGGCGCCCGAGACCTTCACGTTGACCATCGTCTGGCCGATCATGGCGCAGCCGCCCATGCCGCCGAAGAAGCCGGTGACGATGTTGGCGATGCCCTGGCCGATCGACTCGCGCTTCTTGCTGGAGTGGGTGTCGGTGATGTCGTCGACGAGCTTGGCCGTCATCAGCGACTCCATCAGGCCGACGAGTGCCATGGCGAAGGCGTACGGAGCGACGAGGACGAGGGTGTCCGTCGTGAACGGCACGTCGGGCAGGCCCGGGACCGGCAGCGAGGACGGCAGGGCTCCCTTGTCGCCGACGGTCGGCACGGCGATCCCGGCGGCGATCGTGACGGCCGTCAGGACGGCGATGGAGACGAGCGGGGCCGGGACCACCTTCGTGATCTTCGGGAAGAACACCATCATGAGCAGACCGGCGGCGACGAGCGGGTAGACGGCCCAGGGCACGTCACGCAGCTCGGGCACCTGGGCCATGAAGACCAGGATGGAGAGCGAGTTGACGAAGCCGACCATCACCGAACGCGGGATGAACCGCATCAGCTTCGCCACACCGAGCAGGCCGAGGACCACCTGGAACACCCCGGCGAGGATGACGGCGGCGATCAGGTAGCCGAGGCCGTGCTCGCGGTTGAGCGGGGCGATGACGAGCGCGACGGCTCCGGTCGCCGCGGAGATCATCGCCCTGCGGCCGCCGAAGATCGCGATGGTCACGGCCATCGTGAAGGAGGCGAAGAGGCCGATGGCCGGGTCGACGCCGGCGATGATCGAGAAGGCGATCGCCTCGGGGATGAGCGCGAGGCCGACGACAAGACCGGCCAGCACCTCCGTACGCCAGACCTTCGGGTCGGTCAGCCATGCCGGACGCAGGGCGCGCGACCACCTGGCCGGGGACACAGCGGATGAGGACAAGGGAACAGACACCTGTCGTGCTCGGGCACGCCCGCGCGACGGGGGCGGAACGTGCGTGACGTGCGGGGGGACGCGGAAATGCCGGGGCACCCCCGCGGTCGGGCCGCGCGTGGCGGACCGGAAGTCGGTGAGGGGGTACGGAGCCGGCGTGGCGGAGAGGCCGGACGGCTCAGATCCCGGGGCGGAGCGTCACGGCGGGCAGAGGGCGGCGGTCGGCGTCAGTGGCTCGCGCACGCTCTCTCCAGCGGGAAGTCGGACTCGGCGGGGACGGTTCGGTGCGCCGTCACGACCGGCGATTCTACCGGGCGGCCCACGGCTGCCCCGGACGACCAGGGGCGGGGGGCTCGCAGGGACGGGGCGGTGAAGCCGGGCACGGGCTGTCGACGGACGGCGGGGACGCCCAGGACGGGACCGTGAAGCCGGGCCCGGGGTGTCGACGGGCCCGGGGGTCCCGGACGGTGGAGCCGGGCCCGGAAGCCAGCGGACCGGCCGGGGCGACTTGGCCGGGACCGGACACCGGAACCGGCCGGACAGGATCGGACACCGGGGCCGGCCGTCAGGGGGCCGGACGGGACCGGACACCGGGGCCGGCCGTCAGGGGGCCGGACGGGACCGGACACCGGAACCGGCCGTCACGGGCCGGGCGGGCCCGTCCACGGGGTCAGCCGGCGATGCGCCGCGCGGGCGTGGACGAGCCGGGCGATGACGGTCCCGGTGCTCGCCGCGATGAGGAGGCAGGCCATGCGCCCGAGGTCGTAGGCGGCCTCCCAGGTGAGCTGCCCGACGGGAGCGGTGGCGAAGACGTTCAGGATGAGCCAGCAGAGCAGGGCGGTGCCCGGGGCGGCGGCGAGCCGCGCTCCCGTGCTGACGGCGGCCACGGCGACGGAGAGCGCCACGAGGTCGAGAATCGGGTCCCCGTGTCCGTCGAGGAAGTTGAAGGCGATGACCAGGCCGAAGGCCAGGACCGCCGACACGGCCCAGATCGAGGAGGTCGCGGCCGGGTCCGGGACAGGGCGCGTACGGGAGCGGATCCGCATCCATTCGATCATGCAGCGCCTCCTTCACGCACCGCCCCTCCGTCGGGGCCCTGAGGAATGATGCACCCCGTCGGGAGGTACGCGGCATGCCGGTTCGTCCGGGGCCCCGCTCGCGCAACTGGGCGCCCACGGCGCTCTCTTCGCGACCGGATCGGGCGGAACCCCCGTGTCGATAAGGTGACTTCCGGAGGCGGATCGTGTTCGCTCCCATTTCCGGCGAATGCGAACAGAAAGGGAGATCTTCCATGCCCGTTCCCCGAATGAGCAACACCCCGCTCCCCGGAATCGGGGTCCGCTACGACCTCACCACCCGCGAACACCGTCGACTTTCGGTCATCGCCCACCGCGACGGCAGCCGGACGCTGAACGCCTACCGCAGGGACGACCCGGACGAGTGCGCGCTCTCGGCCAGGCTGACCGCCGGGGAGGCGGAGGCGCTGATCGACGCGCTGATGCCGTCCCACCACAGTCCCAATCTGCTCTCCACCACGGATCTGGGGCTGGTCGCCGAGCGAATAGAACTGTCGGCGCACTCCCAGTGGAACGGGCGCGTCCTGGGCGAGACCCGGATGCGCACCGAGACCGGGGCGTCCGTCGTCGCCGTCCTGCGCCGGGCCGGTGCGATCCCCTCCCCCGCGCCGGACTTCCGTCTCGCGGGCGGGGACACGCTCATCGTGATCGGCACCCGCGAGGGTGTCGAGGCGGCCGCCGCGATCCTCGGCCAGGAGTGAACGCCGTGCACTCCTCCGCCGTCTTCCTGATCGAGTTCGGCGCGATCATTCTCGCGCTCGGTCTCCTGGGCCGGTTCGCCGGACGCTTCCGGTTCTCCCCGATACCCCTCTACCTCCTGGCCGGCCTCGCCTTCGGCGAAGGCGGCCTGCTGCCGCTCGGCACCAGCGAGGAGTTCGTCGCGATCGGCGCCGAGATCGGTGTGATCCTCCTGCTCCTGATGCTGGGACTCGAGTACACCGCCAGCGATCTGGTCACCAACCTCAAGACGCAGTACCCGGCGGGCCTGGTGGACTTCGCGCTCAACGCCCTGCCGGGCGCGGGGACGGCCCTCCTCCTCGGGTGGGGCCCGGTCGCCGCCGTCGTGCTCGCGGGCGTCACCTGGATCTCGTCCTCCGGGGTCATCGCCAAGGTCATGGGCGATCTGGGCCGCCTCGGCAACCGGGAGACCCCGGCCGTGCTGAGCATCCTGGTCCTGGAGGACCTGGCCATGGCCGTCTACCTGCCGATCCTCACCGCCCTGCTCGCCGGGGTGAGTTTCGCCGCCGGAAGCCTCACCCTCGCCATCGCCCTCGGTGTCGCCGGTACGGTCCTCTTCCTCGCCGTCCGTTTCGGACGGGTCATCTCGCGGTTCGTCTCCAGCGACGACCCCGAGAAGCTCCTCCTCGTCGTCCTCGGACTGACCCTGCTGGTCGCCGGGATCGCCCAGCAGCTCCAGGTCTCCGCCGCCGTCGGCGCCTTCCTCGTCGGCATCGCCCTCTCCGAGGAGGTGGCGGAGGGAGCGCACAACCTGCTCAGCCCGCTGCGGGACCTGTTCGCGGCGGTGTTCTTCGTCTTCTTCGGTCTGCACACCGACCCGGCGAGCATCCCGCCGGTGATCCTGCCCGCGCTCGCCCTGGCCCTGGTCACGGCGGCGACGAAGATCGCCACCGGCTACTGGGCCGCACGGCGGGCCGGGATCTCGGTGAAGGGCCGCTGGCGGGCCGGCGGGACCCTGGTCGCGCGGGGCGAGTTCTCCATCGTCATCGCCGGTCTCGCGGTGACCGCGGGCATCGAGCCGGGCCTCGGCCCCCTCGCGACCGCGTACGTCCTCGTCCTGGTCGTCCTCGGTCCGCTCACCGCCCGCTACACCGAGCCCGTCGCCACGTACCTCACCGGCCGGCTCCGCGGGCGTCCGGCGTCGAGGCCGGTCCTCGCCGACTCCGGCGACGCCCCGCCGCGGGAGACGCTGGAGCCGGTGGACGACGGCACCAGGTGATTGACTGCGCCGTATGGACCTCACACCAGAGCGCCCCGAGGCGGGAGCTCCCCCGTTCGACCCCGAACTGAGTGCGGTGCTGGCGGCTTTGGGGGAAGGTGCGTACGCCCCTCTCACTCCGGAGGACCTCGCCGCCGCGCAGGAACGGGACGTCGCGACGCGGCCCAGGCCGACGGCCTCGGAACTCCGGGCCGACGGCCGCTTCGAGGTGGAGGAGCTGCGCGTCCCGGGGCCGCCGGGCGGACCGGAGGTCACGCTCGTGAGCGCACGGCCCGCCGGGGTCACGAGACCGCTGCCCCTGCTGTACTACATGCACGGCGGCGGAATGGTCATGGGCAACGCCCCGTCCGTGTTCCCGGGGGTGCTGGACTCGTGGGCGGTCACGCTGGAGCTGGCCGTCATCTCCGTGGAGTACCGGCTGGCACCGCGGACGCCGTACCCCGGACCGGTGGAGGACTGCTACGCCGGCTTCGTGTGGGTGGCCGAGCACGCGGCCGAGCTGGGCGTCGACCCGGACCGTCTCCTCGTCGGGGGCAAGAGCGCCGGAGGCGGGCTCGCCGCCGCGCTCGCCCTGCTCAACCGCGACCGGGGCGGGCCCCGGCCGATCGGGCAGCTGCTGCAGTCGCCGATGCTCGACGACCGTGGCGGCACGTTCTCCAGCCGCCAGATGGCCGGCGTCGACACCTGGGACCGGACCTCGAACGCCACCGGGTGGCAGGCGCTGCTCGGCGAGCTGTACGGCACCGCCGACGTTCCGCCGTACGCGGCGCCCGCCCGCGCCACGGATCTGTCCGGGCTGCCGCCCGCCTACATCGACGTCGGCTCGACCGAGACCTTCAGGGACGAGGCCGTGGCCTACGCCGACGCGATCTGGCGCGCCGGGGGCCGGGCCGAACTGCACGTGTGGCCGGGCGCCTTCCACGGATTCGACAGCTGGGCGCCGGACGCGGCGCTCAGCCGGGACGCGGGCGAGGCCCGCCTCCGCTGGCTCCGGCGCATCCTCGCGCAGGGAGGCCGGTAGCCCCCGCCACTCCCCCGATGATCGCCGTTCGGCGAAGATGGTGGGGTCACCCGTCCTCATCACGCGAGGAGCGCATCCGCACATGCCCCCTTCCGGTGCCGGTCCGAGGCCGCCGACGATCGCCGACGTCGCGCGGGTCGCCGGGGTGTCGCGTACGACGGTCTCGCACGCCCTCAACGGGATCGGCAAGGTCGACCCGCGGACCCGGGAGCGCATCAAGCAGGTCGCCGCGGAGCTCGGTTACCGGCCGAACCTGCGGGCGCAGAGGCTGAGACGGGGCGAGGCCAAGGCCATCGCGCTCGCCTCGTCCATGCCGTTCGCGGTGGCCGGAGGCCCGTCCCGGCTCGGCTTCTACATGGAGGTCGCGGCGGCCGCCGCCGAGAGCGCCCTCGTCCACGACTACGCGCTCGTGCTCGTCCCTCCCGTGCAGTCCGGTTCCGCCCTCTACTCCGTCGACATCGACGGGGCGATCGTCGTGGAGCCCGACGTGGACGACGTGGCGGTGGCGACCCTGAAGGAGCGCGGACTGCCGTACGTGGCGCTCGGCAGGCCGGTCTCCCCCGACCAGGACGTGCCGTACGTCGATCTGCGCGGCGGGCTCGTCGCCGAACTGCTCCTGGCCCATCTGCGCGAGCAGGGTGCGCGGCAGCCCGCCCTGATCGTCGGCGCCGGCTCGCGGCACTCGGCGGTCGACGCCCGCGCCGCCTTCACACGGGTCGCCGAGGAGGAGGGCTGGGCGCCGATCGTGGCGACGGCGCCCGAGTCGGGCGGCGAACAGGCCGGGTACGACCGGTGCGCGGCCCTGCTCGCCGAGCATCCCGGGATCGACGCGGTCTGCGCGCTGGTGGACGCCTTCGCGGTGGGCGCGGTGCGGGCGGTCCGGGACAGCGGGCGCGCCATCCCGGACGACGTCATGGTCGTCACCCGGTACGACGGTCTGCGCGCCCGCACCTGCGAACCGCCCCTGACCGCCGTCGATCTGCACCTGGACCGGGCGGCGGCGGAGGCCGTCGAGCTGCTCCTCGCCCGGCTGCGCGGCGACTCGACCGGAGCGGCGGGGACGACTGGGACAGCTGGGACGGCGGGGGCGGCGACGGTGCCTGAGCCGCGGGTGATCGCCCGGGCCTCGTCGCTGCGGAACACGTGAGGGCGGAGCGGGCGACGACTCGAAGGGCGGTGCGGGCGACGGCTCAGATACCGAGCATGAGGACCACCCCCGAGACCAGGGCGAAGACCAGCACGAAGAGTCGCATCCGCCGTGCGTCCAGGCGGTGGTGCACCAGCTTGCTCAGCCACGCCCCTGCCGCGATCGCGGGCAGCATCGCCGTCGCCCGCGCGAGGTCGGCGGGGTCCCCCTCCCCCGTCGCGAACAGCAGGGTCAGCGAGGCGACTTCACCCACGAGGAAGCAGGCGGCAACGGTGGAGCGCAGCTCGGCCGGCGGCCGGTGCTGGTAGACCAGCGCCAGCGGCGGACCGCCGACCCCCGTCGCGGTCTCCGTCAGACCGGTCACCGCACCCGCGCCCACGTAGGCGGCCCTGCCGGGGGTGAACGCGGGCGTGGCCAGGCTGGCCACGGCGGCGAGCACGGTGGCGACGCCCACGAAGAGGCCGAGGCTCCGGTCCGGGATCAGCCAGAGCAGCGCCAGTCCGCCGGGGGTGGCGGCGAGCCGCGCGCCCGTGATCCAGCGCGCGCCGCGCAGGTCGAGCGAGGCCCGCTCGCGCCAGACGACGTACGCGTTGAGCGGGATCATCGACGCCAGGACGAACACCGGGAGGAGCCCGGGGTCGAGGATGCCCGCCACCGGAGCGACGATCAGGGCGAAGCCGAGCCCGCTGCCGCCCTGGACGAACGCGGCTACGGCGACGGTGACGGCGAGCACCGCCAGGGTCTCCGCGCTCACCGCGCGGTGCTCCGTTCCCGTGCCGTCGTGGAGGTGGGGTGTACGCGGGTGATGGCGGCCTTTCCCACGGCGGCGCGGGCCAGTTCGGCCGCCCGGCTCACGAGGGCGGGGCCGTCCCAGTCGACGGGCCGGCCGCACCACAGGCGCAGGCGGCCCTCGACGAACACGGCGCTGATCTGGTCTCGGTTGCCGCGCCGTACCAGCTCCCAGGGCAGGTCCCAGGAGAGCGCGAGCTCGGGGTTGGTGACGTCGACGAGGAGGAAGTCGGCGGCGAGGCCCTCGGCGATCGCGCCGGTCCGCGCGCCGAGCCCGACGGCGTCGGCGCCCCGGCGCGTGGCGTGCTCCAGCCAGGTCCAGCCGGCGCCGCAGGACGAGTCGCCGGTGACCAGGCCGTACGCGAGCCGCTGGGCGAACTCGGCCGCTTCGGCGAGGCGGAAGCCGTCGCCCCGCGTGCCGTCCGTGCCGAGTCCGAAGCGGACGCCGCGTTCGGCCATGGCGGTGGCGGGAGCGACGGCGTTGCCCTTCCAGGCGCTGGCGACGGGGTTGTAGCTGACCGCCGTACCGGTGTCGGCGAGCAGGGTGAGCTCGCGCGGGGTGAGGAGGGTGGCGTGCGCGGCGAGCAGCTGGGGTCCCAGAGCACCGATGTGGTGGAGGTGCTCCAGGGGGCGCAGTCCGTGTCGTACGAGAGAGCGCTCGACGCCCGCGAGGTGCTCGTTGACGTGGATCTGGACGACGGCCCCGGACTCGGCGGCGAGGCGCGCGGTGCCGCGGAGGGTCTTCTCGGTGGCGGCCTCGGGGATGGAGACGGCGAGGGAGGGGTGGACGAGCGGATCGCCGTCGTAGCGCGCGAGATGCTTCTCGGCACCGTCCAGGACGGACGGGTTCTCGGTGTCGGCGTCGTTGCAGACGAGCCCGAGCACACAGCGGATGCCGGCGTCGCGGGCGGCGGACGCGATCACGTCGACGTCGACGTCGGCGCGGGTTCCGGCGTCGGCGACGGTGGTGAACCCGCCGCGCAGGGCCTCGTACGCGGCCAACTTCGCTGCCACGTAGGCCGATTCCTCGTCGAGGGCGCCTTCGAGCGGTACCCACACCCGGCGGAAGATCTCCGACGGTTCGCCGAAGGCGAGCGCGGAGCCGAAGCTCTGGGTGAGGTGGTGGTGGGCGTCGACGAAGCCGGGCATGAGGACGTGGCCGGAGAGGCGCACGGGGTCGAGGTGCGGGTGCGTGCGTACCAGTTCCTCCACGGGCCCCACGGCCCGGAAGACACCGTCGGCGACGACGGCCGCGTGGCCCTCGGCCGGGCCTTCGGGCAGCAGGACGGCGTCCGGTACGAGGAGGAGCGGGCCGGGGCCGTGGCCGGAGCCGTGGAGGAGGTCGCGCGTGAGCGGGTTCATCGGTCGCTTTCCGTACGGAAGGTGTCGCTCGGGTGGGCGGTGGTCGGGAGGGTGTCGGTCGGGCCGGTGGTGGTCGGGCCGGTGGTGGTCGACGGGGCCGACGTCGGCGCGGGGACTGTGCCGGTCTCCGGGACCGTGCCGCTCTCCGGGGCTTGAGCGGTCGGGGTGGCGGGGGTCATGCGGGCCGTGACGCTCGGCCGGACGTGGTGGAAGAGGATGTTGAGGACGGCGGCCACGAACGCGCCGACGGCGACGCCGCTTTCGAGGAGGATGCGGACGTTGGGCGGGAAGCCGCCGTACACACCGGGGACGAGGATCGGCAGCAGCCCGAGCGCCAGGGCGACGGCGCAGACGAAGGTGCTCGTGTGCCTGTCGAGGTCGGAACGGCCGAGCATCTGGACGCCCAGCACGGTGATCACGGCGAACACGACCATCGCCGTGCCGCCGACGACTGCGGACGGGATGACGCTGATCGCGCGGGTCACGGGCGCCAGGAAGCCGATGACGACGAGGACGGCGCCGGCCGCGGCGGTCACGTAACGGCTGCGGACCCCCGTGACACGGACGATCCCGATGTTCTCGCCGCTGGTGACCATGAGCGGGAGCCCGAAGAAGCCGCCGAAGAGCGAGGTGAGCGCGTCGCCGCGGACGGTTTTGGGGACGTCGGTGCGCTTGTCGATCTCCTTGCCGACGGCCTCGGCGTTGATGACCGTCTGCCCCGTGGCCTCCGCCATGGAGGCGAGGCTGTAGAGCATCAGGGGCAGGGCGGCGACGAGGTTGAACTGGGGTGAGCCGAAGGGCATCAGCTCCGGCAGGGTGAACAGACCGCCGTCGGCGGCGCGGCCGAGGTCGACGGCGCCGAGAGCCGCGGCGAGAGCGGTGCCGGCGAGGAGGCCGAGCATGACGGCGAGTTGGCGCAAGATGCCGCTGAAGAGCAGGTAGAAGGCGACGGTGAAGCCGATGGTGGCCATGCCGAGGCCGAGGTTGAGCGGGTCGGCGAAGCCGGGCTGGCCCGGCCGGCCGGTGACGAGGACCGCTCCGACCTTCACCAGGTTGACGCCGACGATGACGATCATCGTGCCGATGACGAGGGCCGGGAAGAACGCCAGCAGCCGCGAGAAGACCGGCAGCACGACGAAGTAGAAGGCGGCGGTGAGGATCACGGCGCCGGTGGCCGTGCGCAGCCCGTGCTGTTCGGCGATGGCGAGGAAGAGGATGAGCGGCGCGCCGCCCGGAAGCATCACGAACGGCAGCCGGGGGCCGAACTTCCAGGGGCCGAGCGACTGGATCAGCGATCCCACTCCGGAGAGCACGAAGGCCGCGGAGAGCAGATTGACGGTCAGGCCGGGGTCGAGGCGGAGGGTCGCGCTCATCAGGAAGATCGCCGAGATGGGGGTGGCGGCCATGACGAGGACGTGCTGGATCCCGAAGAGCAGAATCCGGCCGAGGGGGCGGGACTCGTCGACGGGATGGGGCCGGGGCTCGGCCTGGGCGGGTGACTGGGCTCGGGGCTGGGGATCAGCCCCGGCCTGGTCCTTTTCCTGGTCATGGAACTGGTGGGTCTGGGGTTGCGGTGGGGTCGTGCGGGGACGGGACACGTTCGGGCTCCGTTCGGGCGTCGTTGCACGCTCGGATTTC
The DNA here is from genome assembly GCF_043089925.1 of Streptomyces sp. NPDC013457. Taxonomy (NCBI): domain Bacteria; kingdom Bacillati; phylum Actinomycetota; class Actinomycetes; order Kitasatosporales; family Streptomycetaceae; genus Streptomyces; species Streptomyces sp. NPDC013457. Next base: position 1,221,243 of record NZ_JBICBL010000001.1, read on the forward strand.
AGCCGCGATCCGGCCCTGGACGGAGAGCCAAATCGATTTGGCCAAATCGATTTGGCCGCCAGTATCGAAGGGCTGCGGAGGAGCGTCAAGGGGTACGACGAGAGAGCACCGCCCGCCCCGACCCCGGGCGAGCGGCGCTCCTCGGTACGGCGACCGCGTCAGTGCGTCGGCGCCGCCGACGGTGCGGCCTCCGCCGGAGCGGCCGAACCCGCCCTGATCCGACGGTGGTTGAAGACGAGGTTCAGCGTGCCGCGACGATGCGGCCGGTGGAGACGCCGGAGCCGAGCACGATCTGCGCCCACTCGGGGAAGCCGCCGTAGAAGTCGTCGGAGAGGGAGGGCGCGAGCCGACGAAGCGGCCGATGCCAAGGGTCCGGAGCAGGGTGGCGATGCCCGCCATCAGCAGGCTGCCGCCCATCAGGACGGCGGTGTCCGCAGGCGACATCTTCGTCGCCACGGCGACGACGCGCGGCACCGACACCGCTCCGGCGTACATGGAGGCGACGTGCTGAAGACTCGCCACCAGCATCCGGCCCCGTTCAGCGGCGGTGCCACTCCTCCGCGAGCAGGCGGTAGGAGCGGACCCGGTCGGCATGGGAGTGGGTGATGGTGGTGATGATCAGCTCGTCCGCGCCTGTCGCCTCCTGAAGTTGTTCGAGCTGGTCGGCGACCCGCCCCGGGGAGCCGGTGAACTGGGTGTCGACACGGTCGGCGACCAGCGCCAGGTCCCCCTCCGTCCAGGCGTGGTCGAGGGCTTCGTCCGGGGTCGGGAAGGGGATGGCGCCCTCTCCCGTACGGATGCTGCGGACCCACAGGCCGTAGCCGGTGGCCAGCTCGCGGGCGGTCTCGTCGTCCTCGGCGACCACGACGTCCGCGGAGACGCTGACGTACGGCTTCTCCAGGCCGTCGGAGGGCTGGAAAGCGGCGCGGTAGCCTTCGGCGGCCTCCAGTACGGTCGCCGGGCTGACGTGGTAATTGGTCGCGAAGCGCAGGCCGTTGCGGCCCGCGACGTCGGCGCTCGGGCCGCCGCTGCTGCCGAGGATCCACACCTGCACGTCGGCGCCCTCACCGGGGACGGCGTGCGCTTCGAGTCCGTCCGCCGAGCGGTAGTCGCCGCGCAGGAGCGCGAGGATGTCCTCCACCTGCTCGCCGTACTCCTGGGGGCGGGCACCGGGCTGGTGCAGCAGCTGGTGCTGGAGGAGGAAGCGCGGCGACCCGACCAGGTTCTCGAAGGAGAACCGCGGAGGAATCCTGAGCCCGTTGGGGGTCCGCCCGTCGACGACCGGCGTGGTGGTCGGCCGGGGCTCCTGCGCCGGTCCCGGGGGCCTGCCGCCCGAGCGGCCGAGGCCCAGGTCCAGGCGTCCGGGGTGCAGGGCGTCGATCAGCCCGAACTCCTCGACGGTGGACAGGGCGGTGCGGTGACCGAGCTGTACGGCCCCCGATCCGATCCTGATCGTGGAGGTCGCCGAGGCGGTCAGGGCCAGGACGACCGCCGGCGAGGCCCCGGCCACGCCGGGGTTGAGGTGATGCTCGGCGAACCAGTACCGGCTGTAGCCGAACCGCTCGGCCTGCTGCGCGAGGTCGACGGTGTTGCGGAGCGCCTCGGCCGCGGTCGAGCCGGACGAGATCGGGACGAGGTCGAGGACCCCGAGCGGGATGCGGGACATGGTCGGGTGCTCCTCAGCGGTCGGTCGGAGGTGGCTGCGTCGAAGGGTTCGGGGGCGTGGGGGCGTGAGGCCTGGGGGCGTGAGGCCTGGGGACCTGGGGGCGTGGGTCGTGAGGCCTGGGGCGTAGGGCCCGAGGTCGAGTGGCCTGGGGTCGTGGAACCTGGGGTCGTGGAAATTGGGGGTCGTGGAACCTGGGGTCGCGGGCCCGTGGCAGTGGGCCCCGTGGTCGCGGGCCCGTGGTCGCGGGTCCGTGGTCGTGGGCCCGTGGTCGTGGGACCTGGGGCCAAGTGGTTCTGCCTGGAAGGGCGTTGTGGTGGCGATCGGCTCCGCGCTGTGCCGTTCACCTTCGTGCCGCTCCCGCGAGTCGGGCGGTGGTACGGCGGCCGGCGGGGCTGCCGAGCCCGAGCAGCCCGCGCAGCGTGTCCGCCTCGTAGGCGCGCCGGAAGGCGTCGCGGCGCTGGAGCTCCGGCACCAGGTCCCGGGTGACCCGCTCCAGGTCGTGGGTGACCTCCCCGGGGCGCAGCCGGAAGCCGGTCAGGCCGGCCGCGCGCCACTCCAGGAGCAGATCCGCCAGTCGGCCGGGGGTGCCCGTGAAGACCGTGGCGTCGCCGGTGTACGCCTCACCCGCGCCGCCTTCGAGGCGGGCCCTGCGGTCCTCGGCCTCCTCGGGGTCGCCGTCCAGGAACACGACAAGGTCGCCGAAGACGTGCAGCGGCTCCGCCGCGCGCCCGGCCGCCGCCTGGGCCGTACGTATCCCGGCGACGGCGCCGCGCACGTGGTCGGTGTCGCGCGGGGTGACGTACCCGATGTCGGCGGCGCGGCCCACGAGCCGGTACGCCACACCGCCGTGGGCCGACGTGCTCACGACGGGCTGTCCTTGCGGCGGCCGGGGCGTGACCGACGCGTCCACCACGCCGAAGCGCCTGCCCACGAGGCCGAGATGGTGGGGTCGGCGGCGACCGCCGGGGCTCCCGGTGCGGACGTCCCGTACCTCCACGTCGTCCGCCCCGCTGTCCCACGTCCGGCGCACGACCTCCACGTGGTGGGCGGCCTCGTCGAAGAGCTCGCCCGTCAGCACCCGGCCCCCCGGGGTGTCGCGGTCCACGGCCCGCAGCCCGGAGAACGTACGGCGGCCGACCTGCGCCGCCTCGATCCGCCGCGCCGACACCTGGACGCGCAGGCCCGCGCGACCTCCGCTCACGTGGTCGAGGGTGGCGATCGCCCTGGCCACGTGGAACGGCTCGGTGTGGGTGGCGACCACCGTCGGCACCAGGCCGATGTGCCGGGTCTGCCGTGCGACCCGGGCGGCGACGAGCACCGCGTCCAGGCGGCCCCGCGGGTCGATCGTGACGAAGTCGAGCAGCCCGCGCTCGGCCTCGGCCACGAGGTCGGCCCAGCGGCCGGGCTCGCGCCACGCCGGATGCCGGCCGGCGCCGTCGAGCGCGACGGCGAGGTGGAGGTGCGGCGGCGGAGCCGGGGAGGACGCGGGTGTGGGGTCGGAGGGTGCGGACACGGAGGCGGTGCCTTCCTGGTCGACGGTACGAAGCGGGGGGCGCGGGCCGCACGGCGCGGACGGGCCGCACGGCGAAAGGCGGGCCGCACGGCGAGGCGCGGATCGGGGGCTCGGCGCGGGGCTGCCGCCCGACTGCGGGCAGCCGCCGCTCTGCCCAGGCGGCCGGGCGGGCCGGCGGCCGCTCAGCCGGTGGCCGCCAGAAGGGCCGTACGGCGGTGGGCGAGGGCGTCGGAGAAGCGGTCGACGACCTGGCCGAGGCCCTCGGCCGCGCCCGGAGCGACGGTCAGGACGCCGTCACCGCCGACCGTGAGGTCCTTGTCGAGCGTGAACCAGCCCTGGACGATGTGCGCGGCGCCCATGGAGCTGAGGACAGGGCGGAGCGCGTAGTCGATCGCCAGGACGTGCGCCGTGGTTCCGCCGGTCGCCAGCGGGAGGACGACCTTGCCCGCGAGCGCGTACTGGGGAAGCAGGTCGAGCAGGGACTTCAGCAGCCCCGAGTAGGCCGCCTTGTAGACGGGCGTGCCGATGACGACCCCGTCGGCCCGGTCGAAGAGCGCGGCCGCCTCGACGATCGCCGGGTGCGCGAAGTCGGCACCGAGCAGCGCGTCGGCGGGAAGGGTACGGACGTCCAGCGGGACGACCTCGTGCCCCTGGGCGGCGAGGCGCGCGTCCAGGTGGCGCAGGAGTCGGGCGGTTCGGGAGGTGGCGGAGGGACTTCCGGAGACGGAGAGGACGGTGGCCATGGCGGATCCTTCGGGAGCGTGAGCAGGCGTCGGTCGGCGGTCGGGCGGGCGTCAGCCGGCGGTCTTGGGGAGGCCGGGCGGGTTGATCTCGGAGGTGGGCACGGCCTCGTCGGAGAGGCCCCAGCGCTTCAGCACCTCGGCGTACGTGCCGTTCTCGATGACCTCGTCGAGCGCGGCGGCGAGCGGCTCGACGAGGCCGCTGTCCTTCTTGGTGGTGGCGGCGATGAGGCCCTGGAGGGTGGCCCCCGCCCCGGAGTAGGTGCCGACGACCTCGGTCTTCCCTGTGGTGGCCGCGTGGTAGGCGGCGGTGGGGTTCGGCCCGAGGTAGAGGTCGATCCGGCCGGACTGGAGGGCGAGGTAGGTGTCGCTGTCGTTCTGGTAGTACGCGATGTCGACCGGCTTCCGGCCGGCCCTCTCGTTCTCCCTGCTCCACTCCACGAGCAGCTTCTCCTGGTTGGTGCCGCTGCTCACGGCGACCTTCCTGCCCGCCACGTCCTCGGGCCCGGCGACCTTCAGGCCGCTGCCCTTCTTCGCCTCGAAGCCCAGGTTGTCCTCGCGGTAGGTGGCGAAGTCGTACTTCTCCTTCCGCTCCTCGGTGACGGTGATGTTGCTGAAGCCGACGTCGTACTTGGCGCTGTCGAGGCCGACGAAGATGTTCTCCCAGGAGACGGTGTTGATGTGGAGTTCGAGGCCGAGGACGTCGGCGACGAGAGAGGCGAGGTCGGTCTCGACGCCGATGACGGTCTTGTTGTCGGTGGCGTAGAAGGTCAGCGGCGCGGCGGAGCCGGAGGAGTCGACGATCTCCAGGGTGCCTCTCTTGCGGATCTTCTCCGGGACCTTCGCCGCTATGGAGTCGACCTTGGGGGTCGTGACGCGGTTCTGGTCCGGGCTCAGGTTGATCTTCGTCGTGGCGCCCGACGCGGCCGCGACCTCGGTCGTCCCGCCGTCGGTGGGGTTTCCGCAGCCCGCGAGGGCGAGGGTGAGGGTCAGTCCGAGGGCCGCGGCGGCCGTCGTGGTGGTGCGGCGCGTGAGCGGGGTGGGCATGGGTGCTCCTTGAGTGCCGAGAGGCGAGGAAGGAAGGGGTCGGAGGAGGGAGGGGGCGGAGGAGGAACGGGGCCGGGGAAGGAGGGTCAGAGGACCTTGGAAAGGAAGGCTCGGGTGCGTTCGTGCCGAGGGGCGTCGAGTACGGCCCCGGGCGGGCCCTGCTCCACCACGGCGCCGTCGTCCATGAAGACCACGGTGTCGGCGACCTCGCGGGCGAAGCCGATCTCGTGGGTCACGACGATCATGGTGGTGCCGGAGCGGGCCAAGTCCTTGATGACGTCCAGGACTTCGCCGACGAGCTCGGGGTCGAGCGCCGAGGTGGGCTCGTCGAAGAGCAGCACCTTCGGTTCGAGGGCGAGCGCGCGGGCGATGGCCACGCGCTGCTGCTGGCCGCCGGAGAGCTGCCGCGGAAAGGCGTCGGCCCTGTCCGCGAGACCGACCCGGGCGAGCAGTCGCCGTGCGGTCTCCTCGGCCTCCTCGCGGGGCCGGCGCAGCGCGGAGACCGGCGCCTCGACGAGGTTGCCCAACACGGTCAGATGCGGGAAGAGGTTGAAGTTCTGGAAGACGAACCCGATGTGGGTGCGCTGCTTCAGTACGTCCCGCTCCCTCAGCTCGTACAGCTTCCCGCCCGAGCGGCGGTAGCCGATGAGCTCGCCGTCGACGGCGATCCACCCCCGGTCGGCCTTCTCCAGCTGATTGACGGTCCGCAGCAGCGTGGACTTCCCCGAGCCGGACGGGCCGAGGACGACCGTGACCTCACCGGCGCGCACCTGGAGGTCGACACCGCGCAGCACCTCCTGCGAACCGAAGCTCTTGTGGACGCCGCGGACGTCCACCATCACCTGACCGACGCGGTTCCCGTCACCCAGTTCGCGCACGTCACTCATCGGCCGCCTCGCAGGGGCTCCAGGGGGACGACGGGACGGTCGGGCCGGGCCGGGCGGGCACTCAGATCGCGCACATCGCGGACGAGGCGACGTACGCGCTGGAAGGGTGTGGGCGGCGGGGTGCGGTTGCTCCCCCGGGCGAAGCGGCGCTCCACGTAGTACTGGGCGACCGACAGCAGCGAGGTGAGGAGCACGTACCAGGCGGTGGCGACCAGCAGCAGCGGGATCACGCGGCCGTTGCGGCCGTAGATCACCTGCACCTGGTAGAACAGCTCGCCGATCGCCATCACGTAGACCACCGAGGTGCCCTTCAGCATGCCGATGATCTCGTTGCCGGCCGTGGGGAGGATGGCGCGCATGGCCTGCGGGAGCACGATGCGCCGGATCTGCCGCGGCCGGGGGATGCCCAGCGCGGCGGCGGCCTCCAGCTGCCCGTGGTCGACGGCGATGACCCCGCCCCTCACGATCTCGGCGGCGTAGGCGGCCTGATGCAGCGTCAGTCCGATGATCGCGGCGCCCATGGTGCCGATCAGGCTGTTGCTGTCGACGGACCAGAGCACCGGGCCGAAGGGGATCCCGACGCCCAGCCTCTCGTAGAGGGCGCTGAGATTGAACCAGAACACCAGCTGGACGATCATCGGGATGGACCGGAAGATCCAGATGTAGGTCCAGGCCACGGTCCGGAGCACCGGGCTGCGCGAGAGCCGCATGAAGGCGAGGGCGGTGCCCAGGAGGAAGCCGAGGGCGGTGGCGTAGGCGGTGAGCTGGAGGGTGACCCACACGGCCTGGACGATCGTCTCGGACAGGAAGTAGGCACGGAAGACGTCCCATTCCCAGACCGGGTTGGTCGCGAGGCCGTGGCCGAACTGGGCGACCAGCACGACGACGGCGACGGCCGCGGCCCAGCGGGCGTAGTGGCGGACGGGGACGACCCTGAGGCTGTCCGTGTCGCGGCCGTCGTCCGGTAGGTGCTTCTCGAACGGCAGCAGGCGGAGGGTCGCCGGATCGGCTCCGGTGTCGAAGAGCGGTGTGTAGCCGGCGGCCAGGTAGAGCCCGCGGGCCTCGGGCTGGCGCGGACCGGTGGTCAGGAAGATCCGCCGGTATCCGCGGGCGCCCGCCTCCCGCTCCAGCTCCGCGACCACCCGGCGGCCCAGTCCGCGCCGCCGGTGGGCGGAGTGCGTCCAGATCCTCTTGAGCTCCGCGGTGTCGGGGTCGTACCGCCGGAAGGCGCCGCCCGCGACGGGCTCACCGCCCTCCAGGAGGAGGAGCAGCGTCCCGCCGTACGGCTCGGTGAACTCCTCGTCGGGGTAGGCGGCGAGCTCGGTGTGGGCGTCCGTCCCGTAGCGGGCGGCGTACTCGTCGCCGAGTTCGCGCAGCAGCGGCTCGACGCGCGGGTCGGTCACGGGGACGCGCACGACCGTCAGCGGCTCGCGGGAGGCGCGTGGTCGGGTGACGGAGCTCATCCGCTCACCGTCGCGAGGGTCTGGCGGGTACCTCGGGCCGCGCGCTCCGCGTCGCGCTTGGCGACCTCCTCGCGCACGATCGGGATTACGTACCGGCCGAAGTCGATCGCGTCGTCCAACAGGTCGTAGCCGCGGGCGGAGAGGATGTCGACGCCGAGGTCGTAGTAGTCGAGCAGGGCCTGGGCGACCGTCTCCGGGGTGCCGACCAGGGCGTTCGAGTTGCCCGCGCCGCCGGTCGCCGCGGCCGTCGGGGTCCACAGGGCACGGTCGTAGCGCTCGCCCGCCTCGGCGATGGCGATCAGCCGCTGCGAGCCGGTGTTCTGCGGGGCGTCCCCGCGGTGGTGACGTACGAGCCCTTCCGCGCGCCGCGCCCTGATGGCCCCGACCGTGCGCCGGGCCTTCTCCCAGGCCAGTTCCTCGGTCGGGGCGATGATCGGGCGGAACGCCACCTGGATGCGCGGTAGGTCGGTCCGGCCGGCGGCCTTGGCGGCGGCCTTCACCGCCTCGATCTGGGCGGCGGTCTCCGCCAGGGGCTCGCCCCAGAGGCAGTAGATGTCAGCCTCGGCGCCGCCGGCGGCGTACGCGGCGGGCGAGGAGCCCCCGAACGACACGTCGGGGCGCGGCTGCCGGAACGGGAAGACGTCGCTGACGAAGTCGTGGAAGCGGTAGTGCTCGCCCTCGTGGTCGAAGGGCTCGTGGGTGGTCCAGATCTTCTTGACGATCCCGATGTACTCACGGGTGCGGGCGTAGCGCTCGTCCTTGGTGAGGGTGTCTCCCTCGCGGCCCTGCTCGTGGTCGCTGCCGCCGGTGATGAAGTGGACGGTCAGCCGGCCCCCGCTGATCTGGTCGAGGGTGGCGAAGGTCTTCGCGGCGAAGGTCGGGTACGAGACATTGGGGCGGTGGGCCAGCAGGATCTGGAGCCGGTCCAGGCGGCTCGCGATGTACGCGGCGGCCGGCGCGGGGTCCGGTGATCCGGAACCGTAGGCGAACAGCACCCGGTCCCAGCCGTGCTCCTCGTGTGCCCGGGCGAGCCGGAGCGTGTACTCCTTGTCGAAGGCGGCACCGGAGCGCGCGGTGGTCTCGGAGCCGTCGTGGGTGGCGGCGATGCCAAGGAATTCCACTGGCATGGGAGTTGGCCTTTCCTCAGGTCCTGGGGGTCCGGAGGCCCTGGGACGTCAGGACCTCGTGGGCCGGCGCGGGGCGGCGTGCGGGCGCGCCGGAGCGGCCCGGGGCGCGGCCGGCTGCGACGGCGCTTCAGGGGGGCGGGAGGGTGAGCAGGGGTGAGGGCGGCGGGGTGCGTGCCCCGGCCCGGGTGGTGCGGCGGCGGCGCGCGTCACGTCATACGGGACTCTCCGTACACGAACGCGCGACGGTCGGCGCGGCGCGCGCGTGCGGCGGTGCTACGAGGAGAGGGAACGGCCCGTGACGGGGGCACCGGTGGAGGGAGGGGCCGTTCGGGCGGCCCGCTGCCGCGTCAGCCGCGACACGCCGCGGACCACACGCGACAGAAGTCGATGTGGTGGCGGGTGGACAGGCGCTGATCGGCATCCATGCGACCCATTGAGCAGTACATCTCGCCGCCCGTCAACCATCGCCCGGCCTGTGGGGCCGAGTTGGTCGATCCTTAGCGTGGCCGACACAAACGGGGCCGGCGGGCGGCCGTCCGCGGCCACCCCGCCCCACCCCCGTCCGCGGGACGGTGCGGGATACTGCTCCCATGCGGATCTCAGCCAGGGCGGACTACGCGGTACGTGCCGCACTGCAACTCGCCGTATCGCGGTCGGACGAGCCTCTGAAGACGGAGGCGATCGCCGAGGCGCAGGACATCCCGCACAAGTTCCTCGAAGGCATCCTGAACGACATGCGCCGGGGCGGTCTCGTCGTCAGCCGGCGGGGCGGCAACGGCGGCTACCGGCTGGCCAAGCCCGCCGAGTCCATCAGCATCGCGGACGTCATACGGGTCGTGGACGGCCCGCTCGTCTCGGTACGCGGGGTCCGGCCACCGGATCTCTCCTACACGGGCTCCGCCGAGTCGCTGCTCCCGCTCTGGGTGGCCCTCCGCTCCAATGTGCGCGAGATCCTCGAAGGAGTGTCGCTCGCCGACGTCGCGTCGGCCGAACTGCCTGCGGAGATCTCGGCGTTGGCCACCGCACCGGACGCCTGGGTCAACCCCTGACCGACCCGGTCACCCGCCACCCGATCCCATATTTCGAGACATCCCCGTCCGGAATATGAAATCCCTCTTGGGCCACCGGCGACCTTCTGCCACGATCCCTATCAACCAGGTAGGAGAACTAGGGATCAGGAGGGGTGGCACATGACGGCTCCGCACACGCTCGATCGCGACGTCCGTCGCCCGCCCCTGCTGACCTCCCGTCGCCACATCGATCTCGGCCGCACGTCCAGCGCCCTCTGTCGGCCCGCCTGAGGCGTGAACCGCCCGTCTCAGGCAGCCGTCCGCCCGAGGCGTGAACCTTCCGTCTCAGGCCGTCCGTCCGCACCTTCCTGATCACCCAGCCCCTGAGAGGACACCTCCGTGTCTGCCGCCAGACCGCTCACCACCACCCTGCGCAACGTCGCCGCCATCACCGCGCTCCCCCTCCTGATCGCCTCGTGCGGCTACGGCTCCGACGCCAAGAGCGACGAGAAGAAGGTGGCCGCCGAGGGCGAGAAGCTCTCGGCCGACACGGTCCGGCTCGGCTACTTCCCGAACCTGACCCACGCCACCGCCCTGGTGGGCGACGAGGAAGGCATCATCCAGAAGGAGCTGGGCGGAACCCAGCTGAAGGTCTCCACCTTCAACGCCGGCCCCTCCGAGATCGAGGCCCTCAACGCCGGGTCCATCGACATCGGCTTCATCGGCCCCTCCCCCTCCATCAACGGCTACACCAAGTCGAAGGGGAAGAACCTCCGCATCATCTCCGGCTCCGCCTCCGGCGGTGTGAAGCTCGTCGTGAACCCGGAGAAGATCAAGACCCTCGACGACGTCAAGGGCAAGCGGATCGCCACCCCGCAGCTCGGCAA